>NZ_JBFOCR010000021.1:0-117798 GCF_040907935.1 Aeromonas sp. s2 | reverse complement strand
TCAGAAGTGAAACGCTGTAGCGCCGATGGTAGTGTGGCATTCGCCATGCGAGAGTAGGACACTGCCAGGCACCCAATTAAACGGTGATGTGAAAGCACATGGCCGGCTGCGAGGATGACACCTCAGAAGAAGCGGCAAAAGATTTAGCGAAAGCTAACCGAATGCGGAGCGGTAGTTCAGTCGGTTAGAATACCGGCCTGTCACGCCGGGGGTCGCGGGTTCGAGTCCCGTCCGCTCCGCCACTACTTAAGAAGCCCAGTCGAAAGACTGGGCTTTTTTTCGTCTCTACGATCTCTCTATCTCATCTCGGTTAGCCCGATTTCGTTGCTCCATCCCGTTTCATGTTTATCTGAAATTCGCCGCCGCCCATGGTTGTCGCTATAATGGCCGCCCTCAATCAAGGTGGTGGTATGAAAGCAGAGTATCTACAGCGATTCGGGGGCATTGCCCGTCTTTATGGTCAGAGTGCACTTGGTTCCTTCAGCCAGGCGCGTGTCTGTGTGGTCGGGATCGGCGGCGTCGGCTCCTGGGCGGCAGAGGCGCTGGCCCGTGCCGGCATCAACCAGATCACCCTGATCGACATGGATGACATCTGCATCACCAACACTAACCGCCAGATCCATGCCATGCAGGGCACGGTCGGTCGCCTCAAGACGGAGGTGATGGCCGAGCGCATCCGTGCCATCAATCCGGATTGCGAGGTGATCGAGGTGGATGACTTCGTTACCGCCGACAACCTGGCCGAGCATATCAAGCGGGAGTTTGACTATGTGGTGGATGCCATCGACTCGGTCAAGGCCAAGGTGGCGCTGATTGCCTTCTGCAAGCGCAACAAGATCCCGGTGATTGTGGCGGGCGGCGCCGGTGGGCAGATGGACCCGACGCAGATCACCGTGGCCGATCTGGCCAAGACCATTCAGGATCCGCTGGCCGCCAAGGTGCGCTCTGACCTGCGCCGGCTACACAGTTTCAGCAAGAATCCGGCGCGCAAGTTCGGGGTGGAGTGTGTCTTTTCAACCGAGCAGTTGAGCTACCCGGATGGTAATGGCGGCACCTGTCAGGCCAAGGCGGCCAGCGATGGCAATATGAAGATGGATTGCGCCTCTGGCTTTGGCGCCGTGACGCCGGTGACGGCCACCTTTGGCTTGGTCGCCGCCTCCCGGGTATTGAGGACGATTGCCGAACGAGGAGCCCGTGCCGAGAAAGAGGCCGGGAATGAAGAAACAGGGTCGATTGGCGAAGCCTGATCGACCACTGAACAAGGCGGGTTAGACTGCCTGTTGCCGGATAGCCAATACTATGGCCCTGAGCCCGTTGCCCCGCGACGGGCTCAGGTGTTTCTCGAGCCCCAATTCACTGAAATAGGCATCCATATCAAAAGCCTGGATAGCGTTGGCACTCTGATGATTGAGCGCCGCCAGCACGATGACGATGAGGCCACGCACGATGCGGGCATCGGAGTCGCAGGCAAAGTGCCAGTTGCCATCCTCACTCTTTTCACCCTTCAGCCAGGCCTGGCTCTCGCACCCTTTCAAGCGGTTCTCTTCCTGCTGCCACTCTGCGGGCAAGGTGGGTAGCAGCTTGCCGAGCTGTATGATAAGGCGGTACTGGTTCTCCCAGCCGTTCGCCGCCGCAAACTGCTGGCGGATGGTATCGGCATCGGGCTCAAGGCCGATCCGGGTATAGGTTGCGAGGCTGTTCATCGGGTTGTCTGCCTTAGAAGAAGTCACTGAGTTTGTGCAGGGCGGCCAGCAGGGCGTCCACATCGTCACGGTTGTTGTAACAGGCCAGCGAGGCTCGCATTGTGCCGCCTATGCCAAGGCTCTCCATCAACGGCATGGCGCAGTGGTGGCCGACCCGCAGGGCGATCCCCTGCATGTCGAGCAGGGTAGCCGCATCCTGGGGGTGGATATCCGCTAGCAGGAAGGAGACCGCGCCGGCGCGTTGGCGAGGTTCGCCGACAAGATGCAGCCCCGGCACCTGCCGCAGGCCGGCGACCAGATAGTCGGTCAGCACCGCTTCATGGCTGGCCAGCAACCCCCGGTCTTGCTCCATCACAAAGTCGATGGCGGCGGCTAGGCCGATGGCGCCGGCGATATGGGGCGTACCCGCCTCGAACTTGAAGGGCAGGCTATTGAAGGTAGTACCGCTGAAGCTGACCCTGTCGATCATCTCGCCGCCGGCCTGCCAGGGCGGCATCCGCTCCAGCAGTTCGGTGCGCCCCCACAGCACGCCGATACCAGTCGGGCCGTAGAGCTTGTGGCCGGAGAAGACGTAGAAGTCGCAGCCGATTGTCTGCACATCTACCTCGAGATGAGCCACTGCCTGGGCGCCGTCGATCAGGGTCAGGGCGCCGACCGCCTTGGCGGCCGCCACTATCTGTTCGACCGGGTTGACGGTACCGAGGGCATTGGAGACGTGAGCCACGCTCACCAGTCGGGTACGTGGTCCCAGCATGGCCAGATAGGCGGCCATGTCGAGATCGCCCCGCTCATCGAGGGGGACGACCCGGATGACGGCGCCGGTGCGCTGGGCGACCAATTGCCACGGGACGATGTTGGCGTGGTGTTCCAGGGTGCTGAGCACGACTTCATCCCCCGCCCTCAGCTCGCTTATCCCCCAGCTCTGGGCCATCAGGTTGATCGCCTCCGTGGTGCCACGGGTCCAGATCACCTCGTGGCTGCGAGGGGCATTGATAAAGCGAGCGACAGTCTCGCGGGCATCTTCGAAGGCGCGGGTGGCCCGGCCGCTCAGGGCGTGGGCGGCACGGTGCACATTGGCGTTGTCGGCCCGATAGTAGTGATTGATCGCATCCAGCACGGTTTGCGGCTTCTGGGTGGTGGCGGCATTGTCCAGATAGACCAGCGGGTGGCCGTTGACCTCCTGCGCCAAGGCCGGAAACTGGCTGCGCAGCCGGTCGTGCTGTTGCTGGTTCATGCTCCCCTCACTGTCTGGAAAAGTGGTCATCATCTCGAAAAGTCGGTCATGATCCTGAAAACCGCCGCCGAACACAAGGCATCTGGCGAGCTATTGCTCGATGGGGCTGGCCGGGTGATTTCTGTTACAATGCCGCCCCTCATCATAAGCCAAGAGATCCGGCCCATGAAGCTCAACCCCAATCAGAACGAAGCGGTCAAGTATGTCTCCGGCCCTTGCCTGGTGCTGGCGGGTGCCGGATCGGGCAAGACCCGCGTCATCACCAACAAGATTGCCTATCTGGTGCAGCAGTGCGGCTACAACGCGCGCAACATAGCGGCGGTCACCTTTACCAACAAGGCGGCGCGGGAGATGAAGGAGCGGGTCGGCCAGACCCTGGGTCGCAAGGAGGCGCGGGGGCTGATGGTCTCCACCTTCCATACCCTGGGGCTCGAGATCATTCGCCGCGAGCACAAGAGCCTGAACCTCAAGGCCAACTTCTCACTGTTCGACGACACCGATCAGCTGGCGCTGCTCAAGGAGCTGACCGAGGAGGAGCTCGACAACGACAAGGACAAGCTCTCGGCTCTTATCAGCCAGATCTCCAACTGGAAGAACGACCTCATCCTGCCGGCTCGGGCCATGCGCATCGCCCGCGGGCCGGAAGAGGTGCTGATGGCCCAGCTCTACGAGCGCTACCACCGCCAGATGGTGGCCTACAACGCGCTGGATTTTGACGACCTCATCGTGATGCCGACCTTGCTGCTCAAGAGCAACCAGGAGGTGCGCGAGCGCTGGCAGAGCAAGATCCGCTATCTGCTGGTCGATGAATACCAGGACACCAACACCAGCCAGTACGAGCTGGTGAAGCAGATCGTCGGCGAGCGGGCCCGCTTCACCGTAGTGGGAGACGACGACCAGTCCATCTACTCCTGGCGCGGTGCCAAGCCGCAGAACCTGGTGCTGCTGAACGAGGACTTCCCCAATCTGCGGCTCATCAAGCTGGAGCAGAACTACCGCTCCAAGCGGCGCATCCTCAAGTGCGCCAACATCCTGATCGCCAACAACCCCCACGTCTACGACAAGGCCCTCTTCTCCGAGCTGGACGAGGGGGTGAAGCTCAAGGTGCTGTTTGCCAAGAACGAGGAGCACGAGGCGGAGCGCATCGCCGCCGAGCTGATGGGTCACAAGTTCATGAATCGCACCCGCTTCAAGGATTACGCCATCCTCTACCGGGGCAACCATCAGTCGCGCATCTTCGAGAAGGCGCTGATGACCAACCGCATCCCCTATCGCATCTCGGGCGGCACCTCCTTCTTCTCTCGTACCGAGATCAAGGACATCATGGCCTACCTCAAGTTGCTGGTGAATCCGGACGAGGACACCGCCTTCCTGCGAGTGGTCAACCTGCCGCGGCGCGAGATCGGTCCCACCACGCTCGAGAAGCTGGGTCAGTACGCCAATCAGCGCGGCAAGAGCCTGTTTTCCGCCAGCTTCGAGCTGGGGCTGGAACAGCACCTATCCGGTCGTGGCCTCACCGCGCTGCAGGCTTTCACCAACTGGCTGGTGCGGCTCGGTGATCAGGCCCTGCGCGGCAACCCGGTGGAGGCGGTGCGTGACATGATCAAGGAGATCCACTACGAGGAGTGGCTCTACGAGACCTCCCCCAGCCCGAAGGCGGCCGAGATGCGGATGCAGAACGTCTCCACCCTCTATCGCTGGATCAGCGAGATGCTGGAGGGGGACGAGCTGGAAGAGTCGATGACGCTCGCTCAAGTCGTGACCCGTCTCACTCTGCGCGACATGATGGAGCGCAACGAGGGGGAGGATGAGGCGGATCAGGTGCAGCTGATGACCCTGCACGCCTCCAAGGGGCTGGAGTTTCCCTATGTCTACATGGTGGGTATGGAGGAGGGTCTGCTGCCTCACCAGACCAGCATCGACGAGGACAACGTGGAAGAGGAGCGGCGCCTCGCCTACGTGGGGATCACCCGGGCCCAGACCGAGCTCACCTTCACCCTCTGCAAGGAGCGGCGCCAGTTTGGCGAGTCGGTACGACCGGAGCCGAGCCGCTTCCTGCTGGAACTGCCGCAGGATGATCTGGAGTGGGAGAACCAGAAGAAGGTGACCGCAGAGGAGCGCCAGCAGAAGGGGCAGATGGCGGTGGCCAATCTGCGCGCCATGTTCAAGAAGGATTGAGTCGCTCCGCTTATTTGCTCTGGGTCAGCAGGGGCGTGATGTCGGCGCCCGGCATGGGCGGTGAAATGTAGCGCCCCTGGCCCATCAGGCAGCCCAGGTCGATCAGCTTCTGCAGTTGCTGCTGGTTCTCTATCCCTTCCACCACAAGGGTGAAGTCCAGATCCTGGCAGATGTCGCGCATGGCGCGAATGAGCGCCAGATCCTTGGGAGATTGCAGCATGCGATGGGTGAAGCTGTCATCCACCTTGATGTAGTCCACCGGGAAATGGAACAGGGCATTGAGGGAAGAGAAGCCGGTACCGAAGTCATCCAGGCTGATCTGAATGCCCTTGGCCCTCAGCTCGTGCAGGGAGGTGAGGGCATCGGAATCCTGCCGTGACAACTCGCGCTCGTTGAATTCGAAAATCAGATAGCCGGGGGAGATCCCCTCGGATTCGATGATCTCGACCAGTTGCATGATCTGTTCATGGCTGACCAGATGCTTGCCGGACAGGTTGATGGCCACCTTGAACTTGCTCTGGCCGGAGAGCGGCAGCCACTCCTTCAACTGCTGGCAGGTGTGGCGCAGGATCTGGTAATCCAGCTCCTGGATGAGGCCACACTGCTCCGCCAGCGGGATGAAGTCGAATGCGTCCTTGAGTACCCCCTCTTCGGTGATCCAGCGAGCCATGACCTCCAGCCCGGTCAGGCGGCTGTCCTTGAGCCGGATCACCGGCTGGAAATAGGGCACGATGCGGCCTGCCCGCAGCGCTCTGGCCAGCATCTCTTCCGGTGAGGCCCAGGTCTGGGCCGAGCACTCCTCCGAATAGCTAACGATGCGGCTGCGGCCGTTGCGCTTGGCCTGGTACATGGCCAGGTCGGCCTGATGCAACAGCTGGCTGATGTCGGATGTCTGTTCCGATACGCTGGCGACCCCGAGACTCACCGTGATGCCGAGTTCGTTGCCCATCAGCCGGAAGGGATAGGAGAGGCGGCTGATGATGCGGTTGAGCACCGGGCTGATATCTTCCTCGGTCTTGCTGCTGTCCAGATAGATGACGAACTCGTCCCCCCCCAGCCTTGCCACCATGTCGTTTTGTCGTATGCAGGTTTGCAGGCGGCGGCTCATCTCCTTGAGCAGCTGGTCGCCGGCGCTATGGCCGAGAGTGTCGTTGACCTGCTTGAAGTGGTCCACATCGATGAAGATCAGCGAAAACCCGGGCGACTTGTAGCGGTGAAAGTGGGTCATGGCGTGGTTGAGGTGGTTCATCAACAGTGCCCGGTTGGGTAGCTGGGTCAGCGGGTCGTGCAGGGCATCGAACTGCAGTCGGCGTTCCAGCTCCTGGTGCTGCTTCAACTGCTTCTGCAGTCTGAGGTTGGTCTGGCGCAACTGCTGCAGCCGCTGGTTGATGGAGTCTTCCGAGTTGATGTCGTGGAGCTGCTGGCGGATCCGTCTCAGCTCCAGCAGCAGGGTCAGCTGGCTGCGCAGAAAGTCGAGAAACAGCCGGTCGTCGGTTTCCAGCGGCTGTTGCAGGCTGATGAGGAAGTGGGCGAAGTACTGCTGCTGGAGACGCAGCGGCTGGCTATACCAGTAAAGCTGCTCCTTGTGCTGCTCAATGTTGTTGGTGCTGTGGCAGAGCCCGGTGATGAATTCGTCGCTGTGGTGGGGTAGTTCCGGGTAGATCTTCTCCAGCCGGTGGCTGTCGATGCGTACCAGCAGCATGTCCTGAATGGCGAGCATCTGGCGCAACACAGCCTCGAGCTGGGAGAAGAGCGCCTGGCTGGGCAGGGTGTTGGCCAGCCGGATGATGCGGTTGATGCTCTCGATCTTTCTCTGCCAGTCCGGATCCTTGCGAATGAGCGGCGAGGCCAGCTCTGACAGCTGGGAGCCAGCCTGGGTCTCGTTCAGCCGTTTGGCCAGGCACTCCAGCAACAGGCGCAGCGTCGGCAGCTCCTTGGGTTGGCAGCAGGCCAGCAACCACTGGATCTGACCGTGCTCGACCGGCAGGGTGCACCAACCCTCGGCTTCGTCCAGCTGGGTCAGTTGATCCGTGATGCGTGACTCTTCCAGCCCCAGCTGCAATTTGAAACTGTCGGGGACCTGGTATTCACACACCCAGTGCAGTCCGGCTTCCGACAGGCCGAGCATGCCGAAATGTTGCAACGGGCAGAGCTGGTTCAGCTGCTGGATCAGGGTGTCGTAATCTTTGGCGGTGGCGACGGAGGGGGCGGGGAAATCCATAATAGCGGAAACCAACGCCAGCAAGGGAGTCGAGTAATGTGGTGCTGTGGGTTGCGCTGACATGAGTGACTCCCGATTTATCTACCCTTCAAAGAGTAGTCGGAAGTCATCAGATTGAAAGGGCCGCATATGCGGCCCTTTCAATCACTTAGAGCTTGTCGATCATGTAGTGAATGGCGTTTTCGATCTCTTCATCGCTACAGGTGGCGCAAGTCCCTCTGGGTGGCATGACGCCGGTCTTGCCTGCGAAGCCAGCAATGGCATGTTTCTTAAGTGTTTCAATGCCTTGCGCGATACGAGGTTCCCAGGCAGCCTTGTCGCCGCGCTTGGGCGCGCCGGCGATGCCGGCATCGTGACAGGCGAAGCAGGCGCCCTTGAACACGGCTTCACCGTCGCGCGGGCCGGATGACGCGGCCGCCGCAGGGGCTGCGCCTGCGGTCGCAATCCCTTCCAGATCCTTGGCGGTGTAGACCTGACCGACAGGCTTGATGCGCTCGGCAATGGCCTCCGGCGACATATCATCGGCAGCCAGCACGGCACCGGACAAACTGGCGGCCGTCATCCCGACCGCCAGCAAATAGCTCAGTTTTTTCAACACGCTCATGTACTCCCAGCAGGCTTTTATTATCCCTAGAAAACGACTGGATTATAACCGAATAGTTACAGCCATTTAAACGCTTGTGTGTGAAGTGTTAAGTACTCTGCGTGCAAAGTTTCTTCGTCGGATCACAAACTGGCGAGGCCGGCCTGCAAAAAAGAAACCCGGTTTTCACCGGGTTTCATCTGATTGAAGTGCTGAAAGGCTTATTTGTCCCAGCTGAGGATCACCTTGCCGGACTGGCCGGAGCGCATGGCATCGAAGCCCTGCTGGAAGTCGTCGATGTGGAAGCGGTGGGTGATGATGGGGGAGAGATCGAGCCCGGACTGGATGAGGCTCGCCATCTTGTACCAGGTTTCGAACATCTCGCGGCCGTAAATCCCCTTGATGAACAGTCCCTTGAAGATCACTTTGCCCCAGTCGATGGCCATGGTGGCGGGGGGAATGCCGAGCATGGCGATTTTGCCGCCGTGGTTCATCTTGTCGATCATGTCCTGGAAGGCGGAGGGGACGCCGGACATCTCCAGCCCCACGTCGAACCCCTCGGTCATGCCAAGCTCGCTCATCACGTCGGAGAGGTGCTCCTTGGCCACGTTGACGGCGCGGGTGGCGCCCATCTTGCGGGCCAGCTCGAGCCGGTACTCGTTGACGTCGGTGATCACCACGTGACGGGCACCCACATGGCGGCAGACGGCGGCAGCCATGATGCCGATGGGGCCGGCGCCGGTGATCAGCACGTCTTCACCCACCAGGTCGAAGGAGAGGGCGGTGTGCACCGCGTTGCCGAACGGATCGAAGATGGCGGCCAGCTCATCCGGGATGTTGTCCGGCAGCTTGAAGGCGTTGAAGGCCGGGATCACCAGGTACTCGGCAAAAGCGCCGGGGCGGTTGACGCCGACACCTATGGTGTTGCGGCACAGGTGGGTGCGGCCGGCACGGCAGTTGCGGCAGTGGCCACAGGTGATGTGGCCTTCGCCGGAGACCCGGTCACCGACCGCGAAGCCGCGCACTTCCTGGCCCACGGCAACGACTTCACCGACGTATTCGTGGCCGACCACCATGGGCACCGGGATGGTCTTCTGTGACCATTCGTCCCAGTTGTAGATGTGGATATCGGTGCCACAGATGGCGGTCTTGCGGATCTTGATGAGCAGGTCGTTGTGGCCGAGCTCGGGGGCCGGTACGTCCGTCATCCAGATGCCGACTTCTTTGTGCAGTTTGGAGAGTGCTTTCATGGTTGTTCCTTCACGATGAACGCAGAAAAAAGGGGCGCCGGGCCCCTTGATTCAAATCAGATGATGCCGAGTTCGCGGCCGATGCAAATGAAGGCATCGATGGCCTGATCCAGCTGTTCGCGGGTATGGGCGGCGGACATCTGGGTGCGGATGCGGGCCTGGCCCTTGGGCACGACCGGGAAGGAGAAGCCCACCACATAGATGCCGGCGGCCAGCATGCGGCTCGCCATCTCGGCTGCCAGCTTGGCGTCTCCGAGCATCACCGGGATGATGGCGTGATCGGCACCGGCCAGAGTAAAACCGGCGGCGCTCATCCGCTCGCGGAAGTACTGGCTGTTCTCCTTCAGGCGGGCACGCAGATCGTGGCCGTCGGCCAGCATGTCGATCACCTTGATGGTGGCGGCGACGATGGAGGGGGCCAGCGAGTTGGAGAAGAGATAGGGGCGGGAGCGCTGACGCAACCAGTCGATCACCTCTTTCTTGCCGGAGGTGTAACCGCCGGAGGCGCCGCCGAGCGCCTTGCCCAGGGTGCCGGTGATGATGTCGACCCGCTCCATCACGCCACAATATTCGTGGGTGCCGCGGCCGTTCTCGCCGATGAAGCCGACGGCATGGGAGTCATCCACCATCACCAGCGCATCGTACTTGTCAGCCAGATCGCAGATGGATTTGAGGTCGGCGATGACGCCATCCATGGAGAAGACGCCGTCGGTGGCGATCAGCTTGAAGCGGGCACCATCGGCATCGGCCTGCTTGAGCTGGGCTTCCAGCTCGGCCATGTCATTGTTGGCGTAGCGATAGCGCTTGGCCTTGCACAACCGGACCCCATCGATGATGGAGGCGTGGTTGAGGGCATCGGAGATGATGGCGTCTTCGGTGCCGAACAGCGTCTCGAACAGACCGCCGTTGGCATCGAAGCAGGAAGAGTAGAGGATGGTGTCTTCGGTGCCGAGGAAGGCTGACAGCTTCTGCTCCAGCGCCTTGTGCTGATCCTGGGTGCCGCAGATGAAACGGACCGAGGCCATGCCGAAGCCGTGGCTGTCCAGCCCCTGGTGGGCCGCTTCGATCAGATCGGGGTGGTTGGCCAGCCCCAGATAGTTGTTGGCACAGAAGTTCAGCACCTGCTCGCCGCCCACCGCAATCCGGGCCTGCTGGGCCGAGGTGATGACGCGTTCCTGCTTGTACAATCCTTCAGCCTGGACCTGCTCAAGCTGCTCGGTCAGGTGACGATAGAATCCGTTAGACATCCTCGATCCTCATTGGCTATTTCAGCTGCGTATCAACAGAGGACGACATTTTACTGCAATCTGTTGCGGCGAATTCAAATTATTGTGCTGATGTTCAACAAATGTGAAACAGATCTCACCCGGCTGGTTGGGCCAGTTGACGGTAATGCTGCTCCAGCTGGCGGATCTGTTCGGCCACCTGCGGCTGCACATAGGGGCGCAGCAGAAACAGCACCCGCAAGACGCCCTGATAGAGCAGTGGCTTGGTGATGCGGGTGCTGGGAGCCTGGGCGATCTGGAACGGGATCCAGCAGGTCACCACCATCTTGATGGTCTGGCCCAGATCCGGCAGATCCTCGTCGCTGACGTCTATGATGCCGCCCTCGCGCAGGCTTCTGAGCAGGGCCACCACGGCGGCGCGTAGCTGCTCCTGGGCCTTGAGGTACTTCTGCTGCAGCGGCTCGTCGCGACTGAGAATGTCCGGCAGGTTGGCGTAGAAAAAGCGGAACTGCCACATCAGATAGAAGATGGCATCCAGATAGCCCATCAGGTTTTCCAGCTTGATCTCGTCGCTGCGGGCCGGTGTGAAACTCTCGCTCAGGTGACGGGCGTACTGGTCGAAGATGGAGTGGATGATGTCTTCTTTATTGCGGAAGTGGTAATAGAGGTTGCCCGGGCTGATGCCGAGGTGGGCGGCAATGTGGTTGGTGGTGATGTTGCGCTCACCCTGATCGTTGAACAGCTCGGTGGCGCTGTGAATGATCCTGTCTCTGGTTTTCATCGCTGCTCCCTCTGCCGGGTCCCGGGGGCGATCTCGTCAAGGTCGAATCCCCCTGCGGCCCGTGATAAACTTTTCGGCAATTTTAAATTGGCTCACTATACACAGCTTTAACAGGCAGTCACATGTGACCATCAACGTACGCGAGGCAAACTCCATGATCGTAGTAACTGGCGGTGCTGGCTTTATCGGCAGCAATCTGGTCAAGCAGCTGAACGCTCAAGGACGGACCGACATCGTGGTCATCGATGATCTGACCGACGGCACCAAGTTCGTCAATCTGGTCGATCTGACCATTGCCGATTACATGGATAAGGATGAGTTCCAGGCGCGGATCGTCTCCGGTGACGAGTTTGAAGAGTGGGACGGCATCGAGGTGATCTTCCACGAAGGTGCCTGCTCCGCCACCACCGAGTGGAACGGCAAGTTCATCATGGAGGTCAACTACGAGTACTCCAAGGATCTGTTCCACTACTGCATCGAGCGGGAAATTCCGTTCATCTACGCCTCTTCCGCCGCGACCTACGGCGGGCGCAACGACAACTTCATCGAAGATCCCAAGTTCGAGCAGCCGCTCAACGTCTACGGCTACTCCAAGCAGCTGTTCGACCAGTATGTGCGCCGCTGGATGCCGGAGATCAACTCTCAGGTAGTCGGTCTCAAGTACTTCAACGTCTATGGCCCGCGCGAGCAGCACAAGGGCTCCATGGCTTCGGTTGCCTTCCACCTCAACACCCAGGTGAAGAAGGGCGAAAATCCCAAGCTGTTCGAAGGCTGCGACGGTTTCCCCAACGGCGGTCAGATGCGCGACTTCATCTATGTGGATGACGTCTGCAAGGTGAACCTCTGGTTCTGGCAGAATCCGCAGCACTCCGGCATCTTCAACTGCGGTACCGGCCGGGCCGAGCCGTTCCAGAACGTGGCCGAGGCGGTGATCAAGCATCACCAGAAGGGCGCCGTCGAGTACATTCCCTTCCCGGATCACCTCAAGGGCCGCTATCAGAGCTTCACCCAGGCGGACATGACCAAGCTGCGCGGTGTCGGCTATGACGCCGAGTTCAAGACCGTGGCCGAAGGCGTGGCCGACTACATGGCCTGGTTGAACCGGGCTTGATCCCCCTCTGACGGGTGGCTGCTGGTCACCCGTCGTTCGGATACCCTCCCATGAATATATTGATGGCACTCTCCCAGCTCGAAGTGACGGGAGCTGAGGTCTATGCCACCACGGTCGGTAACGAATTGACCCGGCGTGGCCACCAGGTTTTCTACGTATCGGACACCCTGACCAAGCCCACGCTGGGCCAGGTATTCAAGCTGCGATTCAACAAGCGCAGCATACTGCGCCGCTTCTGGCACGTGTTTTACCTCGTCTACCTCATCAAGAAGCATCATATCCAGTTGGTGCATGCCCACTCGCGCGCCTCCGGCTGGAGCAGCTATGTGGCCTGCAAGCTGACCGGCACTCCCATGATCACCACGGTACACGGGCGCCAGCCGGTGCATGCCTCCCGCAAGGCCTTTCATGCCCTCGGTTTTCGGGCGGTGGCGGTGTGCGAAGATATCGCCAGCCAGATCATCGACAATCTGGGGGTGGATCCGGCCATCGTACAGGTGCTGCGCAACGGCATCGAGACCGACAAGTTCCAGCCCGTGCCGGCTCCGGACAACGCCAAGCCGGTGATCGCCATCATAGGTCGGCTCAGCGGCCCCAAGGGGGAGCTCTGCTACCGGTTGCTGGATGAAGTGCTGGATCTGGATGCCTGCCAGGTGAAGGTGGTGAGTGGCAGCCAGCTGCCCGAGCGCTTCGTGCGTTTTCGTGACCGGGTCGATTTCGTCGGTTACGTGGAGGATGTCCCTGCCCTGATGGCGCAATGCGATCTGGTGATCGGTGCCGGTCGGGTAGCGATGGAAGCCCTGTTGTGCGGTCGTCCGGCGTTTGCCATCGGCGAGGCCAAGGCCATCGGCCTGGTGACCGGGCAGAATCTGGATGAGGCGCTGGCCAGCAACTTCGGCGACATAGGCCCCAGGGATCTGGCTATCGATTTTGCCGCGCTGAAGACGCAGATTGCCCCGGCCCTGGCCAGCGGCAGCGTCTCCGACGTGATCCGTCTGCGCATTCAGGCCGAGTATGGCTTGGCGGGGGTAGTTTCCGGGCTGGAGTCCATCTATCAGGATGCGGTGGTCGAAACCCTGCGCCGCGAGATGCCGGTCATCATGTACCACCGCTTTATCGAGCACGAGAGCGAGAAGGGGGTGCACGGTACCTGGATGCCGATCGCCATGTTCGAAAAGCACCTGCGCCTGATGAAGTGGCTGGGTTATGAGACCCTGACCTTTCGCGACCTGGCGGACAAGGGCTTCATTCACCGGCTGCAGTACGGCAAGAGATACCTGATGATCACGGCCGACGATGGCTATCAGGACAATCTGACCCGCATGCTGCCGCTGCTGGAAAAATATGGTTACAAAGCCGTGGTATACGTGGTCACGGGGGAAGGGTATAACCGCTGGGACGTGGAGCAGGCGAGCAACCCGGACACCCGGGTGGACCTGATGAATGGCGAGCAGCTCAAGGCGCTGGTGGCCTCCGGCCATGTGGAGATCGGCGGCCATACCCTGACCCACCCCAGGTTGAGCAAGCTTGCACCCGAGCAGCAAGCCCATGAAATACAAGAGAACAAGCGGCAACTCGAGACTCTGCTTGGCCACCCTTTGCTGTCGTTCGCCTACCCTTATGGGGATATGGATGAGAGCGCCAAGGCGCAGGCGATGGCGGCGGGCTACCGTTTTGCCGTGGCCACCAACAGCGGGCCCAGAGCCATGCACCAGGACCCTTTCCGGATCCGCCGCATCGCCATCTTCCCGCGTACCGATGTGTTTGGCCTGTGGCGCAAGATCCGGGGTAACTATGTCTTCAGGAAATCGTGATTGATGCTCAGCAGAAGCCTCGTTTTGCTCGATAAGGTGACGACAGCCCTGTTCGGACTGACCATCATCTTTGCCTTTTGCGGCCTGTTTCTGGTGCCAGCCGGCCAGAGCATGCAGTCCAACCTGCTGGCGGTGACCGGGATCTTCGGTCTGTTGAACTACTTTGTCGGCAAGCAGCGGGATGTTGGGCTCAGGGATCGACGGATTCTCTGGGGCCTGCTGGTGTACGCCGTCATGATCTTCGTGAACCGGTTGATCCATGGCGATCAGTACGGGGTGATGCGAGGGCTGTTTTATGTCGCTGTCTTCGCGCTGATGATGCCGCGCAAACCCGTGCTGCTGATGCTGGGGTACCTGGCCATCGTGCTGGGTGGCGTCGGGCTCGGGATCCTCAGCTTCTGGCAGTACCATCACGGTATCGTCAGGGTGGAGGGGTTCACCAATGCCATTCTCTTCTCGCAGGCGGCACTTGCCCTGGCGATTCTCAACTGGTTTGTCTTTCAGCAGGGGCAACTGGCCGCCTGGCTGAGAGGGGGGGCTCTGGTTGGCCTGCTCGCTGCCCTGTTTGCTCTGTATCTCTCCCAGAGTCGGGGGGTCTGGCTCGCCTTCGGGATCATTCTCGCCTACGTCATCTGCTACAAGGCCTACTTCAAACCCTGGAAATACATTGCCGTCGCCGTACTCTGCATGGCCACGACAGGCGCCATCTATCAGACCAACCAGCTGGTACAGGTGCGGGTTGCCGAAGCCGTGTCGGATCTTAAATCGGCAGAAAACGGCTCTTTTGACTCCTCCTGGGGCCTGCGGGTGATTGCCTGGCAGAGCGCCTGGCTGGGCTTTCTGGATTCGCCGGTTGTCGGGGTGGGTACCGATGGTTTTGATGCGCTGAAGCAGACGCAGGTCAACAACCATCAGATTTCCGAGCTGATCTTTCATCCGGCGCTGGCCCATTCCCATAACCAGTACATGCAGAACCTGGTGATCCGGGGCGGCATCGGCTTTGTCGCGCTGCTGGTTTTTCTGGGTTGGCCTCTCTACCTTGCCGCGACCAACATCAGCAAGATTTCCGCCGGGGTGCTGGTGCCGCTGGCGTTTTCAGTTAATTCATTGAGTGATGTGCCGTTTGAGCATCAAGGTGTGCTCTATCTGTACACACTCAGCCTGGTTTTCATCTGGTTTGCCCATGAGTTGAAAAAGGATACCCGTACGTCATGATTCCAGTTTTTGTCATCAGTTTGGCTCGCAGCGTTGAGCGACGGGCGATGGTTGTCCAGCAGATGGCGCATTTGGGCATAGATTTCGAATTTGTAGACGCAACCGACGGGAAGGCGTTGAGCAGTGCCGAACTGGCCAAGGTGGATTTTGAACTGGCCAAGGAGGTGTGCGGTCATGCGCTGAGCTTTGGCGAGATAGGTTGTGCCATGAGCCATATCCGGCTTTATGAGCGCATCGTGGCCGAGGGCATTGAGCGCTGCGTGGTGCTGGAGGATGACATCTACCTGCACATGCACAGCAAGGCCATCATCGAGGCCATAGTGCACTCCTGCAAATCGGAAATCGTCTTCCTGCACCATGGTAAAGCCAAACGCTGGCCGTTCCTGTCATCCCTGCCGGGTGGTTATCGACTCGCCAGATACCTGACCCCCAGCCGCACCTCCAAACGAGGTGTGCTCTCTACCGCAGGGTATGTGCTGAGTCTGACCGGGGCCAAGAAGCTGTTGCAGTGCGCCTATCCGCTGCGGATGCCTTCCGACTATCTGACCGGCCGGTTGCAGCTCAATGGCCTGACCGCATCCGGGGTGGAGCCCAGCTGTCTGGATGTGGATCTGTTCACCACCACCATAGATGACAGGGCCTACGGCCACTATCTGAAATAGGGCGGAGTGTGCCGATGGCGGGTCGGCACCCTGCGGGCCTTGCCAAAGCAGCGGCCACACATGCTGGATGACCCATGAACCTCAAAAAGTTGCTTACCCATTCCATTGCCAGATGGCTGATCGGCAGAGCGCCTGACGCCGCCCCATGCCCCGCCGGAACAGAGGTGGAGAGGGTGCTGGTGGTCGGTTATGACGCCATTGGCGATTTCATTCTCACCCTGCCCGCCATTGCCCGGCTAAGGGAGATCTACCCCGCCGCGCGCCTCGAGCTGGTGTGCAGCCGGCGGAACCAGCTGCTGGCGGCATCGGTCGTCGGGATCGACGAATGCCACGTGATCACCCTCAACGACACCCTGTTGCCGGCGAGCATGTGGTGCAAGCTGCGTGAACTCAGGCAGCGGCGATATGATCTGGTGATCAATCTGTTTGACGAGCCTGACGATATCGCCATGGCCAAGTTGCTGTTGCTGGCCAACGGGCGCTTGCAGTCGTTGCCCCTGCGCTTCAAGAGCGAAGGGCAGCAGAAGTTGCTGCCGCTGTTCAACAAGAAGGCCACCATAGTGTCGTCACGCCCAGTGCGGGATCACTTCGTCTATCGCATGCTCAGCGTGACCGGCGAGCAGACCGGGGTGCCGGTCACCATACCGTCCCCCTGCAATGAGCAGCTGGATACCCGTGCGTATGGCCGTTATCTGCTGGTCAACCTGACGGGCAGCCAGGTCGGCAACTCGATGACGGAGGCGCAGATCGACGGCATCCTGGCGCAGTTGCCTGCCTATGAAGGGATCTCTTACCTGGTGTTCTCCAGGCAGCCCGTGGTCTGTTCGCGGCAAGACATGAGAGCGCTGTTTCCCGACACCATTCTCGATGCCGCCAAGATCATCAAGGATGCGCGAGGGGTCATCTCGACCGATACCTCCATCATCCATATCTCCTCTTCCTTCGGGGTGCCCACCCTGGTGTTGATGAACAACGAGCGCTGGCGCGATGCCTTCATTCCGCTGGCGGGTCGCAATATCATCCTGCGCTCGACCACGGACCAGCTGGCGGCCCTGTCGCCAGCCGAAATCAGTCGTCAGGTCGATGCCCTGATGGCGCTCTAGCCGCGTCAGGCTGGTATCATCGTTCTCCCAATTCAACGGCTCTTCTGGTGGATTCATGTCATTAATCAACGATCTGCAACTCCAGCGTGACATTCTTCGCCGCAAGCTGGGGCAACTGCTGTTCGATCGCAAACGGCCGGCTCCGCTGCACGAGCGCAAGGGGAAGATAGTGTTGCTGCGCTGGGATGCCAAACTGGGCGATGCCATTGTCTCGTCCTGGGTGGCCCGCGAGATCAAGCGCGCCAGCCCGGAGCGGGAGGTGTGGATCGTCACGACCGCGGCCATGGCGCCCCTGTTTCGCGATCATTTCGGCATGGACAAGGTGATAGAGGTGCCCAAGCGGCCGGGCTATGGCCAGCTCAAACGGCTGGCCCATTCACTGGGGGAAGTGGAGTGCCTGGTGCATTTTGGCAAGATGCTGAAAATGAAGGACATCTTCTTCATCAGTCAGGTGAGGGCGGATTGGGTCGCCGGCATGGACGATGCCCTGCAGGCGGTCAACCTCAAGCTGGGCAAGGCCTCCAGCGGCATGCACTTCTCCGACAAGTTTGCCCTGCTGCTGCAGCGGCTCGGCGTGAGCAATCCGGATCAGCAGTACATAGTCCCGACCATGAGCCCGCCCGATGCGCTGTCCGGCTGGTGGCCGGCCGCGCCGGTCCTCTGTTTCAACCCGTACGGCAGTGGCAGCTCCCGCCGTTTGCGGCCCGAGCTTATCAGCCAGATGATTGAGCAGATGCTGGCGGCCGGCTCTTGCGCCATCTGCCTGCTCTATCCGCCGGGCATGGAAGAAGAAATGGCCGGGATCCGGGCTGGCCTGAGTCAACCGGATCGCCTGCTGCTGTCACCGGATGCACCCTCGCTGGCCGGGCTGTTTGCCCAGCTGCGCCAGTGTCAGGGGTTGATCTCGGTGGACACGGCCACGGTGCACATCGCCGCCGGGCTGCACAAGCCCATTCTTGGCCTCTATAACCCGGATATAGGGGGCGGCAACGAGAACTTCCTCGAGTGGCACCCCAACTCCCCGTCAGCCACAGTGCTGTTCTCGACCAATACCAGGGAGCAGGATATCAACTCCCTCGATCTGGCCGAATTCGAGTGTACTTTCAGGGCGTGGCTGCTTGCCAATCAGGCAGCGCTGTCAGCCGTGCAATCACCAGCTCGGGAGTGATGGCGCGCAGCAGGGCTTCGTCTATGAAGTCCTTCTCCGCGTTCTGCGGCAGCTGGAAGCCGGGCCCCTTGGCATCGAACACATCAATGGCCTGATAGCGGGGGTGGTTGACCGGGTTGGCGATGATCTTGTCGCCACCGGGGGCCACTATGGTCAGCAGGGGCAGGTCGATGGCCTGCGCCATGTGGCGGGGGCCGGTGTCATTGCCGACAAACAGCCGGCAGTGAGCGAACAGCCCCACCAATTCCCGTACCGAGCGGGTTTTGATGTGATCGAAGACGCTGGCTTGCAGGGTGGCGGGCAGCAGCGGTTTCAGGCCGCGGTTGTACTCCTCCTCCCCCGGCCCGCAGTAGATCAGGATCTGGGCATTGTGCTGCTCGATCAGCCACTGGGCGACCTTGGCGAAGCAGTCGATGGGCCAGCGCTTGTAGTGCCCGAGCGAGTTGACGCCCATGGCGATCAGCGGGCGGTTCAGGTCGACGCCGGCGGCCAGCAGGGTATCCCTTCCTTGTTGTTTCTCTTCTTCACTCAGCCAGAGGTAGTAGTTGCGATCCTCGCGGGCCAGCTTGAGCGGCTTGAGCAGCGAGAAGCGGTCGTCGACCAGGGTGCTGTTGCCCTGAAACTCAGTGTCCTTGCGAAAACGGACGATGCGGTTGTGGCCGAGCCGCCAGGGGAATGAGTCAAACCCTATGCGCAGGCGGGCACCGGAGAAGAGGCAGCTGAGCAGGCCGATCATCTGGCCCTGGCTGTTGACCACCACGTCGTAGCGTTCGCGGCGAATGGCCAGCAGCAGATCCTTCATGTAGCGCCACTCGTTGCGCCTGGCTTTCTCGATGATGATGAGCCGATCGATATTGGGATTGCCCTGCGCCATACCCGCGCAATAATCCATGACCAGATAGTGAACCTCGCCGCTTGGGTCATTCTGCTTGAGGTTGTTGCACAGCGCGGTGGAGATCAGTACATCCCCTATCTGTTTGGTTTGAACTACTAGGTATTTCATAAGGCAGGCCTCAACAGAGGTCATGGTTGATCGTGAGCGTGACAGCATACCGCACAAGTGAGTCAGATGCTGTCGGTGCGGCGTGAAAATCCGATCTGGCGCAAGCCGACCGGGACTGCATCCGAGGCACATAAAAGAAAAGCCATTTTGACAATGGCTTTTCTGCTGCTTAGAAGGTGAGCGAGGTGGAGAGCTGGAAGGTGCGTGGCGCCCCCAGACCGCCGGAGAGGCCGCTGCCGTCACCGCCGGACCAGGAGCCGATCCAGTAGTCGCGACCGGTGAGGTTTTGCACCGCGGCCCGCACGGTCAGCGCGTGGTCGGCGATCCGCATGGTGTAGCGGGCCCCCAGGTCGAAGGTGGTGTAGGAGGGCAGCGAGAGGCGGTTGTCATCGGTGACGAAGCGCTCGCCGATGAACTGGGTGTTGCCGGTCAGGGTCAGCCCCGGCACGGCGGCCAGATCGTACTCGGCGCCGAGCTTGGCCATCCACTTGGGCACCCCGGTGGCCTGGTGGCCGACGTTGCTCTCGTTGAGCGCCTTGGTCAGCTCAGCCTGGGTGTAGGAGGCCCCGCCCAGCAGGCGCAACTCGGGGGTGAGCTCACCGAACAGATCCCACTCGATGCCGCGGTTGCGCTGTTCCCCGTAGACCCCGTAGACGTTGGAGCTGGGGTCTGTGTAGGCGCTCGGCTTGGCGATCTGGAACAGACTCAGGGTATGGGCGAAGTGGCCCAGATCCAGCTTGGCACCGACCTCATACTGCTTGGTCTGATAGGGCTTCATGATCTCGCCGGCATTGCTGGCGGTGTTCGGCGCCGCGCCCCCCTGGCTCAACCCCTCGATGTAGTTGGTGTAGACGGCGAAATCGTCGCGCAGCTTGACCAGCAGAGTGGTGGCGGGCGAGACCCGGCTCTCCTCGTAGCGGGCGGTCTGGTCGCCGCTGCCGTTGAAGTTGCTGCTCTCGACCGTCTGGCGGCGGGCCCCCAGGGTCCACTGCAGGTCGCCATCGAGGAAGGAGAGGGTATCGACCAGCGCCACGCTCGCCAGGGTCGCCTCGCTGCGCGAGGTGACGGCACCGTACCCGGCGAGATCCGGCGCGGGCCCGAAGTCCAGCCGGTCGTAGTTGGTCATGGCGTGGTTGAAGAATATCTTGTCCCGGAAGGTCTGCTCCGAGGTGTAGCGGGTGGCGGCCAGCGACCAGGCGTGATCGACCGGTCCTGTGCCGAAGGTGCCGCGCAGGCCCGCCTCGCCGGAGCGCTGGGTGCCGTCCCGCTCGGAGCGGGCCGCCATGGCATTGATGTCGCCGGCGTCGTTGAGCAGGGTGTTGCGGGTGATGAGGGCGCTGTAGCCGCCGTCACGCTGGCCCCAGGCGATGAAGGCGGTGAGGTTGTCGGTCAGATCATACTCGGCGCGCAGCACGGCGGCCTTGGTGTCGTTGATGGTGTAGGCCCAGGCTGGCGCCAGGGAGTAGTCACCGCGCTTGGGCTCGGGCAGCTGGGTTACCTGGCTGGCGACCGAGAAGATGCCGAAGTAGTTCACCCCGTCCACCCGCTCGTGCTGACGGTAGAGATCGGCCGAGGCGCGGGCCCGTTCGCCGCGCCAGTCCAGCCCAACCGAGGTGAGCTCCATCTTGTGCTGCTGGTCGTTGACCGCGGTGTCCCCGTCCCGATAGACACCGTTGAAGCGTACCCCCCACTGCTGCTCGTCGCCGAAACGGCGACCCAGGTCCAGGTGCACGCCGCCGAGGCCGTCCGATTCATAGCTGGCGGTGACCTTGGCCAGGGGGGTCTTGCCGGCGCGCTTGGGCACTATGTTGATGTTGCCGCCCACGCTGCCATCCGGCGGCATGCCGTTGAGCAGTACCGAGGGCCCCTTGAGCACGTCGACCCGCGCGGCCATCTCGGTGGAGCTGCGCATGTTCGGTGCCATGCCGATGAGGCCGTTGAAGGTGATGTCGTTGGCGTTGGTGTTGAAGCCGCGGATGTAGAAGGTCTCGAACAGGCTGCGCTTGCTCGGCACATAGACCGAGGGGTTGGTGGCACCGGCCACGGCGCCTATGTCCTGGGCCTGGCGATCCTCGATGTACTCCTCGGTGTAGCTCACCGTGTTGAACGGCGTCTCCAGGAAGGGCTTGTTGCCGAGCAGGCCGACCCGGTTGTCGGCGGCGACCTGGCCGCCGGCGTAGGCCTTGCGACCCTCCACCACCACGACTTCGTCGGGACGGGGGGCGGCTTCTTCACGGGGAGTCGGGGCGGCCCAGGCGCTACCCAGTTGCAGGCCGGCCAGGATGACCAGCGTCAGGCGGGAGAGTCCGTGGCGCGGCACGGCAAGGGAGGATGAGTGCAATGTCTGCATGCAGGATTCCTTTCAGGGTGAGGAGTGCGTTTTTGTCTCCTTATGCTTTCCGGATGACACTCTCAAATCCTCAAATAAAAATAACTCTCATTTGCGTGTTGGTGCCCGGCGTTGGCCAGGCACGGGGGATCAGCTGCGATAGGCGGCCATCACCTCGTCGGCGATGCGGTTCAGGCAGGTGAAGCTGGCGGTGCAGAGGTACCAGGTTTCGGGGTCGACGAAGCGCACCTTGCCGTTGCGCCACGCCTTGGTCTGGCGCAGTAGCGGGTTGTCCAGGGTGCTGGCGTCGATGGCCGTGCGTCGCTCCATCACGGCGGTGCGGTCGATGACGAACAGGATGTCCGGGTCGGCCTGCTGGATGAACTCGTTGGAGATGGGTTGGCCGTGCATGCCGGTGTCCCTCTCCAATCCGGCCGGCTTGACCCCCAGGGTGTCGAACAGGAAGCCGTAGCGGGATTGGGTGCCAAAGGCGGTGAAGGCGCCGTTGTTGTGCAGCACGATCAGCGCTCTTTCCGGACGATCCCGCGTCAGCGCCTGCACCTCGGCGATCTTGGCGTCCATCTGCTGCACCTTCTCTTTGGCCAGCGCCTCCTGGCCGAGCAGGGTGCCGAGGGTGAGCAGGTGGGCCTTGGCGGCCTCCAGGATGTGGCCGTCGCGGTTGGTCATGTCGATGTCGTAGTGCAGGGTCGGGGCTATCTGGCTCAGCGCCTCGTAGCTTTGGGCCTGCAGGGGGGAGATGAGGATGAGATCCGGCTTGAGCTTGTGCAGCCGCTCCAGGTTGGGCTGGATGGTGGTGCCCACGTCCATCACGGCCGGGTCGTCCCGGTAACGCTGCAGGAAGTGCGCCACGTAATCCTTGGCGATGCCGGCCACCGGAGCCTGCAGCTGATCCAGGGTATCGAGTTCGCTCATGTCAAAGGCCACCACCCGCTTGGGCGGGGTGACGACCCGGGTGGTGCCGAGCTGGTGGGTCACGGTGACCACGGTGCCGTCGGCCCCGGTGGCGGCCTGCTCCCTGGGGGCGTCGCAGCCGGTGAGCCCTGCGATGGCGGCCAGCAGCACGGCGGTGAGCGTATTGATCCTCATAACAATTCTCCAGACGGGGTTGGGTTGAAGTAGTTGCACAGCAGGCCGCGCTGGCTCGGCAGTATGTCGAAACGCAGGTCGTAGAGCGCCTCCAGGTTGGCCGGGGTGACCATCTCGGCGACCGGGCCGCTGCCCGCAAGCGCGCCTCCCTTCATGGCGACGATGTGATCGGAATAGTTGGCGGCGAAGTTGATGTCGTGCACCACCAGGACCAGGGTGCGCCCCTGCTCGTCGCTGAGGCGGCGGATCGCCTGCATCAGCTGCACCGCGTGCTTCATGTCGAGGTTGTTGAGGGGCTCGTCGAGCAGCAGGCAGTCGGTCTGCTGGGCGACGGTCATGGCGAGGTAGGCCAGCTGCCGCTGCCCGCCGCTCAGCTCGTCGAGGTAGGCCCGGCGCAAGGGGGCGAGGGAGAGAAAGTCGATGGCCTCGTCGACCGCGATGCGGTCTTCCCGGGTCAGGTTGCCCTGGCTGTAGGGGAAGCGGCCGAAGGCGACCAGCTCGTCGACCGTCAGTCGCAGCCCCACGTCCGGCGACTGGCGCAGGGTGGCGACCCGCTTGGCGTAGTCACGGGCGGTGAAGCGGTGCAGGTCGGTGCCCCCCAGGCGTATCCGCCCATGGCTGATGGGCAGCAGGCGGGCCATGGCCATCAGCAGGGTGCTCTTGCCGGCGCCGTTGGGGCCGATCAGCGAGGTGACCCGACCGGCCGGGAAGTCGACTGTGATGTCGCGCAGGACGGCGCGATCGCCGTAGCGCTGGTGAACCTGTTCGAGGGAGATCATGGCGATCCTCTGGTTTTGACCATCAGGGCGAGGAAGTAGGTGCCGCACACCAGGTTGATGAGGATGCTGACCGTGGTGCGGTAGTTGAAGATCTGCTCCACCAGGAACTGGGCCAGGATGAAGAGCGCGATGGCGATGGCACAGCCGAGCGGCAGGGTGACCCGGTGGCGGAAGGTGCGCGCCAGGGCATAGCTGATGTTGGCCACGAACACCCCCATGAAGGCGGTGGGGCCGACCAGGCTGGTGGAGACGGCCACCAGCACGGCGATGAGTGCCAGGTGCAGGCGTACCGCCCGCCGGTAATCCACCCCGAGCGAGCTGGCCTGCTCGCGCCCGAGCGCCAGCACGTCGAGCTCGGCCTGGCGGCGGGCGATGACGAGACAGACCAGGGCGACCAGGCCGCCCCCCATCAGCAGCTCCGGCGGCTGGGCCCGGTTGAACGAGGCATAGCCGAACCCCTGCAGGATGGCGAACTCCCCCGGACTGGTCTTGAGCTGGACAAACTGGGTCAGGGTGCCAAACACCATGGTCAGCACCAGCCCCGTCAGCAGCAGCTGGAACAGATCGGTCTGCCCGGGCCGGAACAGCCAGCGGTGGATGATGGCCGAGTACCCCAGCATCAGCAGCAGCGACAGCACGCCGTTCTCCTCGCGCCCGAGCAGCAGCAGGCTCTGGTTGCCGAGCAGCAGCACCAGCAGGGCTTGCAGCAGCAGATAGACCGCCTCGTACCCCATGATGGCGGGGGTCAGGATTCGGTTGCCCGCCAGGGTCTGGAAGCTGATGGCCGAGACCGCGATGCAGACGCCGGCGACTGTGATGGCGGCCAGGCGCAGCAGCCGCTGGGGGATGATGTAGCCGGTGTCGAGATCCGACCCGAACAGCACAAAGGTCGCGGCGAGCAGGGCCAGCAGCCCCCAGATCCCGTAACGCATAAGAGTCTCTCTCATCGGCGCTGCCAGAGGATCAGCAGCAAGAACAGCACGCCGCCGAGGCTGCCGGCGGTGAGTCCGATGGGCACCTCGAAGGGGTGGATCAGCAGCCGGCTCAGCAGGTCGCACGCCAGCAGCAGCAGGGCACCGTAGAGGGCCACCAGCGGCAGGGTCTTTCTCAGGTGCTGGCCGTGGCGCAGCACCACCAGATTGGGGATCACCAGCCCGACGAAGGGGATGGCGCCGACCGTGATGACGGTGGCGGCCACGGTGACCGCCACCAGCAGCAGGCCGAGGGTGGCGGTGGCCGAGTACCCGAGCCCCAGGCTGGCGGCGGCCTCCTCCCCCATGCCGAGCACGGTGAAGCGGTGGGCGTAGAGATAGGTCAGCAGGGTGATGGGCAGGATGAGGTAGATGATCTCGTAGTTGCCCTCGACCACCTTGGAAAAGTCCCCCAGCATCCAGCCCTGGATGCTCTGCAGTATGTTGTGCTGGTAGGCGTAGAACTCGGCGAGGGCGCTCAGCACGCTGCCATACATGAGGCCGATCACCGGGATCAGCACGGTATTCTTGAAGCGGATGCGGCGCACGATGACGATGAACAGCAGGCTGGCGGCAAAGCAGAAGGCGAGCGCCAGCAGCATGCGGCCGGTGGTGCCGGCGGCGGGCAGCTGGGTCAGGGCGATCAGGATGCCGAGCTTGGCGGCGTCGAGCCCGCCGGAGGTGGCGGGCTCGACAAAGCGGTTCTGCACTATCTGCTGCAGGATGACGCCGGCCACCGCCAGCCCGGCGCCGGTCAACAGCACCGCCGCCAGCCGCGGCAGGCGACTGGCGGTGAGGGTGAGCAGGCCATCCCCGGCGAAGAGCTCCGCCAGCGGGAGGGGGCGCGCCCCGATCAGCAGGGAGCACGTGGCCAGCACCAGCAGGGTCGCCGGCAGCAGGAGCGCCCTCACGCGTCCTCTCCGGTCAGGCGCCACCCCTTGGCGCTGGCGCGCTGCGCCAGGAAGTGGGCATAGCGCCCCGGCTGGCGGCTGAGGACGGCGTGGGGGCCCTGCTCGCACACCATGCCATCGTCGAGCACCACTATCTGATCGGCCATGGCCACGGTCGAGAGCTGGTGGGCGATGACGATCAGGGTGCGTTTGCCCCGCAGCCGGGCCAGCGTCTCTGTGATGGCGGCCTGGTTCTCCGCATCCAGCGCGGCGGTGGCCTCGTCCACCAGCAGAATGGGGGCGTCCTTGAGCAGGGCGCGGGCGATGGCGATCCGCTGGCGCTCGCCCCCCGAGAGGCGCGCACCACCCTCGCCAACCTGGGTGTCGAGCCCGAGCGGCAGGCGCTCGACTATCTCGCTCACCCCGGCCTGATGGGCGGCGTGCAGCAGCTCGGCATCGCTGGCCTCGGGCTTGCCGATGCGGATGTTGTCGGCAATGGTGCCCTGGAACAGATAGGCATCCTGGAAGATCTGGCTGATGTGACTGGCCAGGGTCTCACCGCTCATGGCGCGCACGTCCACCCCTCCCACCAGCACGGCCCCTTCGCCGACGTCGAAGAAGCGGGCGATGAGCCGCAGTACTGTGCTCTTGCCCGAGCCCGAGGCACCGACCAGCGCCGTCATGCTGCCGGGCGCCACCGCCAGATCCACCCCCTTGAGCACCTGCGGGTGGGCCGGGTCATAGCCAAAATGCACCCCGCGCAGCTCCACTGAGCCATCCAGCGGGGTGGCAGGAGTGGCCGGCTGCGGCTGGGCCGGGTAGTCGAACATGGTTTGCAGGGCCGCCAGCTGGGCACGGGCGCCGCGCAGCACGTCGCTGTAGCCGGCCACGTCGAGCAGGGGATCGATGAAGCGGTTGATGAGCACCAGGGTCACCAGGGCGGCGATCAGGCTCTCCCTGTCGGCACCGCCCAGGTGTTGGGCGGCCACCAGCAACAGGGTGGCAAAGCAGGCCTGCACTGCCCAGACGTTGAGCCCCGAGGCCAGGGCAGTGAGCCGGATCAACTGCCTGCCGGAGGCTTGCTGCTGGGCGATGGCCTGCTCGAGGAAGCGGGTGCCCCCCTGCTCGCCGTTGAAGGCGCGCAGCACCGACTGGGCCTGGGCAAACTCCACCATGCGCTGGCTGGTATCGGCGGCATGCTGGTGGAAGGTCTGGTCGGCGTGCTGGTTGAGGCGGGTGGTGAGCAGGAAGACCGCCACCAGCAGCGGCAGGGCGATCAGGGCGATGAGGCCGAGCTGCACATCGAGGGCAAACAGGGCCACCAGCACCACCAGCGGGGTGATCACCCCGCCGAGCAGGGGGGTGAAGACGTGGGCCGGCAGCTGGGCCAGCTCCATCATGCCTTGCGAGGCCAGGTGGTTGAGGCGGGCTGTGTTGGCCGGGGTGAACCAGCCGATGGGCAGGCTGCCCACGTGCTCGCCCAGGGCGTGGCGGCCGGTGCGCAGCACCGCGATCCCCACGGCGATGCCAGCCTTTTCCACCCGGCGGCGCAGGTTCCAGCAGAGCAGCACGCCGATCAGCTGCACCAGCAGCCAGCCGGTGGCGGCGTCGGTCTCGGCGCGCAGCAGGTGTGTGAGCACCGGGATGAGGCAGACCAGGGTCAGGCCGCAGAGCAGGCCGTAGAGCAGGGCCAGCAGGCCGTAGCGGCGCAGCAGGACGGCGTCGTCGCCGAGCAGGCGCAGGAAGGTGTTCAGCATGTGGGGACGGCCTCCTGATGAGGGGTGTGGGTCTGGGCGGGAGTGTCGTATCCCCCCTGTTCCCACAGGCGGGCATAGCGGCCGCGGCGTGCCAGCAGTTCGTGGTGGCGCCCCTGCTCGCACAGGACGCCGTTGTCGAGCACCAGGATCCGGTCGGCGTGCATCACGGTGTCGAGCCGGTGGGCGATGACGACCAGAGTGCGGCCGCTGGCGAAGGTGGAGAGCGCCTGTTGCAGCTTCACCTCGTTGTCGGCGTCGGCGGCGGCGGTGGCCTCGTCGAGCACCAGCACCGGCGGGTCGAGCAGCAGGGCGCGGGCGATGCTGACCCGTTGCAGCTCGCCGCCGGAGAGGTTGGCGTCCTCACCGACCACGGCGTCGTAGCCCCGCGGCAGGGCCAGGATGCGGTCGTGGATGTTGGCGCGGCGCGCGGCGGCCTCGACCTCCTGGCGGCTGGCGCCGGGGCGGCCGAGGGCGATGTTGTCGTGCAGGTTGGCGTGCACCAGGCGCACCTCTTGCAGCACGAAGCCGATGTGGCGATAGAGCTCGCGGCTCTCGAGATCGCGCAGGTCCACCCCGCCCAGGGTGATGCGCCCCTCGCTCGGGTCGAAGAAGCGCAACAGCAGTCTGGCCAGAGTCGATTTGCCGGCCCCGGAGGCGCCGACGATGGCGGTGACCGTGCCCGGGGTCAGGGTGACGGTCAGCTCGCTGAGCACCGGGGGCTGGTCGTCGTAGCGGTAGCTCACCTGCTCGAGGCGCAGGGTGTTGTCGGCCGGCTGCAAACCGGTGCCGGCGGCGGGCTCCGTCAATACCGGAGTGGCGAGCAGGCCGTGGATCCGTTCGGCGGCCGCGGTGGCGCTGCCGAGATCGTGCTTGAGGTAGCTCAGCAGCATCAGGGGGGCGCACAGCCCCGGCGCGACCAGCACAAAGGGCAACACCTCGGCCGGTGTCATGGCACCCGCTCGCACCATCACCACGGCGCCGGCCAGCACCACCCCGAGGACCGAGGCGGGGGCCATGATGGCGTTGGCGTTGGCCATGGCCGCGACCAGCGGACGGGTGAAATCGGTGAAGGCGCGGGCAAAGTCATCGATGGCGTTGCGGTAGCTGGTGTGCAGCCGGCCTTGCACGCCGAAGGCCTTGACCACGGGGATGCCGCTCACGAACTCCACCACGGCGTTGTTGATGCGGGCCATGCCGGCGCCGAACTGCTGCATGTTGGCGGCGCTGGCGCGGTGGGCGCGGGCGGAGAACAGGAAGAAGAGCGGGAAGGGGGAGAGGGCGATGAGGGCCATCCGCCAGTCCATGGCGAAGAGGTAGATCAGGGAGATGAGCACGGCGCCGCTGCAGCGGCCCAGGGTGGTGTAGAAGTGGGCCGTCAGGCTGTGCAGGGTGCCGATGTCGTCCTGCATCGCCTGTTTGACCTCCCCCGAGGCGCGGGCGGTGAACCAGCCGAGGGGCACCCGGGCCAGCCGCCGGGTCAGGGTCAGGCGCAGCTGGCCGGTGATGCGGTTGTCGGCCAGGTGGGCCACCAGATCGCCGGCGCTGAGCAGGATCATGCCGCCGAACAGGCAGGCCAGGCTGATCCCGAGCACTGTGGTGATCGCGTCTCCTGGCACGGCGGCATCGTCCAGCATCAGGCCCGCCAGGTGGGCGATCCCGGCCAGCGGGACCAGGGTCAGCATGGCGCCGATGGCCGCCAGCAGGGCGGCGGCGATCAGGTGGCCGCGAATGGGGGCCAGCACGCGGCTGATGGGCCCGCCAGCATTGGCCTCGGGGCACTGCACATCGTCTGCCTTCATGGCTATTTCTCCACGGTGAAGTGATGGTGGCCGCGACGAGCGACCGGATCTCTGTGGTTTTCCGTACGGGGGATGAAAAACCTCAAATGAATCTTTTTATTTCCCCCATCCGGGTCAGATGCCGCCGCCAGGCCGGCTGCGATGGCAGCTTTGCACGCCCTGGGCGATATACTTCTCGACCGATGAAACGGACACCTGCAGCTGGCTGGCGATGTCCTGATAACCGAGGCCGCCGAGGCGGGAGAGCAACAGGGCCTGGCGGATCTTGGGGGACTGGCGTTGCAGGGCCGATGCGACGGCTCCCAGCGCCTCGCGCTGCATGGCGCGCAGCTCTTCCGAGGGGGCCTGAGCGTCGGGCTGGTAGCTCTGCTGCTCGAGGTAGCGAGCCTCCAGCGCACGCCGGCGGTAGAGATCGATCACCTTGCCCTTGGCGATCTGCATCAGATGGCGACGGCACTCGGCCGCCGTGGGGATATGTCCCTTGCGCAGCAGCTGAAGGTAGATGTCGTGCGCCAGATCCGCGGCGTCGCAGCTGTTGCCCAACCTGCGTCTTAGCAGCGAGCAGAGCCATCCGTGATGTTCCTGATACAGACGATGCAACTGCGCCTGGAAGGAGCCTGTGCCCATTTCCACGATTTCTCTCCTGAACCTCGTGTTATTTTTATTTGAGAATGAAAATCATTATGGTAATCATTTGCACGGTATCGTGTTCATCGATATATCGCAATGCCTTTCCCGCCAATTAGGGGGGAGGGGCATGTGTCCGTGGTTATTTCAAATAAAACAGACGTAATTCACAGGGTTATATTTCCACAGAGAAGGAGATGGCTTTTGCTGCAATTCCATAATGAGGGGCTGCTTGAGCTGCCTGTCAGTGCCCATGAAGAGAGCTGCTGGTTGTTACAACAACAGCAGCCCGAGCAGATAATTAAACAGGCGATGTGTTGGCCGCTCCCTGACGATATTGATATTTCGCTGTTGATATTGAGTGTTGAGTTATTAATAAATGAGCAGCCGGAACTCAATGCCCGTTATTTTTTCAGTGCCGATGGCGATCTATTTAAATATCAGATAAATGGCTGGTATCCCTGTCTGGAATTTCATCGTCTGGCGGCTGACGAGGTGGATGAGCTGGTACGGCGAGTGCAGCAGGCCCCCTGGGACAGTGCCCGCCAGCCGCCTTTCAAGGCATTGATTATCAACGCAGAAAGTAGTGTGACACTGGCGCTGGTGCTGCATCCTGTGCTTGCGGAACAGAGCTCGCCACAGACCCTGATGGCGGCGCTGAAGCAGCACTACGATCGGTTGGCTACCGGCCAGGCCGGGCAAACGCCGCTGCTGCTATCATCCCCGGCATGCATTGCCACACCAGCCTCTTGTGCCCCTGCTCATGATGTCGGCAAGAATATTTCACGGATTATTCTTGAGGAATTTCGCCGTGCCTTGTCATCGCCCGATATGGGACCGGATGATGACTTTTTTGATAATGGTGGTCACTCCCTGCTGGCGACCAGAATTATTGGGAAATTACTGAGCGAGCACGGTATCGAGTGCCGCTTCAACGACTTTTTCGAATCGCCGACGGCGGCTGCCCTGGCACGCAAGGCCGTGATATCAGAGCAGGCTTCACTACCGGAAGCCGTCCCGGCAAATAACAGGGCACCGGCTCCGCTCGCCCTGGCGCAGGCCTCTCTGTGGCGGGCTTATGAAGCCCACGACTTTGGCACCATTTTTAATCTTCCCTTTGCCCTCGATTTTATTGACGAGGTGGACGAGCCCCTGTTTGCTCGCGCCTTTGCCGATATTATCGAGCGCCACGCCAGTTTGCGGACCCTGTTCATGACGCAGGATGGCGAAGTGCGGCAACGCATTCTCCCGGTCGATCAGCTGGCCGGCTATCGCTGGTTCTGGGGCAGTGCCGAGTCGCAGGGGATGACCTTGGCCGACGCAGCGGCCCATCGCTTCGACCTGACCCGGGAGCTGCCGCTGCGGATCCGTTTCCTGCGCGATCCGGCCACGGGGCGCCAGCAGCTCTCCTTGCTGGTGCACCACATGGTGGTGGATGAATGGTCCATCAACCTGATGATGGGGGAGCTGGCTCAGGCCTACCTGGCTCGCGCCGCCGGGATTGCCCCCCGCTGGGATGCACCGGCGCCGGCGTTTCACGATTTTGCCCATCGGCAGGCGGCGGATGGTATCAACGAGACGCACCTGGCCTACTGGACCCGTCTGCTGCACGGCGCCGTGCCGGCTTCCCGCCGTCCTCCCTTGCCGGTGATGCCCCTGCAGGGGGAAACCTGGGCCGCCCGCTGGCACGAGTGGCAGCCGGCCGAGGGCACGCTGGCCCGGCTCTATGAGCTGGCCCGCGCCCACGATGCCTCCCTCTTTACCCTGATGTACACGGCCATCGCCCTCTCCTTGCACCAGTTGGGTCAGGCCGAGGAGATCCTGATCGGTACCTCGACCTCGGGGCGCACCGATCCCGCCTTCTTCGACTCGGTGGGCTATTTCACTACCATGGTGGCGCATCGGGTGTCGTTTGCCGCGACCACCCGGTTTGGCGATCTGCTGCGTCAGGTGACCCGCACCATCAACGACTCACTCTGCCAGGCGGACGTGCCGCTCGAACAGATCCAGCAGGGATTGGGCATGACGCCGGCCGACGGCTTGCTGTTCGACGTCTACATCCAGATCCACGCCAGCAATGCCCTCAACGGCCGTTTGCCGACCCCGGCGGGCGAGGGGCTGCGCTACCGCCAGATCGATGCGGACAAGACCGAAACCATGTTCGGCCTGCAGTTCGAGATCATGGAGGACGTGCTGGACGATGAACGGCGGCTGCGGCTGGTCATCACCTACCGGGACGGTCGCTACAGCCCGGCCCAGGTACAAACCCTCTGCACCCTGCTTGACCGGTTGCTCGAACGGCTGATGCGGGAGGGGACTGCCAGCCCGCTCGCGGCCCAGGCCCCACAGGTGTGATGGCGTGAGCCCCCGCAAGGGGGCTCACTGTTTGGCTCAGTCGGTCGGCAGACCGTAGTGCTGGAAGGTGGTGCGGGCGGGCAGGTGGTAGTGGGCGCGGCCCAGCAGCTGGTTGAGGATGCGGGCATTGCGGTTGGGCCCGAGCCCCAGATCCGGCGAGCCTACCCCCTGCTGGAAGATGTCGGCGTTGTGGATGAAGACCCGGCCTGTGCCCCGATCGGCGCGGCGGGCGGTGAAGTCCTCCTGCACTATGCAGTCCCCCTGTTCGTCCACGGCCAGCACCTCGCCCTTCAATTGTTCGAACCAGGCGGGCCAGGCGTGGGCATAGCCGGTGGCGGCCACCACGGCATCGGCCTCGAGGGTACAACGCTGATCGAGCTGGGTGTGGTGGCAGGTCAGACGCAGGGCTCCGTCGCTCAGGACTTCGGCCGCCTCCAGATTGCAGCTGGAGAAGAGGGTCAGCCCGGGTGTCTGGCCGCCGATGGATCGCTCGTAGATCAGGTCGAACAGGGCGCCTATGGTCGCGAAGCTGATCCCCTTGTAGAGCATCCCCTGTCCGGCCACGATGGCGCGCCGTTTCTCCCGCGGGATGCGCTGGAAATAGTCCATGTAGCCGGGGGTGAAGCACTCCTGCCCCAGCTTGGAGTACTCCATGGGGTGGAAGCCGGGGGCCCGAGTGATCCACTGGATGGCCGCCCCGGCGGCCACCCGCTCCGGCGTGAGCGTCTGGAACAGGGCCAGCACGCACTCGGCCGCACTCTGCCCGGAGCCGACCACGGTCACCCGGCGGCAGGCGGCCAGGCGCTCCCTGGCGTGCAGGAAGTCGGCGGAGTGCAGCAGATTCGGGTGTTCGATCCCCTGCGCCCAGGCGGGCAGGGTCGGACGGGTGCCAATGCCGATGGCCAGATCACGGCTCTGGTAGTGGCGGGGCCGGCCGTCGGCGTCGCGGCTCTCGAGGCAGAAACGCTCCTTGCCCGCATCGTAATGCACCGCCACCACCTCTTCGCCAAAGCGGCAGCCGGGGAGCTGCTCGGCGGCCCAGCGGCAGTAGTGGTCATACTCGCGGCGCGGGATCTGGAAGTGGTCGTAGTAGTAGAAGGGGTAGAGCCGGTCGTGCCGGTGCAGGTAGTTGAGGTAGCTCAGCGGATGGGTCGGGTCGGCCAGGGTGACCAGGTCGGCCAGGAAGGGCACCTGCAGCGTGGTGCCCGGCAGCAGGAGCCCCTGGTGCCAGCTGAAGGCCGGTTTGCGATCCAGAAACACCCCGCTCAGCTCGGGATGCCGGTCCAGCAGGGCGGCCAGCCCCAGGTTGAAGGGGCCGATGCCGACCCCGGCGATATCCACGTGTGTGGTCTCCATAAACACTCCCAAAGAAAAGGTGATGCGCCCCGGCCATGCCGGGGCGCAGAGTCAGGCGTGCACGCTGGCCAGCAGCCCCTCGACGTCGGCCGCCGTGCGGCAGGCCAGCAGCTGGCCCGGTGACAGCTCCACGGCGAAGCGTTCGTGCAGCCGGGCCGAAATGGTCTTCAGGTGCTGGGGCCGCAACCCCAGTGCGGTAAAGGGCTGCCGGCTGTCGGCACTGCCCGGTGCCGCGCCCAGCACCTCCAGATAGATGTCGAGTACCCCGTGACGGGGGGCGGGTTGCACCAGCAGGGTGCGTGCGGCGTGCTTGTCCGGCTTGCCGTTGGCGGTGAGGGGCAACTGCTCGACGGCCAGGGCGCGGGTCGGCACATGGGAGGCCGGCAACTGCGCCCGGGCAAACTCGCGCAGGGCGGCCGGGTCCAGCCGGTGGCCGGTGGCGCAGACGTAGAGCAGCCCGATCCCCAGCTCCCCCTGTTGCTCGTCGCCGTACTCCACCACCAGCACCTGGGCGAGGGCCGGATGGGTGATGAGAGCACTCTCGACGTCGGGCAGCGAGACACGCACCCCGCGCACCTTGATGTAACCGTTGACCCGGCTGTCGAACAGCAGGGTGCCGTCGCGGCGGTAGCGGCCCCGATCGCCGGTGCGAAACGCACGCACCGGTTGGCCCTTGTCATCGGTGAGGGTGACGAAGTCGGTCTGGACAAGCTGCCCCTGTTCTAGGTAGCCGAGGGCCAGGTTGACGCCGCTGGTATGGATGCGGCCCGCCACCCCGAGCGGGCAGTGTTCACCGCGCTCGTCCAGCAGCCAGTAGGCATTGCCCGGCAGCGGTGTGCCGTAGGGTATGCGCTGCAGATCGTCGGCGCTTATCTCGTGCCAGATGCTCCAGATGGTGGTTTCGGTCGGCCCGCCGAGGGAGAAGAGGCGGGTGGCAGGCAGGCCGGTGCGCAGGCGCTCTATGATGCCCGGCTTGATGTAATCCCCCCCCTGGGCGACGAGCCGCAGACTCTGCAGCGTGTCGACCGGGTGGCAGGCGAGCAGCATCTCCAGCATGGCCGGCACCGAACACCAGAGGGTGACGCCGTGGCGCGCGATGAGTCGGCCCCAGTGCACCGCATCCTTGTCGGCGCCGGGCTCCGGCAGCACCAGGGTGGCGCCGGCGGTCAGGCAGCCAAACACGTCGAAGACCGACATGTCGTGGTGCAGCGGGGTGACGGAGAGAAACCTGTCCTGCTCTGTGATGCCCCAGCGTTGCAGGGTGCTGCCGATCACGTTGGCGGTGGCCTGGTTGCTCAGCACCACGCACTTGGGGCGCCCCGTGGTGCCTGAGGTATAGAGGTAGTAGGCCGGCGTGGTGTGGGCACTGCGCCCCGCCCAGGGCGTGCCGAGGGGGGCGTCGGAGCCGGCCAGCAGGGTGGCCGGGGTCAGCGTGGGGTAGCCCGTCTCTGCGCCTGGCTCTGCCACCACCAGGTCGGGGCAGCAGTTGTCCAGCAGATAGCGGCGGCGTTCGGCTGGCGAGGCGGCATCGATGGGCACCCAGATGATGCCGCTGAGGGCGCAGGCCAGGGTCACCATGGTGTGCTCTGGGCTGCGCGGCAGGCAGATGGAGACGACCTGCCCGGCCTCGATGCCGGCCTCGCTCAGGGTATGCATCACGCGCCCCACGCCGTGACCAAGCTCCCGGTAGCTGAACCGTCGTTCCCCCTGGATCAGGGCCACCGCCTCGTGCTGCGGATGGAACAGGCGATCGGCGATGCGCTGCAGGAAGTCGGTGTGGCAGGCGGCGTCCGGCAGGCTGTTGTGACGGGCATGGGTGGGGGTGACCAGGTCAGGGAGGTGAAATGCCTTTCCCTCCGCCAGCCGTGCCACGGCACGCGCCATGGCCGCGAGCAGATCGCTCACCAGCGCGGCCTCCAGGGCCTCGCTGGCGTAGTCGATGTCGAGCACCAGGGTGCCGTCGGCCTGCTGGCTGATGCGAATGTCCATGGCGACCTGGGGTGTCTGGGTCAGGCCCCCTTGCCACTGCATGGGGCTTTCTGACGCGGCCACCGGCCAGGCCAGTCCGTTGGTGATGACCACGGGCAGGGCGGGCCCGCCGCCATGGGTCTCCACCAGCTGGCGGGCGATATCGACCCCGGAGAACGCGAGCCGATCCAGCCCCTCCATGACGTCCTGCTGCAGGATGTGGGCCAGCTCCAGCAGGGTGCCCTCTGCGGGCTGCCAGGTGAGGGCGATAAAGCTGGAACGGTTGGTCAGCGGTCCGCCGGGTGGCGGGGCCACCGGCACGGCCACGCAGAGATCCCCCTCGTCGCGCCAGCGGGAGAGTACCTCCAGGATGACGGCCATCAGGGTGGTGTTCTTGAACAGGTGCTGGCGGGCACCCAGCTTGTAGAGCGCGGCCGCCTGCCCGGCAGGTATGCGTTGCCGCTGGCGGGCGTAACGGGCACTGCGCAGACCTTCGAGCGGCTGGGTCCAGGGCAGGCGCGGTGGCCCCTCGAGCCTGGCCAGCTTGCGTCGCCAGTAGTCCCCTGCCTGCTCCCGCTGCGCCGCCGTGGGCTCGTGAGCGGGCGGAGAGGGCTGCGCGGGGGCCACTATTCCTTCGAACAGTTCGCGCATCAGGGTGGCGATGGCGTGTCCATCCAGGATCAGGGCATCGATGCGCACGAAGGCGACCAGCTCGTCTCCCGGCAGGTGCAGCAGGGTCAGATCCCAGGGGGACTGCGTCAGGTCGAACAGGGCATGGCTGTATGCCTCCCGGTGGCGAGCGAGCCTGGGTGCCACCTCCTCTTCGGTCAGCTGACGCAGGTCCTGTTCGTGCAGATTGAGGCGCGCCTCGTCATCGACGACCTGTACCAGGCGGTCGGCATCGATGCGGGTACGCAGCGCATCGTGGCGCTGCACCATCTCCCGCAGGCGGGCGCGCAGCAGCGCCGGCTCCATCTTGCCGCGGTACTCCCGGTACTCCTGCATGGCCACGCCCCCGAGCGGAAACTGGGTGGTGCGCCCGAGCAGGTAGGCCTGCTGCAGCGGCGTCAGGGGGGCCTCGCGGCGGCGGTGCAGCTGGGCGTCGAGCAGGGCGGGATCCCGCGCCAGCTGGCGCAACTGTGCCACCAGATCGTCGAAGAGGGCGGTGATCCAGGGGCGCGGCAGGGCATCGAGGCGGACGTCCCAGTTGATGAGCAGTTCGCCGCGCAGGCGCACCAGCTGGGCATCCAGCGCTACCTGGGGGCCCTGGGAGATGACCCAGTTCATGGCGCCGAAGACCCTGTGCACCCGTTCGTCAAACAGCGAGCCCCCTTCCAGATCCAGGGCGGCGGTGAAGACGATGGGGGCCAGCTGGGCCGAGCCGTGGTGGCGGGAGAGGTCGCGCATCACCGCCACGCCGGAATAGGCGCCGTGGCCGAGGCGCTGGTGCCATTGGGCCGCCAGTTGCCGGCACAGCGCATCCAGCGTGCCGGCCTGATCAAGGTCCACGTCCACCAGGGTGAGGTTGGCGAACTCGCCGACGATCCGCTGCTCGTTGCCGAGCACGGGCTCGCGCCAGAAGAAGGGGACGTTGAGGCGAAAACGCCTGTCGCCGGTGGCCTTGCCCAGGGCGTGGGCGAAGAGGCCCAGCATCAGGCTGGAGAGGGTCAGGCGCCGCTGCCGTGCCAGGGCGGTGAGGGCCTGGCAGGTGGCGGCATTCAGGGTGGCGCTGAGACGCTCGCTGGCGGGGGGAGTCTGCTGCGGAGCGGGCGGCAGGGTGGGCGCCGGCGCCAACGCGGGCAGTTGCTGTCGCCACCACTGCCGATCCTGTTCCCGACGCTCACGCAGGCGCGTCTGCACCGCCTCGTGCCAGGCAAAAAACGAGGGGGATGGCGGTGGCGTCCACTCCGGCTCTTCGTACCACCGGGCCAAATCGGCGAGCAGGATCCGCACGCTGGAGGGATCGACGGCCATCATGTCGGTGTCGATGTGCAGCCGCTGGCGCTGCTCTGCCAGCCGGGTGACGGACAAGCGGGCCGCCTGACCCCGGCTCAGATCGAGTTGCTGGTGGGCCCACTCCTGCCGCTTGCGGGCCAGAGCATCGGCCAGTGGCTGGCCGCTCAGGGAGCGGAAATCATCTATCTCCAGCACGGCCGGGGCAGGAGCCCCCAGCGTTTGAGCGCCGTCCCGGGTGACGGTCAGGCGCAGCATGGGGTGCGCCTGATAGAGACGCTCCAGCGCACCGTGCAGGCGCGCCAGATCGAGGGCCGGGCCGTCAAACTCGGCGTAGAGGTGGGCACTGACGCCCCCCAGATGGGCATGCGCGCTGCGTCCCATCCAGCAAGCCGCCTGCATCGCGGTCAGTTCTTTCATCTCATTCATGGCGTTGACAACTTGTCGTGTTTCGTTGTTTATATATTTAAAGGTGAGAATGATTTTCATTTCAAGGTTAATTTAATCCGTCAACCCATATGGTTATATCGATAAGTCGCTTAATTAAATTGGCATCAGTCGTGGCCAGAGATGACCCTTGACGGTATTTAAGACCGGTATGACGGCACCTCTTTTTTGACAGTAATCGATCCAGTTTTCAGCAATTTGGTGGGGGCGTTGATTAAACAATCACGACTAGAAATAACCATGACAGACAGTGAGGAAATAACATGAGCAGACCAACATTCATGACCCGTGAGTGGTTGAATGAACGAGTACAGAGCTTGGTGGAGGAGGGGGAGCTGGATCCGGAGGAGAGTCTGGTGCTGTATGGGCTGGACTCCCTCAGCATCATGCGCTTTACCGCAGAGCTGAAGGCACAAGGGGTCGATGTCGGCTTTGACGAGCTGGCGCGCAGGCCCACCTTGTCAGCCTGGTGGGCGCTCCTGAGCGGCTCCCCGGCGGCCTGACTGGCTGTATATATTCAATCAATTTCACGCATTGCTCTTATCATTCAGCAAGGGTGGCGCCAGGTCATGGCGCTCGCCACGGACACCATCATGACGCTGTCAGCAGAAGATCAGCACAGGCTCGAGCAGTTTTGGCAGTTCTGCCTTACCCATCAATATTTCAATGTCGGTTATCCGGAGGCTGCCGACTTTGATTATTCCAAGCTGCACAAGTTTTTACAGTTTTCTATCAATAACTGTGGCGACTGGGGCGCGCCTGGAAATTATTTGCTAAATACCTTCGAATTTGAGCGAGAGGTCATGAACTATTTCTCATCGCTATTTTCAATCCCGCCAGAGCAGAGCTGGGGTTATGTGACCAATGGCGGCACCGAAGGCAACATGTTTGGTTGTTATCTTGCCAGAGAGTTGTTTCCTGAAGGCACCCTCTATTATTCACAAGAGACACACTATTCGGTTGCCAAAATAATCAGGTTGCTGCGGATCAAGGCCAAAGAAATTCCCACACTGCCCACCGGGGAAATAGACTGCGATAAGTTGGCAGAGCAGATAGTGGATGATGGCGAGCGTCATCCCATCATATTTGCCAATATCGGTACCACCATGAAGGGGGCGATCGACGACATCGGCGCCATTCAACGGCGGCTGTCGGCCATCGGCATTCCCCGTCAGGATTACTACCTGCATGCGGATGCGGCCCTGAGCGGCATGATCCTGCCATTTCTGGACGATGTGCCGGCCTTTTCATTTGCCGACGGCATCGATTCCATCAGTGTCTCGGGCCACAAGATGATGGGGTCGCCGATCCCGTGCGGCATCGTGTTGGCCAGGCGGCGTTTTGTGGATCGCATCGCCGTGGAGGTGGACTACATCTCGGCCAGCGATCAGACCATCAGCGGATCGCGCAACGGCTTCACTCCCCTGTTGATGTGGGCCGCCATCAAGGGACGGACGCTGGCCCAATGGCGTGAGCGGACCGGGCGCTGCCTGGCCATGGCCCAGCAGCTGGTAGAGCGGCTGAATCAGCAGGGGGTGCCCGCCTGGCGGCATCCGCACTCCATTACCGTGGTCTTCCCGCGCCCCTCGGAACGCACCTGGAAGACCCATTGCCTGGCGACCTCGGGCGAGCACTCCCACCTCATCATTCTGCCTCATCATCACAGCCTTCATCAGCTGGATGCGGTGATCCGCGACATAGTGCGGGATCTCGGCCCGGCGGCCGAGCCCACCGCCTGCGCGCTCCCTGTGCTCGCCTGCTCCGCATAAAAAGAAAAAGCCATTGTCTCCAATGGCTTTTTCACGCTATCGAACCGGTATTATTCGATGTTCTGGATCTGCTCGCGCATCTGCTCGATGAGCACCTTCAGCTCGACGGCGGACTGGGTCACCTCGGCGTTGATGGACTTGGAGCCGAGGGTGTTCGACTCGCGGTTGAACTCCTGCATCATGAAGTCGAGACGACGGCCGCAGGCGCCACCCTTCTTCATGATCTTGTTGGTCTCGCTGATGTGCATCTCCAGCCGATCCAGCTCTTCCGCCACGTCGATCTTCTGGGCCAGCAGTACGATCTCCTGCTCGATACGGGCCGGATCCAGCTCCACCTTGGCTTCGGCCAGACGGTCGGTGAGCTTCTGGCGCTGCCACTCGATGATCTGCGGCAGGTGCACGCGCACCTTCTTCACTTCTACCTGAATGCCGGCCAGACGCTGTTCGATCAGCGCCTTGAGGTTGGCCCCTTCGCTGGCGCGGGAGGCGAGGAAATCTTCCATGGTCTGGTCAAACCCGCCGAGCAGCTCGGTGGCAACCGCATCCATGTCCTGCTCGGCGGCAGCCATCACGCCCGGCCAGCGCAGCACGTCGACCGGATTAAGCTGACCCTGGCCCGCCTCTTTCATTACCCAGTTGGCGCTGTCGATGATGAGCTTGGCCAGCTCTTCATTGATGTGCAGCTGGCTGGCGGCAGCTTGGGCGGCCTCGAAGCGCAGGTTGCACTCCACCTTGCCGCGCTGCAGCTTGGCGCGGAAGCGCTCACGCAGAACCGGCTCCAGGCTGCGCAGTTGTTCCGGCAGGCGAATGTAGGTCTCCAGATAGCGCTGGTTGACCGAACGAATTTCCCAAACGGCTGTGCCCCAGTCGCCCTTGAGTTCCTTGCGGGCGTAGGCGGTCATGCTGTGAATCATTGATTGTTCCGGGCTTGATGAAGTGTGGGGCCAGTATACTCAGCCAGGCCTGCTCCGTCAGCCGACAGCGTGGTTTTAGCGGCTGATATTTGGGCTGGGATCACTTATACTCCTGCGCCAATTCAGCCAGCCCAGAGGTCCGTCCCATGTCACGTCCCAGCGATCGCACTGCCGCGCAGCTTCGTCCGGTCACCATTACCCGCCACTTCACCAAGCATGCTGAAGGGTCCGTGCTGGTGGAATTCGGCAACACCCGCGTGCTTTGCACCGCCAGCGTCGACACCAGCGTGCCGCGCTTCCTGAAAGGGAAGAATCAGGGCTGGGTGACCGCCGAGTACGGCATGCTGCCGCGCTCCACCCACTCCCGGATGAACCGCGAAGCGGCCTCCGGCAAGCAGAGCGGCCGCACCCTGGAGATCTCTCGCCTGATCGCCCGCTCCCTGCGCGCCGCGGTAGACCTGACCGCCCTGGGCGAGCACTCCATCACAGTTGACTGCGACGTGCTGCAGGCCGACGGTGGCACCCGTACCGCCGCCATCACTGGTGCCTGTGTGGCGCTGGTGGATGCGCTGAACTGGATGGTCGAGAAGGGCATGATCAAGCAGAGCCCGCTCAAGCAGATGATCGCCGCCGTCTCCGTCGGCATGTTCGAAGGGGAAGCCATCTGCGATCTGGAGTACATCGAAGACTCCGCCGCCGAGACCGACATGAACGTGGTGATGACCGAAGATGGTCGCATCATCGAGGTGCAGGGCACCGCGGAGGCCGAACCCTTCACCCACGAAGAGCTGCTGGAGATGCTGGCGCTCGCCAAGGGCGGCATCGCCGACATCATTGCGCTGCAGAAGCAGTCGCTCTCCTGATTTTAAAAACGCGGCATTGTCCGCGTTTTTTTATACCTTCACACAAGACAACGACAAGCCAAGCAAGGAGCCAGAATGAAAGCCTACCAGCGTCAATTTATCGAGTTCGCCCTGGAGAAACAGGTCCTCAAATTCGGTGAATTTACCCTGAAATCCGGTCGTAAAAGCCCCTACTTCTTCAACGCCGGTCTGTTCAACAGCGGCCGCGATCTGGCCCGTCTCGGCCGCTTCTATGCCGCCGCTCTGATGGATGCCGGCATCGAGTTTGATGTGCTGTTTGGCCCGGCCTACAAGGGGATCCCCATCGCCTCCGCCACCGCGGTGCAACTGGTGGAGCAGCACGACGTGGACGTGCCCTGGTGCTTCAACCGCAAGGAGGCCAAGGATCACGGTGAAGGCGGCAATCTGGTGGGCAGCCCGCTCAAGGGGCGCATCATGCTGGTGGACGACGTCATCACCGCCGGCACCGCCATCCGCGAATCCATGGATCTGATCCAGGCCAACGGCGCCTCCCTGGCTGGCGTGCTGATCGCGCTGGACCGTCAGGAGAAGGGCAAGGGCGAGCTCTCCGCCATTCAGGAGGTAGAGCGTGACTACGGCGCCCACATCATCGCCATCATCCAGATGAGCGACCTGATCGCTTATCTGGAAGAGAAGCAGGCCGAGCAGCCTGAGCTGGCTACGCAACTGGCTGCCATGAAGGCGTACCGCGCCCAGTACGGCATCTGAGCCGGTCACACCGCGTAATAGTTGAATGCGGCGCCCATTTGCTCTCTGGCAGCAAACGGGCGCCGTTTTTTCATCTGCAAAAAGTGAGTCAGGTGGCTTGAGCTTACCCTTACAGTAAAGGTTAGGGTTTGCTGGTCGGCGCTCGTTCTGGCCGACGGGTTCCGGGGAGGAACAAGATGACCACTCATATTCAATTACCCATCCATCTGCAGCTGCCGCTCACAGGCATGAGCTGCGCCAATTGCGCCAGCCGCATCACGACCGCCCTCAACAAGCTGGAGGGGGTCGAGGCGACCGTCAATTTCGCGCTGGAGCAGGCCGCCATCGACCTGGCCAGCACCGATCGTTTGCCGGCGGTGCTGGAGAGCATTCAGGCACAGGGCTATGACTATGGCCACGAGACGCTCTCCTTCCAGATCAGCGGCATGACCTGTGCCGGTTGTTCGGCCCGTCTGAACAAGATGCTGGCCGCGCTGCCCGGCGTCATCTCAGCCGACGTCAACTTCTCGCTCGAGCAGGCCCGTATCGTGCTGGTGCCCGGGATGCAGACCCCTGCCGCATTGCGCGAGCAGATCGAAGCCCTCGGCTTTGGCGCCCAGCTGGCGCAAGGCTCCGCCAGTGGCCGCCGCCAGCAGTTGCTGGAGCGGGAAGCGCAGGAGGCCGCCAGCGCCCGTCAGGCGCAGACCCGGGTCATCGTCTCGGCGCTGCTGACCCTGCCGCTGTTGGTGGGTATGCTCTCAATGGCTGGTCTGCTGCCCTGGCATCTGCCCGCCTGGCTGGAGCTGGTGCTCGCCACCCCGGTACAGTTCTGGATCGGGGCCCGCTTCTATCGCGGTGCCTGGCTCGCCATCAAGAACCGCTCCGCCAACATGGACGTGCTGGTGGCGACCGGTACCAGCGCGGCCTACTTCTACAGCCTCTATCTGCTGCTGACCCTGGGGATGGCCGCCAGCGGCCAGCTCTATTTCGAGGCGAGCGCCATCATCATCACCCTGATCTCCCTCGGCAAGTTGCTGGAGGCCCGGGCCAGACGCAGCACCCAGTCCGCCATTCGCGAACTGATGGCGCTGCGGCCGGAAACCGCCACCGTCTGGCGTGGCGAGAGCTGGCAGAGCGTGGCCATCGACGAGGTGCTGCGCGGCGATCGGCTGCGGGTGCTGGTGGGTGAGCGGGTACCGGTGGATGGCAAGATCCTGAGCGGCGAGAGCGAGCTGGACGAGTCGATCCTCACCGGCGAGAGCCTGCCGGTGCCCCGCGGCGAGGGCGACAAGGTGCTCGGCGGTGCCATCAACCGCTCCGGCGTGCTGGAGATCGAGGCCACGACTGTGGGGGAGGACTCCAGCCTCAGCAAGATCATCGCTCTGGTGGAGAGCGCCCAGATGGGCAAGGCCCCGCTGCAGCAGTTGGTGGACAAGGTCTCCGCCGTGTTCGTGCCGGTGGTGATGGCCATCGCCCTCTTTACCCTGCTAGTGTGGTACGCCATCGGCAACGACTTCGGTCAGGCGCTGCTGGCGGCGGTGGCGGTGCTGGTGATCGCCTGCCCCTGCGCGCTGGGACTGGCCACCCCGGCCGCCATCGTCACCGGCACCGGGGTGGCGGCGCGCCACGGCATTCTGATCAAGGATGTGGATACCCTGCAGAAGGCCCACGCCATCAAGGCGCTCATCTTCGACAAGACAGGTACGCTCACTCAGGGCCGGCCGGTGCTGGCGAGCTGGAGCGGCAACGACGAGCAGTTGCGCCTTGCCGCTGCCCTGCAGCAGGCGAGCGAGCACCCGCTGGCGCTGGCCATGCGCGAGGCGGCCGGTCAGGATGCCGTGCTGCCCCAGCCGGAAGCCGTCGAGGTGCGGGTCGGGGCCGGAATCCTCGGCCAGGTGGCGGGTCATTCGGTCGCCATCGGCAATGCCAATCTGTTGGCACAACTCGGCATGGAAGCGCCTGCGCAGGATCAGCAAGCCGCCGACGGCGCGACCCGGGTCTGGGTGGCCATCGACGGCGTGGTGGCCGGCATAGCGGCCCTGGCCGATACCCTGCGCCCCGAGAGTCCGGAAGCCATCGCTACCCTGCGCCAGCGCGGCATCGCCAGCTGGCTGGTGAGCGGTGACGCGCCGGCGCCGGTGGCCCATATCGCCGCCAAGCTGGGGTTGGACGGGGCCTTTGACTCAGTGCTGCCGGCCGGCAAGGTGGAAAAAGTCGAGGCGCTGCGGGCGCAAACCAGCGGGCTGGTCGCCATGGTGGGGGACGGGGTAAACGACGCCCCGGCGCTGGCGGCAGCGGATGTAGGCATCGCCATGGGCTCCGGCTCCGACGTGGCGATGGAGACCGCCTCCATCACCCTGATGCGATCTGACCCGCGGCTGGTGGCCGATGCCATCGACATCTCGGCGGCCACCTGGCGCACCATCCAGCAGAACCTGTTCTGGGCCTTCGTGTTCAACATCATCGGCATTCCGCTGGCGGCGCTGGGTTACCTCAGCCCCGAGCTGGCGGGGGCTGCCATGGCCCTGAGCAGCATCACAGTATTGAGCAATTCCCTGTTATTGAAGCGTTGGCAGCCGCGGGCACTTGCCCAGGTCGGCCACAATCTCAGCACAGAATCGAACCGTTAAGGAGTCATCCATGAACATCAGCAAGGTAGCCAAGGCGACGGGACTGACCGCCAAGACCATCCGCTACTACGAGAGCATCGGCCTCATCTCGGCGCCGGTGCGCAGCGACAACGGCTATCGCAGTTACACCGAGGGGGCGCTGCGCGAGCTGCGCTTCGTCAAGCGGGCGCGGGAGACCGGCTTCAATCTGGAGGAGTGCCAGGAGCTGCTGGCGCTCTATCGGGATGAGCACAGAACCAGCGCCCAGGTGAAGAAGCTGGCGCAGGAGAAGATCGTCGATCTGCGCGCCCGCATCGCCGGCCTGCAGGCCATGCTCAGCTCTCTCGAGGGGCTGGTCGGTTGCTGCCACGGGGACGAGAACCCCGAGTGCCCGATCCTCGACGAGCTGGAGCGCGGCTGAGCCGCCCCTGCCGGCAGGCTGGGGTCTGGCATCATCGACTGACTAACCGCTTAATAACGGACGTTTTATTGTTGGCTCCGAAGGGGTAGTGGTAGACTGTGCGGCTCTTGTACAGGGAGTACGCAGTTGACCCAGAGTGTGACACGTCAGGTAAAGCAGGCCATCATGGCCCAGCTCTATACCCACGCCTCATTCAGCCTGCCTTGCCTGGGTCTGCTGGCACTTGGCTGGAGCCTGCTGTTCCACGACTACCTGCCCGCCAGCGAGGCGCTTGGCTGGCTGGCGAGCGTGATGCTGTTGCTGCTCTGCCGGGGCTGGCACCTGCGCTGGCGCCAGCCCCGGCTGGCACAGATCCCGCTGCCGGTGCTGGAGCGCGAACTCTTCATCGGGGTGACCATCACCTCCATCATCTGGGCGCTGGGCGTGCTGCTCTACATGGACAAGCTGCCCGATACCTACCGCGCCGCCATGATGATGCTCGCCAGTCTGATCCTCACCGGCAGTGCCATCATGCTGTTTGGCAGTCGCCGCTCCCTCTATGGCGCCGTGCTGCCGCTCGGGCTGGCCATGGTGTTCGAACTGGGGGCGGGCAACGAGCAGGAGCGGATCGTCTCCAGCATGCTGGCCGGCTACCTGTTCGTCTTTCTGCCGACCCTGCTGCGTCGCCTGCGGCGGGATCAGGTGGCCTCCCTCTATCACCGTTTCTCCAACGCCGACCTGGTGGCCGAACTGAAGGCGGTCTCCGAGCACCTCAAGCTCACCTCCCGGCTGGACGGGTTGACCGGCATCGCCAACCGGGCCCACCTCGACTACTGCCTCGAGCGCGCCTGGCGGCGCTGCCACCGTGCCCGGGCTCCCTTGTCGCTGGTGCTGGTGGATGTGGACTACTTCAAGCAGTTCAACGATCTCTACGGCCATCAGCTGGGGGATGAGTGCCTGCAGCAGGTAGCGGGTCTGCTGGCCGAGGTGCAACGGCGGGAGGATGACCTCGCCGCCCGTTACGGTGGCGAAGAGTTTGCGCTGCTGCTGCCCTGCACCAGCATGCAGGGGGCCATGCAGATCGCCGAGAACGTGCGGGTGGCCCTCAAGGAGTTGAGCATTCCCCATCAGAAGTCCCTGGTTTCCGGTCGGGTCAGCTGTAGTTTCGGGGTGGCGACCCTGGTGCCGGATCAGACCCTCTCCATCAGCGAGCTGATACAAAAAGCGGATGCGGCCCTCTATCAGGCCAAGCATAATGGGCGGGATCGTATCGAAGTAGCCTTGATGGGTAAGGTTGCCTGAGTTTCACAAGACAGATTAAAGAGGTCGTCTATGCAATGTCATCGTATCGAAGAGCTGCTGGAGTTGTTGCAGCCTGCCTGGATCAAGGAACAGGATCTCAGCCTGGTACAGTTTGTTGCCAAACTGGCCGAAGAAGCGGGATTTGAAGGGCCTCTGTCCGAGCTGACCGACGACATGCTGATCTACCACCTCAAGATGCGTGAATCCGACAAGCAGGCGATGATCCCCGGTCTGGCCAAGGACCACGTGCCCGACTTCAAGGAAGCCCTGCTCAAGGCCCGAGGCATCAAGTAAAGAGTGCGCTTGCTGGAAGCTTGAGGGTCTTCAAAAGAATCTCTTGAAAAGGCGTTTCGTCAACTGGCGATACGTCTTTTTTGTTGCTTGAAATTGCGACACCACTCGAACATTAGATACATTTTACCCACACAATTAGCAGGCTGTTTAAGATATAATCCGCCCCATAACAATTAATTAATGGAGCGAAGTGTTGCAATGGCCGACCAGGACAAGATCGATATCAAGGATGTCACCGGCGATGTAACGGGGACGTTCAACCCCAATACCTTCAAAGCCAGCGACGACAGGTTCAACCCCGGCAACCGCATTTATGTCCGGGCCCAGACCGGCTACTGGCAGCGGATGCGCAAGGCCATGGGCTGGTTCTTCGTGGTGCTCTTCGTCGCCATTCCCTGGTTGCGCTATGACGGTCGACAGGCCGTGTTGTTCGATATCGGCCATCAGCAGTTCCACATCTTCGGCGCCACCATCTGGCCGCAGGACCTCACTCTGCTGGCCTGGGTCTTCATGATCGCCGCCTTTGCCCTCTTCTTCGTGACCACCTTCCTGGGGCGGGTCTGGTGCGGCTACCTCTGCCCGCAGACGGTGTGGACCTTCATGTTCATCTGGTTCGAAGAGAAGCTGGAAGGTTCCGCCAACAAGCGCCGCAAGCTGGACGCCTCGCCCTGGAACGGCGAGAAGCTGGCTCGCAAGGGGGCCAAGCACCTGGCCTGGCTCCTGCTGTCGCTGGGCACCGGCCTCACCTTCGTCGCCTACTTCCAGGATGTGTTCCAGCTGGTGCCTGACTTCTTCACCCTGCAGGCCAGCGGCTGGGTCATCTTCTGGGTGGTGCTCTTCGCCGCCTGCACCTACGGCAACGCCGGCTGGATGCGCGCCATCATGTGCATTCACATGTGCCCCTATGCCCGCTTCCAGTCCGCCATGTTCGACAAGGACACCTTCATCGTCGGCTATGACACCAAGCGCGGCGAGACCCGGGGAGCCCGTTCCCGCAAGGCCGATCCCAAGGCGCTGGGACTGGGGGACTGCATCGACTGCGACCTCTGTGTGCAGGTCTGCCCGACCGGTATCGACATCCGCGACGGCCTGCAGTACGAGTGCATCAACTGTGGCGCCTGCGTCGACGCTTGCGATCAGACCATGGAGCGGATGGGCTATCCGAAAGGGCTCATCAGCTATACCACAGAGCACAAGCTGGCCAACGACTCCACCCATGTGGCGCGGCCCAAGCTGATCGGTTACGGCCTGGTGATGGCCATCATGCTGGGGGTGTTCGTCTACAACGCCATGTCCATCATGCCGATGGGGCTCGACATCCTGCGGGATCGCAACCAGCTGTTCCGCGAGAACAGCGAGGGGCTCATCGAGAACACCTATACCCTCAAGATCCTCAACAAGACCTTGCATCCCCAGACCTATCAGCTGGATGTGGAGGGGCTGCCGGAGCACGAGTGGTTCGGTCCGCGCGAGGTGACCCTGAAGGCCGGCGAGATCTATACCCTGCCGGTGAGCGTGGCCGTCGACCCCTTCAACCTGAAGAAGCCGACTCTGGACATCCGCTTCGTGCTCAAACGCGAAGGGGCGGCGCCGGACGACAGCAAGGGGACCCTGCGCCAGCCCAGCAAGTTCATCAGCCGGTTGTGACGGCAAGGCACACCGCCATGCACGGCAACGGCGGACAGTAGTGATAGAATGGGGCGCAACGGCGCCCCTTTCTCATGGTGGATGACATGCGTTTCAACTATTCCGATCTCACTCCCGACCTCATCATGGATGCGCTGGACCTCAGCGGTCTGCGGCTCGACTCGGGCCTCATCGAGCTCAACAGCTACGAAAACCGGGTTTATCAGTTCCAAGATGAGGATCGTCGCCGCTACGTGGTGAAGTTCTACCGTCCCGGCCGCTGGAGCCGGGCCCAGATCCTCGAGGAGCACGAGTTTGCCGCTCGCCTGTGCGAAGCGGAGATCCCGGTCGCCGCTCCGCTCGCCTTTGCCGGCGAGACCCTGCTGGAGCATCAGGGCTACCCCTTCGCCATCTGGCAGAGCGTGGGGGGACGCCAGTTCGAGGTAGACAACCTCGACCAGCTGGAGTGGGTGGGGCGCTACCTCGGCCGCATCCATCAGCTCGGTGCCAGCAAGCCGTTTCACCATCGCGTCCGGCTTGACGTGGAGACCATGCTGCACGAGCCGCGTCAGCTGCTGGCGTCCGGCGAGTGGCTGCCGAGCGGGCTGGCCAAGCAATTCTTCGGGGTGCTGGACGAGCTGATCAAGCACGTCGGCGACGCCATGACCCTGGATGTGGCACAGATCTCCCTGCATGGCGATTGCCATCCGGGCAACATACTGTGGCGCGACGGTCCCATGTTTGTCGATCTCGACGACTGCCGCACTGGCCCCGCCATCCAGGATCTCTGGATGATGCTGAACGGCGAGCGCAGCGAGCAGCAGATCCAGCTCGACACCCTGCTGGCGGGCTACGAGGAGTTCATGGAGTTCGACCCGCGCGAGCTGGCGCTCATCGAGCCGCTGCGGGCCATGCGCATCGTCCACTACATGGCCTGGCTGGCGCGACGCTGGGAGGATCCCGCCTTCCCCCGCCACTTCCCTTGGTTCAACACCGAGCACTACTGGCGCCAGCAGATCGCCACCCTGCACGATCAGCTGGAGGCGCTCAAGGCGCCGCCCCTGACCCTGATGCCGGGCTGGTGATGTGGCAGGTTGCCGGCCGCTCGCCATGTCTGCCGCAGACCCGCGGCAGGCTATCAAGGCGCTTGCGCTGACGCGGGCGCCGGGGAGAGAACTTGACGACCTGGTGCGCGAGGGATGGGACTCGCCCCCCTGCTTGATCATTGACTGTGCAGTGGTGACGCAATAGGCTTGGCACTGCTTCGGTTCGCCGGGCGTGCCTCACAGTGATCCCTTAACAGGAAACGTCATGAAAAAAATTCTGTTTTTCCTTGCTGCCATGCTGATGATGCCCATGGTTCACGCCGCCCCCGAATTCAAGGAAGGCGTCAACTATGATGTGGTCAAGCAGACCGGTAGCGCCCAGCCGGAAGTACTGGAGTTCTTCTCCTACTACTGCCCCCACTGCGCCAAGTTCGAGCCGATTGCCGAGGATCTGAAGAAGAACCTGCCGGAAGGCGTGCCGATGAAGAAGAACCCGGTGGCCTTCCTGGGCCGCGAAATGGGTCCGGAGATGCAGCGTGCCTACGCCGTTGCCAGCCTGCTGAACGTTGAAGGCAAGCTGACCCCAGCCATCTTCGACAAGATCCACACCCAGCGTCAGATCCCGCAGAGCCGCGCCGACGTGAAGCAGATCTTCGTGGACAACGGCGTACCGGCCGAAGAGTTCGACGGCGCCGTCGACAGCTTCGCCGTCTCCGGCATGGTCTCCCAGTTTGACCGCAACACCGAGAGCTACAACATCCGCGGTGTGCCGGCCTTCCTGGTCAACGGCAAGTACATGGTGAAAATCGAATCCATTACTTCCCAGGAGCAGTTCAACCAGCTGGTGAAATTCCTGCTGGCCAAGAAAGACTGACCTCGTCTGATCCCATGAAAAAAGCCCGCCGGTGCAAACCGGCGGGCTTTTTGTTTATCAGGAGCCTGCGTCAGATCTGGCAATCCCGCTGAGTGGGGGCCGGGCGCGGCAAGCGGGTGCGGCGGCTGATGGCCTCCGCCAACCAGACCAGCAACAGGATGGCCAGCAGCAGGGTGGCAGTCTGATCGTAACGGAACAGGCTCAGGGAGACATAGAGCTGCTGCCCCAGCCCGCCGGCGCCGACCACGCCGAGTATGGTGGCGGCCCTCAGGTTCATCTCGCCGCGATAGAGGCTATAGGCCAGCCACTGGCGCGTGACCAGGGGAAACAGCCCGTACCAGAAGCTGGCAATGGGCCCGGCCCCGCTCAGCTGCAGGGCGAGGCGGGGGGCAGGATCGGCGTTCTCCAGGGTCTCCACGAACAACCGCGCCAGCACCCCGGTGGTGTGCAGGGTCAGCGCCAGTATGCCCGCCACCGGCCCCAGCCCGACGGCGATCACCAGCAGGCTGGCGAAGATGAGCTCGGGCACCGAGCGCAGCAGGTTGAACAACAGCCGCAGTGGCCAGCAGTGGCGAGCGAGGCAGGCCAGCGGCAGGGCCAGCAGGGCGCTGAAGAGGGTACTCAGCAGCGCCATCTGCACCGTATCGAGCAGGCCGCTGGCCACCGCCTTGAGGAAGGGCCATGACCAGTCCGGTTGCAAGAACTCCCCCAGAAAGGCGCCCAGTCCCCCGAAGGAAAAGCTCAGCATGCGCCAGTCGAGCTGATAAAGGGCGAGAGCTGCGGCCAGTCCCAGGCAGATCAGCAACAGCAGGCCGGGGGAGCGGCTGTGGCGCAACCAGGCGCTGAGGCCATCCGCCAGGGTCACCAGCAGGATAAAGGCCAGCAGTAGGGTCACCACCTCGCCACCGGCAAACATGCGCAAGGAGAGTTCGAGCTGCTGGCCGAGCCCGCCGGCGCCGACGAAGCCCATGATGACGGAGGCGCGCAGGGCGCACTCCCAGCGGTAAACGGTGTAGGAGAGCAGCTCCTGGCGCACTGCGGGCAGCACACCGTACCAGAGAGCCTGCAGCCGGCCACTACCGCCCAGCAGCAGGGCGCGGGCCGGTTGCAGGGCGCCGCTCTCCATGATCTCGTTGTAAACCTTGGCCAGCATGCCGCCGTAACTGACCGCGATGGCCAGGATGGCGGCCAGCGGCCCGAGCCCGGACAGGCGCACGAACAGCAGCGCCCAGATGAGCTCGGGCAGGCTGCGCAGCACGATGGCGACGAGGCGCGAGAGGGCCCGCAAGGCGCTGCGTAGCGGGCTGGGCACCGGCCCCAGTTCGGCCAGCGAGAGGGCGCGTGAGCCGAGCAGGGCAAACGGCACGCCGAGCAGCAGGGCGCCCGCCAGTCCCAGAGTGGCGACCGCCAGGCTCTCCAGGGTCGCGGTCAGGGTCAGGGCGAGAAAGTCCCGATCAAAACGGGGTGGCCAGCTGGTGGCGAGGAAGTTACCCATCTGCCGCCAGCTCTGGCCGTCGAACAGGCCGAGCCAGCCGTCGGCCTGCTGCCACAGGCTGTAGCCGATGAGCAGCAACAGCCAGGGCAGGGGATGGCGCCAGCGGTGGGTCAGTTCAAACACGCAGCCGCCTCGTCATCACCGGCGTAGAGCTCGGCCAGCATGGCCGGCGTGACGGCCGTCGCCGGACAGTCGAACTGCACTCGCCCCTCGCGCAAGCCGATGATGCGAGGGAAACGGCCGAGCGCCAGCTCGACCGCATGCAGGTTGGCGATGAGTGTGCTGCCCCGGGCGCGGGCCTGGGCCAGCAGGGCATCCAGGCTGCTCTGGGCGAGCACGGGGTCGAGGGCGGAGACGGGCTCGTCGGCCAGGATCAGGTCCGGCTGCTGATAGAGCACCCGGGCGATGCCGACCCGCTGCAACTGGCCACCGGAGAGCTCGCCGCAGCGCTGTTGCCACTTGTCGGCAAGGCCGAGGCGGGCCAGTTCGGCCCGCGCCCCTGCTGGGTCGCAGGGGCGCAGCAGGGAGAGCAAGGAGCGGCCGAGGGACCACTGGCCGAGCCGACCGGCCAGCACGGCGGTCACCACCGGCTGGGAGGCGGGCAGCGGTGGTTGCTGCCAGACCATGCCGATCCGGCTGCGCAGCCGCTGGCGGTCCCGGGTGGAGAGGCTCCAGGGATCCTGCTCCCAGAGGGCGAGTCTGCCTTCACCACGCAGCTCGGTGCCGATCAGCCGCAGCAGACTGGTCTTGCCCGCGCCGCTCGGCCCTATGACTGCCACGCACTCGCCCGCGGCTATCTGCAGGTTGAACGGCTGCAGGATGCGACTCGGGCCGAGCTGCAATCCTTCCCCGTCCAGCGCGACGGCGATCACTTCAGCAGGCCGGCCTGGGTGGCGGCGGCTTCGATGCCCAGGTAGTTCTCGGGCTTGGTCTCGATGAAGCGGCTGGCGCGTTGCAGCTTGAGGATCTCGGCCTGGGCGGGCACCGCCGGATCCAGGCTGAGGAAGGCCTGCTTGATCTTCTCTTGCAGGGCCGGGTCCAGGCCGCCGCGCACGGTCCAGTTGTAGTCAAAGTAGGTCGGGGTGGTCCAGATCACCTTGACCTTGGCGGTGTCGACCTTGCCCTCTTCCACCAGTTTTTCCCACACGGAGGCGTTGAGCGCACCGGCCGGCACCTTGCCGGAGGCGACCCAGGCGACGGTGGCGTCGTGGGCGCCGGAGAAGGCGACGTGGGCGAAGTCACGCTCCGGGTTGATGCCCTGCTCGGCCAGGAAGTGGCGTGGCATCAGGTGACCGGAGGTGGAGGAGGGGGAGCCGAACGCAAAGTCCTTGCCCCTGGTGTCGGCCAGGGTCTTGATGCCGCTGTCGGCATTGGCGATGAACTTGGAGGTGAACTGGGCATCCTCCTGGCGTTGTACCAGGGGCACCACCTTGTCGGCGCGGCGATGGGCCTGCACATAGGTGAAGCCACCGAGCCAGGCCATGTCCAGCTTGCCGGCGGCCAGCGCCTCGACCACGGCGGCGTAGTCGTTGACCGGCACGAACACCACCTCGCGGCCGGTCTTCTCGGCCAGGTAGTCACCCAGCGGGGCAAACTTGCGTTGCAGCTCGGTGGGGGCCTCGTCCGGGATGGCGGAGACCCGCAGCGGTTCGGCGGCGATGGCGCTCAGGCTGGTGAACAGGGTGGTGAGGGCGAATATCCATTTGCGGGTCATGGTGCATTCCTTGGTGGGCTGTCGTTCGGGCAATAGAAAGGCCCGACACCAGTCGGACCTGACGAGGAGAGAATGGTAGGGGGCCACTGGCCACTGGCGCAAGATGCGCCCCCAAAAATAGGCGTTAGACCCCGACGTGGAAGGCCTGCTTGAGGTTGCGGATGAAGTCCGCGTCCCGGCACAGGGTCTTGCCCGGGCTGTCGGAGATCTTGGCGACCGGGCCGCCGTTGCACTCCATCAGCTTGAAGACGATGTTCATCGGGCTGACGCCGGGCAGATCGCAGGTGAGCTTAGTGCCGATGCCGAAGCTGGTGTTGATGCGGCCGCGGAAGTGGCGCAGCAGCTCGACGGCCTTGTCGAGATTGAGGCCATCGGAGAAGACCAGCGTCTTCTCGGTGGGGTCGATGCCGAGCCGCTGATAGTGGCTGATGGCCTTCTCGCCCCACACCACGGGATCGCCGGAGTCGTGACGCAACCCCTGATAGCGGCTGGCCAGCTCGAAGTCGAAGTCGCGCAGGAAGGCATCCATGGTGATGCAGTCGGTGAGCGCGATGCCGAGGTGGTTGGTGAATTCATCCAGCCAGCTGGTGAGGGCGGCACGCTGGCTGTGCTCGAGCGGGAAGCCGAGCTGCTGATGGGCCTGGAACCACTCGTGAGCCTGGGTGCCCACCGCCGGCAGGCCGTACTTCTGGGCCAACAGGTAGTTGCTGGTGCCGCGAAACGCCGGCAGCCGCTCCTGAAGGCGGCCCACCACCGCATCCTGTACCGCGAGGGAGAAGCGGCGGCGGGTGCCAAAGTCGATGAGGTTGAACTCGCTCATCTCTTCCCGGCTCAGCTCCCGCTCCAGCTTGTCGAGCTTCTGATCGAGCCGCTCCAGCGCCTGGCTGACGCCAAACTGGGGGTAGCGGAAGCGGTTGCGCATCTCGCTGATGATGGCGAGCACCGGGATCTCCCACAGGATCACGTCCTGCCAGGGGCCCTCGACCCGCACGTTGATGCGACCATCCTGTTCGAACACCTTGAGCAGGGAGGCATCCAGCGGTTTGCGGCGCAGGTGGTCGAGGTAGTCAGGGGTAAAGAAGGGGCGCTCCGCCAGGAAGTTGAGCTCGGGCCGGGTCAGCCGCAGGGAGCCGGCGAGGCGCAGCTGCTCCTCAATCTGACCCATCATGGGCAGCAGATCTTCCTCGTTGCGGCTGTGGAACTCGGCCACCACCTCGGCATCCGGATAGCGATGGAACACCGCCTGCTGCATGTGCAGCTTGTAAGCATCTGTATCGAGCAGGCTGTTGAGTATGGGTGGCATATCAGACTCCCCGCAGGCGGGTGAACGCAAGAGCGCTCCCCTGCCGCTTTTGTAGATTGCAGACGCCGGTATCGGGCAGGCTGTTGAGAATAGGAGGCATATCAGGCGTCCAGCAGGCGTTGTACATCGGCAAGGGTCTGGGCCAGTTCGGCGCCGGCCTCGATCATCTGGGTGTGGGCCTGAGCGACCGTTTCGGGGGCGATGCCACGGCAGGCATCGAGGTGGACGATCACCCGGAAACCGGCGCGGCGCAGCTGCAGCACGCTGGTCTTGACGCAGTAGTCGGTGGCGAGGCCGCCGGCCAGTACGGTCGTGACGCCGCGGGCTTGCAGAAACTCGATGAGCCCTGTGCTGCGGCGCTCGGCCAGATCGTGGAAGCAGGTGCCGTAGGGGTGCAGATCCGGCTCGACCCCCTTCCAGACGAAGAAGTCGTAATCGACCGGGGCCGGCAGGCCGTCGAGCAGTTCGAAGCCGCGGGTGCCCGGTACGCAGTGCACCGGCCAGGTGAGGTCGGCGTTGGGCAGATCCAGCGGCAGCAGCATGCCGGCAGGGTCGCTGACGGCCCAGGCGGCGTTGGCCGGGTGTGAATCCTTGCTGCCGACCCGCAGGCTGGCGAGGGTGGCCTGAGCGTTGAGCGCAGCCACAATATCATCCCCGCCCGCGACGGGCAGTTCGTTCGGGCAGAGGGGGGTAAACCCCTTCTGCGCATCAATATCCAGGCTGGCGACGGTTCCCATTGAGTGGCTCCTGCACATACTATTCGTGTGATATTATCTACCAAACATTAATCGAAGGCGAGCAGGGCGATCGGCATGTTGAGAATGAGTCTGGATATGGTGGTGCTGCGGTTGAACGAGGAGCGGCTCGAGCTGCTGCTGGAGACCCGCGATCGCCCGCCCTTTGCCCACTGCTGGCAACTGCCGGCCCTGCGCATCGACGAGACCCGGGATCGGGATCTGGACGCGGCTCGCCATCGCCTGCTGACCGAATGGGGGCTGGGCCATTGCTACAGCGAGCAGGTCTGCACCCTGGGCAACCTGGAGCGGGATCCCCGTGGCTGGTCCACCACCCTGGTCTACCTCTGTCTGGTGGATCCCGAGGTGGAGGTTCTCCACGGCTGTTGGCACCCGCTTGCCGCCCTGCCGGGGCTCAGCCTCGCCTTCGACCACACCCAGCTGATCGCCAGAGGGCTGGAGCGACTGCGCATCAAGAGCCGTTACAGCACCCTGCCGCTGCAACTGCTGGGGGCCGAGTTCACCCTCTCCGAGGTGCAGCGGGCCTTCGAAATCATCCTGCAGACCCCGATGAACACGGCCGCCTTTCGCAAGCGCATCCATCGCGCCGATATCCTGGTGGACACCGGCCGCAAGCGCACCGGCAAGCAGCGTCCCGCCATCCTCTACCGGCTGGAGAGCCCCTGCTGCGTGATGTTCGATCAGGTGATGCACGGAGCGGAAGCATGAAGGATGTCGGCGTGCACAAGGTATTGGTAAGCGCCTGTCTGCTGGGACCATGTTCGTTGTGCTACGAGGGCCCTGGTTTTAGCCAGCGGGGGAGCAAAGCATGAGTGAGACCAGCGTGCACAAGGTACTGGTGAGCGCCTGCTTGCTGGGTCAGCCGGTGCGCTACGACGGTCAGAGCAAGGGCATCGTCAGCGACTGGCTGCAAACGCTGGGGGCTGAAGGGCGGGCATTGGCCTTCTGTCCCGAGGTGGCGGGCGGTCTGCCGACGCCGCGCCCCCCAGCCGAGCGGCAAGGGGAGCGAGTGATGACCGCAAGCGGGCTGGATGTGACGGCGGAGTTTGCCCGTGGCGCCGCGCTGGCGCTGGCGACTTGTCGGCAGCAGGGCATTCGCTTCGCTCTGCTCAAGGAGGGGAGCCCCTCCTGTGGCAGCGGCCGCATCTACAACGGCCGCTTCGAGGGGCAGTCCGTGGCGGGCGAGGGCATGACCACTGCCCTGCTGCGCCGCCACGGCATCGCCGTGTTCAGCGAGGATCAGCTGCCCGAGCTGGCCTCGGTGCTCGCCTCGGCTGCCTGCGGCTCGGTCTGAGCCGCCGCATCGGCCGCCTGCCACTGCGCCAGCACGGCGTCCTTCTCCTGCCAGCGCTGGTTCAGCCACTCCTGGAAGCCGCGCTTGAACTGCTTGTCATTGAAGTAATCCCCCACCAGCTGCTCGTCCACCGGCAGCTCCTCGATCCGCACCCGGATGCGCTTCATCCGCCCCATCAGGAAGTCCTTGAAGGGGGTCTCGACGTTGTCCGGATAGCTGATGGTGACGTTGATCAGGCTGTCGAACTGCTCCCCCATGGCCGCCAGGGTGAAGGCCAGCCCCGCCGCCTTGGGCGGCATCAGATGCTGGTATCGGGAGCGGGAGGCATCGCGCTTCGCCTCGGTGAAGCGGGTCCCCTCCACGAAGTTGATGACGGTGGTGGGGATGTGGCGAAACTGCTCGCAGGCGTTGCGGGTGGTCTCGATATCCTTGCCCCGCAGATGCGGGTTGCGCAGCAAGAACTCCCGCGAGTAGCGACGCATAAAGGGCATGTCCAGCCCCCAGCAGGCCAGTCCCAGCAGCGGTATGTAGATGAGCTCGTGCTTCATGAAGAACTTGGGGACCGGCAGCCGGTCGCGAAACAGGTGGCCGAGCACGACGATGTCGGTCCAGCTCATGTGGTTGCTGATGATGAGATACCAGCCATCCTTGCGCAGCCGGGTGTCGTCCTCCACCTGCCAGTCGATGCGGGTGGTGAGGCGGATCACCAGGGCGTTGCAGGCCAGCCACAGCCGCATGAAGCGATTGTTGAGCCGGCTGCAGGCACGGGCCAGGGGTGGAACGGGCAGCAGTTTGACCAGCGACACCAGCAGGATCAGGCTGGCGCACAGGGCGGTAAACAGTATGGTCAGGCTGGCGCTGATGAGCAGCACCAGCGGACCCGGGAGCAGGCTTAGCATGGTGTAGTTTGGGGCGTCTTGTCTGCCAGCAGCTGGTTCAGAGTCTGGTCCTTCTCGTGCCAGATCCCGTTCAACCACTGCTGAAACTCTTGTTGGAACTCGGGGTCATTGAAGTAATCCCCCACCAGATTGCGTTCGATCGGCAGAAAGCGGACCCGAACCTTGATCTCCTTGACCCGACCGCACATGAAGTCCCAGTAGCTGGGGATGCCGCCCGGATAGGCGATGGTCACATCCACCAGCTTGTGCAGCTGATCGCCCATGGCTGCCAGAGTGAAGGCAATGCCGCCAGCTCTCGGGTGCAGCAGGTGGCGATAGGGCGCTGCCTGTTTGTCGTGCTTGCGGGCGGTGAAGCGGGTGCCCTCCACGAAGTTCATCACGCTCACCGGCATGTGGCGGTACTTGGCACAGGCCTTGCGCGTGGTCTCTATGTCTTTTCCCTTCAAATGGGGCTTCTTTTCCAGCAGTTTGCGGGAATATCGCTGCATGAAGGGGAAGTCCAGCGCCCACCAGGCCAGACCGAGGAAAGGTACCCAAATCAGTTCTTTCTTGAGGAAAAACTTCAGGAAGGGGATTTTTTGATTAAAAACCCGCTGCAGTACCAGTATGTCGACCCAGGATTGATGGTTGGCAATCACCATATACCACTCATTCCGGTGCCCTTTGTCCACTCCGACCACATCGAAAGGGGTTCTGATGATGGTTTTCTGGATCAGGTTGTTGAAACCGATCCAGCAGCCGGCGCTGCCATCCAGCAGGGCATTGCAGAAGGTGCGCCAGCCCTTGAGGGGCAGCACCAGCTTGAGCAGGCCCAGCGAGAGGATCGGGATAAACCAGAACAGGGTGTTGAGAAAATAGAGCAGGGTCGAGAGGCTGCCGCGCAGTCGCTCAATCAGCTTGTTGGGCATGGGTCGGGTCCGTCTTGCTGTCGATAAAGGGCCATCAAGTGGTCAGATCTGTGGCCATAATATCAGCCGATGGCCCGCGAGACCATGCAGGGCCGTCAGGTGCGCTTGCGACCCATCAGCCGCTGCGCAGTCGTGACAGCAGCCGATCCATGGCCCGATAGCCGAGCGCCTCGATCAGGTGCTCTCTTTCGATGGCGGCGTGCCCCGCCAGATCGGCGATGGTGCGCGATACCCGCAGGATGCGGTGCCAGGCCCGGATGCTGAGCCCCAGTTTCTGGATGGCGTTCTCCAGAAACTCGGCATCCTGCGGCGATAAGCGGCAAATTTCTTCGATTTCGCGGCTATCAAGCAAATTGTTGAGCTTGCCGTTGCGGCTCAGCATGCGCTCCCGTGCCCCCAGCACCCGTTCGCGGATCTGTTGGCTCGACTCCCCCCGCTCGGCTTTGCCGGTCAGGCTGCCCTTGGGCAGCAGCGGTACTTCCACCGTCAAGTCGAAGCGGTCGAGAAAGGGGCCGGAGAGCTTGCCAAGGTAGCGCAGGATCTGATCCGGGCTGGAGCGGGTCTGGCCATCGCCGTAGTGGCCGCAAGGGCTGGGGTTCATGGCGCCGACCAGCTGGAAGCGGGCGGGAAAATCCACCTGACGGGCGGCCCGGCTGATGGTGATGTGGCCGGTCTCCAGCGGCTCGCGCAGGGAGTCGAGCACCTTGCGCTCGAACTCCGGCAGTTCATCCAGAAACAGCACCCCGTTGTGGGCCAGGGATATTTCACCGGGCCGCGGGTGGCTGCCACCACCCACCAGCGCCACTGCCGAGGCGCTGTGGTGCGGCGTGCGATAGGGTCTGTGGTGCCAGTGACCGGCTCGAGGGGTGAGGCCGCCGATGGAGTGGATGGCGGCGGTCTGCTGCGCCTCCTGTTCGCTGAGCGGTGGCAGAATGCCGGGCAGGCGGCTGGCCAGCATGCTCTTGCCGGTGCCGGGCGGGCCGATGAACAGCAGGTTGTGGCTGCCGGCGGCGGCGATCTCCAGCGCCCGCTTGGCCTGGGATTGGCCGATCACATCCTGCAGATCCGGCACATCGGGCAGGGCCTCCGTGGTCTGGGGATCCGGCAGCGGCAGCTCGTATTGACCCGCCAGCCAGGCGGTGACGGCCAGCAACTGATGGGCGGTGCGTACCTCGGCGTCCTGGATCAGCGAGGCCTCGGGGCCGTTCTCCCGCGGTACCAGCAAGGTGCGCCCGGCATCCCGGCAGGCGAGCACTGCGGGCAGCACGCCGAGCACGGGGCGGATCTCGCCGGTCAGGGCCAGCTCGCCTAAAAATTCGTGATCAAGCAGGTATTTTGCGGGTATCTGCTTGGAAGCGGCAAGAATACCGATGGCGATGGCAAGATCGAAACGGCCCCCCTCCTTGGGCAGATCGGCGGGGGCCAGATTGACCGTGATGTGCTTGCTCGGGAACTCGAAATTGCCATTGAGCAGGGCGCTGCGCACCCGATCCCGCGACTCCTTCACCGAGGTTTCCGGCAGGCCCACCATGTTGAAGGCGGGCAGACCGTTGGAGAGGTGCACTTCCACCGTGACTTGCGGGGCCGCTATTCCCAGGCTGGCACGGCTATAAACCACAGCTAATGACATAAATCCCGTCCTTGGTTTGATGTATATGCTGGTTAACCGTTTTTTATTAGTTTTTTGTTCCAACTGACGCGATTGGACTCAGTGAAAATCAGAGTCTTGTCAGGCAAAAAACGCTTGCCCAATAAAATCCACCGTGCTAGTTCTAATAGCCATTCGCGGTAAAAACCGCCCAATTTCACAGGATTTCCGGTTGTAACTATGAACATGGCCTCCCGTTTCGTCAGCATTATTGTGGTCCTAGTGGTGATTATTATCTCACCGCTCGGGGCTCGTTTAGCTGCACGGAACAAGGGATAGACCCACCACCGGACAGAACGAAACAAGCGACCCCCGAGCCTCACGGCCCGGGGGTTTTTTTTCGACCAAAGGACAGGATTTTCCAGATGAACGGCGCGCAGTTTTTGGTACAGGCTCTCAAGAAACAGGGTGTGACCCAGGTGTTTGGTTACCCGGGCGGGGCCATCATGCCGGTCTACGATGCCCTGTATGACGGCGGTCTGGCGCACCAGCTCTGCCGCCACGAGCAGGGGGCCGCCATGGCGGCGGTGGGTTATGCCCGCGCCTCCGGTCAGGTGGGGGTTTGCATCGCCACCTCGGGTCCGGGCGCCACCAACCTGGTGACCGGCCTCGCGGAGGCGCTGCTCGACTCGGTGCCGCTGGTGGCCATCAGCGGTCAGGTGCCCTGCGCCGCCGTCGGGACCGATGCGTTCCAGGAAGTGGACGTGCTCGGCATGTCTCTCTCCTGCACCAAGCACTCCTTTATGGTGACGGATGTGGCGGATTTGCCTCAGGTGATTGCCGAGGCCTTCGCCATCGCCAGTGAAGGGCGCCCCGGCCCCGTGCTGATCGACCTGCCCAAGGACGTGCAACTGGCCAATGTTCAACTGACCAAAGCGCCGGCCCAGAGTCTGCTGTTTGCGGTGGCGGAGCCCGAGCATCTCAATCCGGCCGAGCTGACGGCCGCTCGCACCCTGCTTGCTGCTGCCGAGCGTCCGGTGCTCTACGTCGGTGGCGGGGTGGGGATGGCCAACGCCGAGCAGCAGCTGCGCAACTTTGCCGCCGCCACTGGCATGCCTGCGGTCACCACCCTCAAGGGGATAGGGGCGCTCGATCCCGACAGCCCCGTTTATCTGGGCATGCTCGGCATGCATGGCACCAAGGCCGCCAACTATGCGGTGCAGCAGTGCGACCTGCTGCTGGTGGTGGGCGCCCGTTTCGATGATCGGGTGACTGGCAAGCTGGAGGAGTTCGCCCCCGAGGCCAAGGTGATCCATCTGGATGTGGACGCCGCCGAGTTTGGCAAGCGCCGCGCCGCCGAAGTGGGCATCACTCAGGATCTCAAACAGGTGTTGCCGCGTCTCGCCATGTCCCTCTCCATCGACCCATGGCGTGAGCACTGCGCGAACATGGCCCGCGAGTACGCCTTTCGTTACGACCATCCCGGCCAGCCCATTTATGCCCCGGCACTGCTCAAGCAGCTTTCTGCCAGGTTGCCGGAGAGCAGCGTGGTGGCCTGCGACGTGGGTCAGCACCAGATGTGGGTGGCCCAGCACATGCGCTTCACCAGCCCGCGCAACCACCTCTCCAGCGCCGGTCTCGGCACCATGGGCTTCGGCCTGCCCGCCGCCATCGGCGCCAAGATGTCGCGCCCCGAAGATGAGGTGGTGCTGGTGAGCGGCGACGGCTCTTTCATGATGAACGTGCAGGAGCTTGGCACCATCCGCCGGGCCCAGCTCAAGGTGAAGATGGTGCTGCTGGACAACCAGCGCCTCGGCATGGTGCGCCAGTGGCAGGAGCTGTTCTTCGACGGCCGCTACAGCGAGACCATCCTCTCCGACAATCCCGATTTCGTCGCCCTGGCCGCCGCCTTCGGCATTCCGGGCGAGACCATCACATGCAAGGAGGAGATAGCCCCGGCCCTCGACCGTCTGCTGGCGAGTGAGAGCGCCTATCTGCTGCATGTGGCCATTTCAGAGGAAGAAAACGTCTGGCCCCTGGTTCCGCCAGGAGTCGCCAACCACCAAATGATGGAGCAACGCCCATGAGTCAGTTCAATACCTTGCAAATCCATGCCCAGCCCAGACCCGAAGTGATGGAGCGGGTGCTGCGGGTGGTGCGTCACCGCGGTTTCAACCTCTGCGCCCTCAACATGGAGCAGGATTGCCAACAACTGCGGATCACGGTTACTGTCGAGTCGGTGCGTCCCATCCAGCAGTTGTGGAGCCAGCTGGTGAAGCTGGTGGACGTCTCCCGGGTCGATGCACTGGAACAGCAACCCCGGATCAGAGCTTAAGGAGCCAAGCCAATGTCACAGCCTTCCCAATCCGCCACTCATCCCCAATACATCTGGTTCAACGGCAAACTGGTGCCCTGGCAGGATGCCCAGGTGCACGTGATGAGCCACGCCCTGCACTATGGCTCCTCGGTCTTCGAAGGGGTGCGTGCCTATGACACCCCCAAGGGGACCTGCATCTTCCGCCTGCAGGAGCACACCCGCCGCCTGTTCGACTCCGCCAAGATCTACTGGATGGAGGTCCCCTACAACGAGGCCGAGATCAACGAGGCCTGCCGCACCGTGGTGCGCGAGAACGGCCTGAAAAGCGGCTACCTGCGCCCGCTGGCTTTCATCGGTAACGTGGGCCTTGGCCTGCATCCTCCCAAGGATGCCAAGGCCGACGTGATCGTTGCGGCCATTCCCTGGGGCGCCTATCTCGGCGAAGAGGGGTTGAAGAACGGGGTGGATGTGTGCGTCACCTCCTGGAACCGGCTCGCCCCCAACACCATTCCCACCGGCGCCAAGGCGGGTGGCAACTATCTCTCCTCCCAGCTGATCAGTCGCGAGGCCAAGCGCAACGGCTTCGCCGAGGGGCTGGCGCTGGACGTGAACGGTTACCTGAGCGAAGGGGCGGGGGAGAACCTGTTCCTGGTGAAGAACGGCGTGCTGTTCACCCCGCCCGCTACCGCCGCCATCCTGCCCGGTATCACCCGCGACACCATCATGACGCTGGCCCGCGATCTGGGTTACGAGGTGCGCGAGCAGGCGCTGCCCCGTGAGGCCCTGTATGTCGCAGACGAGATCTTCATGACCGGCACGGCGGCCGAGGTGACCCCGGTGCGCTCCGTCGATCGGATGCAGGTGGGTGCCGGTTGCCGCGGTCCGGTGACCGAGCAACTGCAGAACGCCTTCTTCGGCCTGTTCAACGGCCAGACCGAAGACAAGTGGGGCTGGTTGACCCCGGTGGCTGACTGACAAATGAGGGGAGGCGATGTGCCTCCCCGAGTCGCTTCCGGTGAGGGCACTGCGCGGTGCCCTCACCAGGATCGATTCCCGATCCGAGAGTCACTTTTTCATTTCCAAAGATAATGAGCCCGCTGGGCATTCAGGGAGTAGAGACAATGCCGAAGTTGAGATCCGCCACCACCACCCACGGACGTAACATGGCCGGGGCCCGCGCCCTCTGGCGTGCCACCGGCATGACCGATCAGGATTTCGGCAAGCCCATCATCGCCGTGGTCAACTCCTTCACCCAGTTCGTGCCGGGCCACGTCCACCTCAAGGATCTGGGCCAGCTGGTGGCGCGAGAGATCGAAGCCGCCGGCGGGGTGGCCAAGGAGTTCAACACCATCGCCGTGGATGACGGCATCGCCATGGGCCACGGTGGCATGCTCTACTCCCTGCCATCGCGCGAGCTTATCGCCGACTCGGTGGAGTATATGGTCAACGCCCACTGCGCAGACGCCATGGTCTGCATCTCCAACTGCGACAAGATCACCCCGGGGATGCTGATGGCCGCCCTGCGCATCAACATCCCGGTGATCTTCGTCTCCGGCGGCCCGATGGAAGCGGGCAAGACCAAGCTCTCCGACCAGATCATCAAGCTGGATCTGGTGGACGCCATGATCCAGGGCGCCGACCCCAAGGTTTCAGACGCCCAGAGCGAACAGGTGGAGCGCAGTGCCTGCCCCACCTGCGGCTCCTGCTCCGGCATGTTCACCGCCAACTCCATGAACTGTCTGACCGAGGCGCTGGGTCTCTCCCAACCGGGCAACGGCTCGCTGCTGGCGACCCACAGCGATCGCGAGCAGCTGTTCAAGCTGGCGGGCCAGCGCATCGTGACCCTGGCCAAGCGTTGGTATGAGCAGGAGGATGCGTCGGCTCTGCCGCGCAACATCGCCACCAAGGCGGCGTTTGAGAATGCCATGGCGCTCGACATCGCCATGGGCGGCTCCACCAATACCGTGCTGCACCTGCTGGCGGCAGCCCAGGAGGCGGGCGTCGACTTCACCATGGCCGACATCGACCGCATGTCGCGCAAGGTGCCCCAGCTGTGCAAGGTGGCGCCCTCTACCCAGAAATATCACATGGAAGACGTGCACCGCGCCGGTGGCGTCATCGCCATCCTGGGCCAGCTGGAGAAAGCGGGTCTGGTGCACGGGGACGCCCGCAACGTGCTGGGCACCTCGCTGGTGGAGCTGCTGGCCGAGTATGACGTCAGCCGCCAGCCCAGTCAGGAGGTGGTGGACTTCTACCGCGCCGGCCCGGCCGGCATCCGCACCACCAAGGCGTTCAGCCAGGATTGCCGCTGGCCGGAGCTGGATCTGGACCGCACCGAGGGCTGCATCCGTTCGCTGGACAACGCCTACTGCCTGGAGGGCGGCCTCGCCGTGCTCGCCGGCAACCTGGCGCTTAACGGCGCCATCGTCAAGACCGCCGGGGTGGACGAGGAGAACCTCACCTTCCGTGGCCCGGCCCGGGTATTCGAGAGCCAGGACACGGCGGTCGCCGGTATCCTGGATGGCACAGTCCAGGCAGGTGAAGTAGTGGTGATCCGCTACGAGGGTCCGAAAGGGGGCCCCGGCATGCAGGAGATGCTCTACCCCACCACTTATCTGAAATCCATGGGCCTCGGCAAGGCGTGTGCGCTGATCACCGACGGCCGCTTCTCCGGCGGCACCTCGGGTCTCTCCATCGGTCACGTCTCGCCGGAGGCGGCCTCTGGCGGCACCATAGGTCTGGTGGAGGATGGCGACATCATCAACATCGACATCCCGGCCCGCAGCATGGTGCTGGAGGTGGCCGACAGCGTGCTGGCCGCCCGCCGCGTCGCCGTCGAGGCCCGTGGCTGGAAGCCGCTCGATCGCCAGCGTCAGGTCTCCTTTGCCCTGCGCGCCTATGCCATGTTCGCCACCAGTGCCGACAAGGGTGCGGTGCGCGATCGCACCCTGTTGGGGGAATAAAGATGAATTCCAATATGAACTATGAGCAGTCGACCCGATTGGTCGGTCTTTGTGCCGACAAAGGGTTGATGTGGCGCGATCGCTCGATGCTGGGGGAATAAGTCATGGTCTCTGCGGCGGATTATCTACGCAAGGTGTTGCTCTCCCCCGTCTACGAGGCGGCGCGGGTCACCCCTTTGCAAACCCTGAAGAAACTCTCCGAGCGGCTCGGCAACCACGTCAGTCTGAAGCGGGAGGATCTGCAACCGGTTCACTCTTTCAAGTTGCGCGGCGCCTACCACAAGATTGCCACCCTGACCCAGGAGCAGAAGGAGCGCGGCGTCATCGCCGCCTCTGCCGGCAACCACGCCCAGGGGGTCGCCCTGTCGGCCGCCAGGCTCGGTATCAAGGCGATCATAGTGATGCCCAAGACCACGCCGGACATCAAGATCGATGCGGTGCGCCGCCAGGGCGGCAACGTGCTGCTGTTCGGCAACAGCTTCGACGAGGCTTACGGCGAGAGCCGCCGTCTCGCCGAGTTGGAGGGCTACACCCTGATCCCGCCGTTTGACGACGTCGAGGTGATCGCCGGGCAGGGCACCATCGGCAAGGAGCTGCTGGAGCAGGACACCCATCTCACCCACGTCTTCGTGCCGGTGGGGGGCGGCGGGCTGGCCGCCGGGGTGGCGGTCTACATCAAACAGCTGCTGCCGGATGTGAAGGTGATCGGGGTGGAGGCGGAGGGCTCCGCCTGCCTCAAGGCTGCGCTGGCGGCCGGCGAGCCGGTCAATCTGGAGCGAGTCTCGCTGTTTGCGGACGGGGTGGCGGTCAAGCGCATCGGCGAGGAGACCTTCCGCCTGTGCAACCAGTATCTGGACGAGGTGGTGACCGTCTCCAACGACCAGATCTGCGCCGCGCTCAAAGACATCTTCGACGACTGCCGCGCCATTGCCGAGCCGTCGGGCGCCCTGTCACTGGCCGGCCTCAAGGCCTACAGCGAGCGGGAGCAGGTCAAGGGTGGCCGGATGGCGGCCATTCTGTCCGGTGCCAACGTCAACTTCCACAGCCTGCGCTACGTGTCGGAGCGCTGCGAGATCGGCGAGAAGCGCGAGGGCATGCTGGCGGTGACCATCCCCGAGCGCAAAGGGGCCTTCCTCGACTTCTGCCGTCAGCTCGGGCCCCGCATGGTGACCGAGTTCAACTACCGTTACGCCGATGCCGAGCAGGCCTCGCTGTTCGTCTCGGTGCGCCTCAGCGGCGGTGACGAGGAGCTGGGCCAGATCATCGATCAGCTCGGCGGCAACGGCTATCCGGTGGTCAACATGACCGAGAGCGAGCTGGCCAAGAACCACGTGCGTTACATGATTGGCGGCCGCCCGGCCCGGCCCCTCGGTGAACGTCTCTACAGCTTCAAGTTTCCGGAGCAACCTGGCGCTTTGATGCGCTTTCTGGAGACCTTGGGCTGTCGCTGGAACATCAGCCTGTTCCACTACCGCAACCACGGTGCCGACTACGGCCGGGTGCTGTGCGCCTTCGAGCTGCCGGACGAGGACGTGGCCGCCTTCCACGACTACCTGCACGAGATTGGCTACGGCTGGAAAGAGGTGAGCGACGACCCCGCCTACCGGCTGTTTCTGGCCAGCTAGGCGCGCTGCAAGCAGCAAGAGGGAGGCCATCGGCCTCCCTTTTTCATGGTGCTGCCGGCGCACCCGTGGATACACCTGCATGGGGCGTTTTGCGGTCGGGAATGCCGAGCGCTTCACACTCTTGAGTCCCAAGTCATTTGAGGCTGACAACAGATGGGATAACCTGATGGGCGGGGCCGGGTTTGCCCCATCAGGGAAGAGAGGCGCAAGAGCGCCCATCACGACTCATTGCAGAGGCTTTTACCATGAACAAATCGATACTTGCCGTGCTGGTCAGCGGCCTGCTCGTCAGCGGGGGCGTGCAGGCTGCCGCTCAGGACAACACCTGGTATGTCGGCGGCAAGGCCGGCTGGTCCAAGTTCTTCGACGTGGATCAGAAGCAGGTCGTCTCCGACACCCTGGGGGCGTTGCAAAACACCAGCACCAGCAAGGATACGCTCGGGCTGGGCGCTTTTGCCGGCTATCAGCTCAACCCCAACCTGGGCTTCGAATTCGGCTATGACTGGTTCGGCAAGTACACCTCGTCCGGCGAATTGAGCGGGGTGAGGGTGGAAGGGGAAGCCAAGAGCCAGATGATCCAGACCACCATGAAGATAGGGTTCCCGGTCAACGATGCGCTGGATCTCTATGGCCGGATCGGCGGTGGCTACGCCTGGACCAACAGCGAACTGTCGGCCCAGACGGCCACTGACTTCATCAAGGATACCGGCAACAAGCATGGCGCCGTGTTCGTCGGGGCGCTGGGGGCCGAATACGCCATCGACCGTGACTGGGCCGCCCGCCTCGAATACCAGTACACCACCCCGCTCGGGGATACCTCCCTCGATCGTTCCGGCATCGAGATGGACAACGGCCTGCTGGCCTTCGCCATGCTCTATCGCTTCGGTCAGCAGGGCGGCGAAGTGGCGACGCCCGCACCGGCCCCGGCAGCGGCGCCTGCTCCCGCCGTGGTGGTGGTGCCCAAAACCTTCAGCCTGAGCTCGGACGTGCTGTTCGAGTTCAACAAGGCGACCCTGAAGCCGGCTGCCAGCCAGGCGCTGGACAACCTGTTCAGCCAGATAGTGGCGGCCAATCCGAAAGACGGGGTGGCAACCGTGATCGGCCACACCGATCGCATCGGCTCTGACGCCTACAACCAGGCGCTCTCCGAGCAGCGCGCCCGCAGCGTGGCAGACTATCTGATTGCGAAGGGGCTGTTTGCCGACAAGGTGCGGGTCGAGGGGCGCGGCAAGTCCTCTCCGATCACCGGCAACAACTGCAGCAGCGGCTCCAAACCGGCGCTGATCGCCTGTCTGGCACCGGATCGACGGGTGGAAGTGCGACTGGAGGGGGTCTCCCAGCAGGCGCAATGACCAGGGTATCTGCATGAACGACGAGGGAGGCCCAGGCCTCCCTCGTCTGTTTAGCCGGTACCAAGCCGTCGCTGCCATTTGACCCGCTGGAAGCCGTAACCCAGCAGGATCAGCAGCAGGGCGCCGGGCAGTACCGTGTGCCACAGAAAGGGCCACTGTTGCCCCGTCATCAACACCAGCAGGGGATTGGCGCCGGCGGGTGGGTGGATCAGATCGAGCCCCTGCATCAGCGCGATGGCCAGCCCCACGCCCAGGGCCAGTTGCAGCTCCAGCGGCAGGGGCAGCTCCTGTACCAGCAAGCCGACGGTGGCCGTCAGCAGATGGCCGCCGAGCACATTCCACGGCCGTGCCAGCGGGCTCGCCGGCAGGGAAAACAGCAACACGCAGCTGGCCCCGAAGGGCGCCATGATCAGGGCGGTATGCCAGCTGATGTTCAACCAGCCCAGCACACCTATCGCCAGTGCCGCACCCACTCCTGCCCACAAGGGGCCATACCATCTCGTCATCACGGTTTCCTTCTTGGTTTGTCAGCCGTGATTAGGCACATTAGGTAGACAGATCGGTGTACTTCAAGGGGAAAAACACGATGAGCGAAAAACGGCAGCAGCTGATGGAGACGGCCTACCGTCTGTTCAACCGCCATGGCTTTCACGCCACCGGCATCGACCGCATCTGGGCGGAGGCCGGCAGCACCAAACGCACCCTCTACCGCCATTTTCCCACCAAGGATGCTCTGATCGAGGAGGTGCTGCAGTCCCGCGAGCGGGAGTTCTTCGCCCTGCTGGAAGCGCGCCTGCAGGGGCAGGAAGGGCGGGAGAGCCGGCTGCATGCCCTGTTCGACGGTTTCGGGGAGTGGTTTGGCCGCAGCGACTTCTATGGCTGCAACTTCATCAACGCCAGCGCCGAGTTTGCCGATCCCCGTCACCCGGTTCGCAAGCTGGTGGTCGCGCACAAGCAGGCGCTGCTGGACTGGGTCAGCACCAGGCTCGACTGCCACGAGAGGCAAGCCACCGGCATCTGCCTGTTGCTGGAGGGGGCCGTGGTGATGGCACACAGCTATCAGCAACCGCTGGCGCTGGTGCAGGCAAGGTCGTTGGCATTGGCGCTGTTATGCGCCGACGGCGAGGCGTCTGCCGGCTGATATAGCCAATCGGTGTTAAGCCCGCCCCGGCAGTTGGTCGATAACTGACCAGATGTATGGCGCCGAGGGCGAAGATATGCGCATCGATCACTACGACCTCCAGGGGGAGGTGCAATACCAGCAACAGCAGGCCCAAGCCCGCAAGGTGCGCCGGCTCGGCCCCGTGCCGCCAGCCAGCCAGGTGCAGTCCCCTGCCACGGCGCCGGCGGACTCTACACCTGCTGCTGCCGGCGGCGGCAGCCAGCTCACCTTCACCCGCAGCAGCCTGCTGACGCTGCAGATGGCCAGCCGCAGCGCCGCCGGTGCGGTTCAGAGCGCTCCTGAACCGGCGTCGGCCAAGTCCACCGAGACCGGCAAGAGCGAACAGGATGGCATCCCTAACGACGGGCTCGACAATCGTCAGCGGCTCATCAAGCTGATGATCGAAGCCATGCTGGGCCACAAGATAGAGCTGCCGGAGCCCATCAAGCCGGCCGAGCAGGGCGCGGAGGGGGTGAGTGCCCCGACGGGTGAGGGGGCCCAGCCCGCCGCCGAGCCGGATCAGCTGGTGGAGGTGACCGACAGCCTGCTGCAAAAAGAGCAGCTCAACGTGGTGGCGGCGGCGAATGTGCAGACCCAGGATGGCCAGAACCTGCAGCTGGATCTGGGTTTTGTGCTGGACTGGCGCCAGCTCGACATCAGCCAGCGCCGCACCACCCTCAATGCCTTAAAGGATCCGCTGGTGCTCAGCCTGGACGGCAAGATAGCCGGCCTGACCGACGCCCGGGTCAATTTCGACCTCGATCAGGATGGCAAGGCGGACAGCCTGCCCGGCCTGAGTGAGGGGAGTGGCTTCGTGGCGCTGGATCGCAACGGCAACGGCACCATAGATGACGGCGGCGAGCTGTTCGGCGCCCGCTCCGGCAACGGGTTTGGCGAGCTGGCGACCCTGGATGAGGATGGCAATGGGGTGCTGGACGAGCGGGACAGCCAGTTCTCGGCGCTGCAGTTCTGGCAGCCGGACCAGTCACCCATCGCCCTGGTGGAGCTAGGGATAGGAGCCATCCTGCTGCATCCCCTCGACACCCCCTTCAACCATCTGGGGGAAAACGGCAATCAGGGGGTGTTGCGCCAGTCCGGCCTCTATGTGACCGAGCAGGGCAAGGGAGGCTGGGTGCAGCAGGTCGACCTGCGGGTCTGAACCCTGCGCCCGCATGGCAAACCCGGCCGCTTCACCATCAGCGACAAGAGCCTGACTCAGTTCAGCTCGGTGGGGTCTATGTCGAGGCTCCAGCGTACCCGCTTGGTCTCGGGCCACCCCTCCAGCTCCTTCACCGCCCAATCCAGCAGATGGGCCAGTGGCGCCCGGCTCGGCCCCTGCACCAGCAACTGCATGCGAAACTTGCCCGCCTTGCGCTCCATGAAGCCGCTGATGGGCCCCAGCACCTGCACATGTGGGTAGCGGGCGCTGCGCAGGGTGTCGGCGAGGCGGGCGAGGAACAGCTGCACCTCGTCGCGGCCGTTGGCCTCGGCCCGAAACAGCCCCTGATAGCTGAACGGGGGCAGCCCCAGCAGGCGGCGCTCCTTCAGCGCCGTGTCGGCGAAATGGCCGTAGCCATTCTGGGTCAGGTCCTGCAGCAAGGCGTGCTCGGGATGGTGGCTCTGCAGCACTACCAGCCCCGGCTTGCTGGCGCGGCCGGCGCGGCCCGCCACCTGGGTGTAGAGCTGGGCCAGCTTCTCGGCGGCGCGAAAATCGGCGCTGAACAGGGCGCCATCCACATCCAGCAGCCCCACTAATGTCACATCCGGGAAGTGGTGGCCCTTGGCCAGCATCTGGGTGCCGATCAGGATCTTGTACTTGCCCGCCTTGATGTCGCCGAGGTGGGTCTCCAGCTCCCCCTTGCGACGGGTGTTGTCCCGATCGATGCGCACCACCGGATATTGCGGGAACACGGTGCCGAGCAACTGCTCCAGCTGTTCGGTGCCCACCCCGGAGCCGATCAGTTCGTTGCAACCACACTCGGGGCAGTGGTGGGGCAGCGGACGCACGCTGTCGCAGTGGTGGCAGTGCAGCCGTCGCCCGGCCTGGTGCCAGGTGTACCAGGCGTCGCAGCGCTCGCAGGCGGCACTCCAGCCGCACTGGTGGCAGATCAGGGCCGGCGCATAGCCGCGGCGATTGAGAAACAGCATCACCTGGTTGCCGGCCGCCAGATGCTCCGCCATCAGCTGCTCCAGCTGGGGGGAGAGGCCGGCCTGCAGTCGCACGTTCTTGATGTCCAGGATCACCTGGCGGGCGGTCTGGGCGTTGCCGGCGCGCCGGGTCAGGCTGAGGTGGTGATACTTGCCGCTGCGGGCGTTGTGCAGCGTCTCCAGCGACGGGGTGGCCGAGCCCAGCAGGATGGGAATGCCGGCACGGTGGGCGCGCATCACCGCCAGATCCCGCGCGTGGTAGCGAAAGCCGTCCTGCTGCTTGAAGGAGCCGTCGTGCTCCTCGTCGATGATGATGATGCCGAGGTCGTGAAACGGGGTGAACACCGCGGAGCGGGTGCCGATCAGGATGGCGGCACCGCCGTCGCGGCAGGCCAGCCAGGCATCGAGCCGCTCCCGATCGTTCATGGCGGAGTTCATCGCCACCACGGGTACGTTGAAGCGGCGGCGAAAGCGGTTGATGGTCTGCGGGGTGAGGCCTATCTCCGGCACCATCACCAGCGCCTGCTTGCCCGCCTTGAGCAGGGGCTCGAGGATGCTCAGGTAAACCTCGGTCTTGCCGGAGCCGGTGATGCCGTCCAGCAAAAAGGCGCCGAACCTGTCGCTCTGGCTGGTGACGGCAGAGACCGCCAGCGCCTGCTCACCGTTGAGACGCAGCCCCTCGCCCGGCTCGAAGCGGGCGGCCCAGTCACCCTCATGGCTTGGCTCCAGCGAGCGCTTCTCCAGCAGCCCCTTCTTCTCTAGCGAGGTGAGGGCGGCACTCTGGATCTCCTCCTGCTTGAGAGCGGAGGGGGTCTGCGGCCCCTTGCGCAGCAAGGCTAGGGCCTGCTGCTGCTTGGCCGCCCGCTTGAGCTCGTTGAGATCGACCGCCATGCCGGCCTCGGTGGCGAACCAGTACTCCAGCTCCCGATAGGCGGCGGGCTCCCCCTTGCGCACCAGCACCGGCAGGGCGTGGGGCAGTACCTCCCCCAGGGGATGCTGATAATAGCTGGCACTCCAGTTCATCAGCGCCAGAATATCCGGCCCCAGCACCGGCGCTGCGTCCAATACCCGCTTGATGGGTTTGAGCTTGTTGCGCGATACCTGGCTCTCGGCCGGGTGATCCACCACCAGTCCGACCAAGGTTTGCGGGCCGAACGGGATCTCGACCCGGCAGCCGGGGGCAGGCAAGGGCAGGGGGGAGAGATAGTCGAAATGACGGCGTAACGGCACCGGCACAGCCACACGAACCAGATCCAGCGTTTGGGAAGAATTCACCAGAGATTGCCTATTTTTTCTGCGAAGCCACTTGCCTGATCTCAGGCATTTCCTATATTATTCGCAGCCTTTGAAACTGTGTTCAACAATCGTGTGGTGTCCGACAGAAGATCGGATGGCGACACGGCCTATTACTTTGAGGTTGTCCATGAAAGCTGGTATCCACCCTGACTACGTAGCCATCACCGCCAAGTGCTCTTGCGGTAACGTCATCAACACTTTCTCTACCGTTGGTAAAGATCTGAACCTGGACGTGTGCTCCGAGTGCCACCCGTTCTACACCGGCAAGCAGAAAGAAGTTTCTAGCGGCGGCCGCGTAGACAAGTTCAACAAGCGTTTCGGTGCGATGACCACCAAGAAGTAATTTTACTTCTGAAGAATTCTGAAAAAGGCGCCCAATGGGCGCCTTTTTTATTGGTCGGCGTTCTGTCAGGGCCCGCTTTGCCCTATGGTGGTGTGGTTGACGAGGGATGCAGAGCAGGAGCGAGTGAATGAGAAATTGTCTGGTGATGGGGGCGGCGGGTTACATAGGTTCTTACTTGGTGCCCCATCTGCAGGAGCTGGGTTATCGGGTGATTGCCGGGGCGCGGCGCCCCTGCCGGCTGCCGCCCGGGGTGGAGTTTCGCCTCGCCGACAGCCTCAAGCCCATCACCCTGTTGCCTGCGCTGGCGGGCATCGACACCGTCTTCTATCTGGTGCATGCCATGGGAGCGGGGGCCGACTTTCACCGGCTGGAGCAGCAGGGGGTGAAGAACTTCGCCGCAGCCGCCCGCGCCGCCGGGGTGCGCCGCATCATCTATCTCGGCGCCATCCAGCCCGAACCCTGCAACAGCCGCCATCTCAACTCCCGCCGTCACTGTGGTGAGCTGTTTCGGGGCGCCGGCGTGCCGACGGTGGAGCTGCGCGCCGGCATCATCATTGGCCCCGGCTCGGCGGCGTTTGAGGTGATGCGGGATCTGGTGTTCAACCTGCCACTGATGGTGACCCCCAAGTGGGTGCGTTCGCGCACGCCGCCGATTGCACTGTCCAACCTGCTGCACTATCTGGGCGGGCTGGTGGAGGCCGACGGGGTGGACGGCCAGATCTTCAACGCCGCCGGCCCCGAGCTGCTCAGCTACCAGCAGCAGTTGCAGAAGTTTGCCGCCCATATCGGCAAGCGCTGCCCCATCATTCCCATCCCCTTCCTGAGCCCGCGCCTCTCCGCCTGGTGGCTGCAATTCGTCACCTCGGTGCCGCAACCTGTGGCCAAGGCGCTGGTGGGCGGCCTCAAGCACGACATCCCGGCCGACGACGGCCCGTTGCGGGCCCTGCTGCCGCAAACCCTGCTCAGTTTCGACGAGGCACTGGCGGAGAGTCTGGCTCTGGAGCAGCGGCTCGGCGCCGAACAGCAGGGGGAGGAGACCCCGCTCGGCCTGCGCTGGCGCCATCCCGAGTACGGCTTCTATGACCGCACCGCCAGCGGCGAGGCCCTCAGCCTCGCCGCCCCCGAGGTGGTGTGGCAGGTGCTGCAGCAGCTGGGGGGCGAGCAGCGCTACTTCTACATGAACCAGCTGTGGGTGGTGCGTGAATGGATGGATCACCTGATCGGCGGCCCGGCGCTGACCCGTGGCCGTACCAATCCGGATCGCTTCGTGAAGGGGGACATGCTGGACTCCTGGCAGATCCTCGGGGTGGACGAGGGGCGCAGGCTGGATCTGCTGTTCAACATGCGGGCCCCCGGTGTCGGCCGGCTGGAGTTCAACATACTGCCGGAGGAGTCGGGGCTGACCCGGCTCAAGGTGACGGCCCACTGGCATCCGCAGGGGGCCTGGGGGCTGGCCTACTGGCTCGCCATGCTGCCGTTCCACCTTTTTATCTTCCAGGGGATGACGGAGGCGATCGCCCGGAAGGCGGAGGCCAGGGCGGGAATCCCCGTCATGGATTGAAACCATATCTATAACTAAATAGGTATTGGTAAGTGGTGTGACATGCTAATTACTGGCTTGTCATTGGCGGGTTGGCGATACTTTCCTCTGTGAAAGCCCGGTGGTTTTCTTTATGATCCCCAGCCCTCGCCCGTGGGCGAGCCAATGCACCACTCATTCACTACCGTATCGGGGTCCCCCATGTCCGATCAGCAGCACGATCTCCGCCAACAGGCACTCGACTACCACGCCCAGCCCGTGCCGGGCAAAATCGCCATCGCCCTCACCAAGCCCGCCGAGACCGCCCGCGATCTGGCACTGGCCTACAGCCCGGGCGTCGCCGAGCCGGTGCGCGAGATCGCCGCCAACCCGGCCGATGCCTACCGTTATACCGGCAAGGGCAACCTGGTGGCCGTCATCTCCAACGGCACCGCCATCCTGGGGCTGGGCAATCTGGGCCCGCTGGCCTCCAAGCCGGTGATGGAGGGCAAGGCCCTGCTGTTCAAGCGCTTTGCCGGCATCGATGCCATCGACATCGAGGTGAAGCACGACACCAGCGCCCAGTTCATCGACACGGTCGCCGCCATCGCCGACACCTTCGGTGGCATCAACCTGGAAGACATCAAGGCCCCCGAGTGCTTCGAGATTGAACAGGCGCTGATCGAGCGCTGCGACATCCCGGTGTTCCACGATGACCAGCACGGCACCGCCATCGTCACCGCCGCCGGCCTGCTCAACGCGTTGGAGGTGCAGGGCAAGCAGATTGGCGACAGCCGCATCGTCTGCATGGGGGCCGGCGCCGCCGCCACCGCCTGCATGGACCTGCTGATCAAGTGTGGCGCCAAGCCCCACAACATCTTCATGCTGGACCGTCAGGGCGTGATCCACTGCGGTCGCACCGATCTGAACCAGTACAAGCAGCGCTTCGCCAACGACACCCCTCTGCGTACCCTGATGGAGGTGATGGACGGGGCCGACGTCTTCGTCGGCGTCTCCGGCCCGGACGTGCTGCCTGCCGAGGCGGTGGCGCTGATGGCCGCCAACCCGGTGATCTTCGCCTGCTCCAACCCGGATCCCGAGATCAAGCCGGCGCTGGCTCACGCAGTGCGCGGTGACCTCATCATGGGTACCGGTCGCTCCGACTACCCGAACCAGATCAACAACGTACTCTGCTTCCCCTTCATCTTCCGCGGTGCCCTCGACGCCCGTGCCAGCCGCATCAACGATGCCATGAAGATTGCGGCGGTCGAGGCGATCCGTGGTCTGGCCAAGGAGCCGGTACCGGCCGAGGTGCTGACCGCTGCCGGCGTCAGCGAGCTCGCCTTCGGCAAGGATTACGTCATTCCCAAGCCGATGGATGCCCGTCTGCTGCCGCGCGTCGCCCGCGCCGTGGCGCTGGCAGCGGTGGAATCCGGTGTTGCCCGCATCGCCCTGCCGGCGGACTACATGCTGGGTTGAGTCACGGCAAGCGCGCAGAAAACAGAAGGGGCCCCATCTCGGGGCCCCTTTTCATTACGGGAAGCTTGCTGGTCGATTACTTGGTCTTGGGAGCAACCTTGACGGCCGGCGCCTTGGCGTGGGCAGCCTTGTGGTGTTTTTTCACGACCTTGGTCTGGGTAGCCTGGGGAGCGGCAGCCTTGGTCGGGGTGGCAGCCATGGTGAAGCCGGAGGTCAGGGCGAAGACAGCAGCCAGGCTCAGGGGGATCAGCTTGTTCATATTCCAGTTCCTCATTCGGGTTGATGACATGGAGCGTTTCTCCATGACTTCATCCTAGGGCTGTTCCGCCTGTGGTTCAGTGAGTGACTGGTGACGGTTTGTATCCAAATGTACAGGCAGCATCAGGCAGAAACGGGCACCGCTGCTGCTTGGCAACAGCTGCACCTCGCCGCCGTGGTGGCGGGCTATGCTGCGCACTATGGCCAGCCCCAGCCCGGCACCACCGGTGCGCCTGTCGCGGCTCTGATCCAGCCGCACGAAGGGCTCGAAGATCTGCGGCGCCAGTGCGGGATCGATGCCGGCGCCGTCGTCGGCTACCTCCAGCAGATAGTGATCCTGCTGACGCGCCATGCTGAGGGTCACCCGGCCGGCGGCGTGGCGCAGGGCGTTGCCGATGAGGTTCTCCAGCGCCCGATCCAGCAGACGAGTATCGCCGCGCCAGGGCAGGGCCATGGCCGGGCGCACAAAGTCGAGCCGCTTGTCCGGCCGCAGCGCCTGCCAGTCGGCGAGACGGCTGCCGGCCCAGCTGCCAAGCTCCAGCTCGCTGCACTGCAGCGGCAGCTCGGGGCGATCGAGCCTGGCGTAGGTGAGCATCTCCTCGATGAGGGCATCCAGCGCGCCGAGATCCCGCTCCAGCCCCTGCTGCTCCTCGGCCGAGGGGGCGGGATCCAGCATGGCGAGCCGGTAGCGCAGCCGCACCAGCGGGGTGCGCAGCTCGTGGGCAATGGCGTCGGTCAGCTGCTTGCGGCTGGCCAGCATGGCCTGCAGCTGCTCGGTCATCTGATCGAAGGTACGGCCGACCCGGCCCAGGCTGCTGCCGGGGGGCAAGCGGGTGCGGCAGGAGAGATCCCCGTCACCGACCCGGCGGGCGGTCTGTTCGAGCTGCTGCAGGCCGCGCCAGTGCGGGCGCAGCCAGAGCAGGATCGGCAGCCCCAGCGAGAGACCGATGGCCAGCAGCAGTCCCACGTCGACCCAGTGCAGCTCGTGCAGGTAGGAGAGATAAGGCACGGGGCCGACGATCAGCACCTGATCTGTGCCCGGAATGCGCTGCAGGAAGGTGTCATCCTCCTCGACGATGACGATGTTGCCGGCCTCCAGGAAGGCCTGATCCTCGTTGGCCAGCGGCTGGTTGGCGAGGGCGCCGATCTGCAGCGGCAGGGTGAGCTGGCGGCTCTGCTCGGCCATGCGGGCGGGCCAGTGCTCCGGTGGCAAGCGGGCCAGCTCACCGGTGAGCAGGCCGAGGGAGCCCTGCATCATCCGCTCCAGATAGCGATCTCCCGCCCGCTCGGCGGTGACCTGATAGACCATGCCGACCAGCAGGATGGCCAGGGTGAAACAGCCGATCAGCAGCAGATAGAACTGGATAAACAGGCGGCGCATCGGGGCTCTCCTCTTGCCTGGATTGCGTCTGGGCATTGCCTTGTTGCCCCCTCATCCCCAACCCTTCTCCTGCAAGGGGAGAAGGGAGCATCAAGGTCATTCGGTGGGGCTTATTCCCAGGTGTGGGGCACCAGCAGAACAGAAGATAACTCTTCTGGCGCACCATATTGATCCAGATCGAGTTGTTGCTGTCATTCCCTGGCTTCTGGTGTGCAGGCGTGTGAGACACCAGCTCATTCCCAAGCCTGGGGTACTAGTAGATAACCCTTCTGGCGCACTGTCTTGATGCGGGTCGGGTTGCTGGTGTCGTCCCCCAGCTTGCGGCGCAGGCGGGAGATGGCCACGTCCATGCTGCGATCCTGGCCGTCGTAGTCACGGCCGCGCAGGCTGCGAAACAGCGCCTCCCGCCCCAGGATCTGGCCGGCGTGGCAGGCCAGCTCCCACAGAAGGTCGAAATCGGCGGTGGAGAGCGGAATGCTGTCGCCGTCGAGGCGCACGTCCCGGCCCGGCCCATCGATCTGCAGCCGGCCGAACTGCAGGCGCTGGGGCGGCATGCCGGCGACCACGGGTTGCGGGGCCTGCTGTCCCTGCTGGCGGAACTGGACCCGCAGCCGGGCCAGCAGCACGGGGGGCGGCGTGGTCTTGAGGATGTAGTCGTTGGCCCCCAGCTCCAGGCTCAGGATCTGGTTCATGTCGCTGTCGAGCGAAGTTAGCATGACGATGGGACCGGCAAAGCGCGGGCGCAGATCCCGGCACAGGGAGAGACCATCCTGACCCGGCAGCATGATGTCGAGCAGCACCAGGTCCGGCTGCTCGGCCTCGACCCTGGCCAGCGCCAGATCGCCCCTCGGCTCCAGCAGCACTTCCATGTCGTGGCGGGCCAGCCAGCTGCTGATGAGCTGGCCTATCTCGGGATCATCTTCAACAAAAAGAATGCGTTGCATGGTGGCATGACACCCAGACTGTGGCGCGGATGCGCGTGCCGCCAGCATAGCGGCTCCGGCCGCCCCATGCACTGGGATAAATAATCAAACAGGGCCCGCGGGCCCTGTCTTGTCTTGCTGGTCGAGCGGGGAGCTGTGCCCCGGCGGCATCAACCCGCCTTGCGCTTGAGATAGACCCCGGCCTCCATGTGGTGAGTCCAGGGGAACTGATCGAACAGGGCGAAGCGGGCGATCTCGTGGGTTTCGCCCAGCACCGCCATGTTGGCCTGCAGGGTCTCGGGGTTGCAGGAGATGTAGAGGATGTTGTCGTAATCCTGCACCAGCTTGACGGTGGCGTCGTCGAGGCCGGCCCGGGGCGGGTCAACGAAGATGGTGTTGCACTGGTAGGCGGAGAGATCGACCCCCTTGAGGCGATTGAACTCCCGCTCGCCGCGCATCGCCATGGTGAACTCCTCGGCCGACATGCGCAGGATGATCAGGTTGTCGACGCCGTTGGCGGCGATGTTGAACTGGGCGGAATCCACGCTCGGCTTGGCGATCTCGGTGGCCAGCACCTTGCTAAAGTTTTGCGCCAGGGCGATGGAGAAGTTGCCGTTGCCGCAGTAGAGCTCCAGCAGGTCGCCCTCGCTCCCCCTGGTCACGTCCAGCGCCCAGCCCAGCATCTGTTCGTTGATGGCAGCGTTGGGCTGGGTGAAGCTGTTTTCCACCTGCTTGTAGACCAGCTCGCGGCCCTGCACGGTCAGCCGCTCGATGACGAACTCCTCCCCCAGGCAGATCTTCTGCTTGTGGGCGCGGCCAATCAGCTGCAGTTCGAACCCCTTGGCCCGCAGGTCGGCCTGCAGCGCTTCGGCGGCCTGCTGCCACTCGCTCTCCAGCTTGCGATGGTAGAGCAGGCTGACGCAGATCTGGCCGGACTGGGTGGAGAGGTAGTCGATCTGGAACAGCTTGCGGCGCAGCACGGGGTGCGGGCGCAGCCCCTCCAGCAGCACCGGCATCAGCTGGTTGATGAGGCGGCTGGCGGTGGGGAACTGATCGACCCGGATGATCTCCTTGGTGGCCGGCGCATACATGCAGTGGTACAGGTCGTCACCGTCGTGCCAGATGCGAAACTCGGCGCGCATCCGGTAGTGTTCGGCGGGGGAGGCGTGCACTTCCAGCGCAGGCAGGGTGAAGTCGGCAAACAACCCGCAGAGGCGCTCGCGCTTCTCGTCGAGCTGGGCCTGGTAGTCGGCCGGGGTTCGAAGGGGCGCCGGGTCGGCGGAAACCTGCTGGGATTGGGTCATGATTTACCTCACATGCACACCGGTCTGGCCGGGACGAAATCGGGGGAAGCCTGCGGCCACCCAAAGGGGCCCGATTTTAAAAGGCCGCTGCGGATTGTCCAGCATTTTGTGGTCAAGAAGTGTGCAGTCAGGCCGATAGCTGATCTACAGGCATGGTGGGAGGACACATTATGCAGATCGACGGAGTGGGCGCGGCCCAACCCAAGGGAGTGGGTGTTGCTCCCAAATCGCCCCAGCAGGCGGAAGCAAAGCAGACCAACAACGAGGATGAAGTCTCGTTGCACAAGGCGCCGAAATGGGCGCAGGTGCTGGTGCAGCAGGCGCTGCAGTTCGCGCTGGAGATCAACGGCCAGGGCTACAAGGCGCCCAAGGCACAGGATCAGCCGGAGGCGGTGACCCCGGATACCCTGTTCGACTTCCAGTCGGTGGCCGACAACGTGCTGCAGTTCGTCACCGGCCGGCTGGGGGCTGCCCGGGCCGACGGCAAGTCGGACGACAGCCTGACCGGCATGATGGAGCAGGCCCGCAAGGGGGTGGACAAGGGCTTTGGTGACGCCAGGAAACAGCTCGGCGACTGGGCAGACAACGAAGACATCAAGACCGGCATGGATCAGAGCTACAAGCTGATCCAGGAGGGGCTCGACCAGTTCGAGAAGGAGTTCTTCGGCAAGGTTTCCACCACCGACATGGGCCAGGCCGAGATGGCCAGCCGCCAGCAGGGCTCGCTGGAGATCCAGACCAAGGATGGCGACAAGGTGGTGCTGCGCTTCAACGACAGCTGGCAGACCAAGTCCCAGAAGGATGACAGCGGCAGCCAGTTCAGCCTCAAGTCGAGCCAGAGTTTCAGCTTCTCGCTGGAGGGCAACCTGAGCAGCGAGGAGATGGACTCCATCGGCAAGCTGGTCAAGGGGATCGACGATCTGGCCGGCAGCTTCTTCTCCGGCAATTTCGACGACCTGTTGAAGAAGGCGGGCGAGCTGAAGCTGGATGACAGCCAGCTGGCCTCCTATTCGCTCAAGCTCAAGCAGAGCCTCAAGCTGAGCCAGACCTATCAGGGGGCGCACTCCCTGCAGGAGATGCTCAAGCCACTGGCCGACTACCTGCCCAAGCTGGATCAGGTGCAGCAGCAGGCGGATGCCCTGTTGCCGGCATCCCAGCAGCAGGCGCTGACGCCAGCGGTGCTGGCGGCCCGTGGCCAGAGCGATCCGGCCCAGGTGGGCAGCTTCACCAGCTTCAACCAGCGGATGCTGGATGCGCTGCGGATGATCGGCCAGTTCCAGCCGGCGACGGATGCCAGCAGCAAGAGCGTCTGAACCGTTTCGAATCGAGGACCATGACCGGCCGTTTGCCAGCTCCTGCGGGGGCTGGCAAACTGGCCTTTTTCCCGATCCGGCCAGCCCATGAACCCGAAAAAGCCCAGAGACAAGCGCGAGCTTTGCTACCCCTTCATCTTCGAAACCCAGTTCCAGTGTGACTACGAGATCGCCACCGACGAGCTCTGCTGCCAGGTGGGCGCGGTGTTGTCACACCTGGCTCCGGATGCCGAGCTTGCGCCCATGCAGGCGGATCTCGCGGCGCTGCAGCGGCTTATCTACAACCTCAACGGCTCGGTGCGCGGCAGGCTCGGCATCTTCGAGGAAGATCTGGCGTGGCTGAAGGGGCGTTACGATCACTACAACGAGGCGAGTCGCGGCCGGGTCACCGGTTTCGTGCTGCCGCAAGGGCCGCAGCCGATCCCGACCCTGCACCTGTGCCGCTGCGGCAGCAAGAAGGTGGTGCGGCTGCTGGTGCGGCTGGAGGAGAGCGGGGTGCGCTTCGACCCCATCCTCTATCGGTTCGCCAACCTGCTGGCCAACTTCTTCTTCGTGCTGACCGTCTACCTCAAGCAGCTGTGGCAGGTGAACGAGGTGCCCTACGTCAGCATCAACTACTGAATACGGCCAAAAAAGCTTTTGTTTTTCATGAAGATCAAACACGATCATCCCATTTGTCGGTCGCCGGGATGGTTCCGGTAGCGCAGGGGGAAGGTCATGACCATGCTTCATCTCAGTGGCAGTTCGTTCTTGATGCCGGGCAACCTCGCCTGGCGCCCCCTAGCTGAATACGGCGAAGTGCAGGTGGCCCCCCATGGCCAGTGGTTGCAGACCCTGATGCACCAGAGCGCCGATGCCGCGGCCGGAACCCACATCATCATCTGGTTGTGGGAAGATCTGGTGCCCGCCCGGACCCTGCAGGAGTGGGGCCATCTGGCGCAGAACGAGCAGCAGCTGGCGGTCGCCGCCTTTGTCGACGCGCTCTGCCTGCCTCTGTTGCAGCATCTGCAGCGCCGCCCGCAGGATCATCTGCTGGTGGGGGCCTGCAGCCATGCCCCGCTCTGCGTCTATGGCCCGGCCCCTGCCGTGCTCGCCGCGCTGGCCAGTGCGTTCGAGCAGCAGATGGCCCGCCTGCGCCTGCAGCAACCCGGCCTGGACGACCTGCACCTGCCGCTCTGGCTGCAACAGCATGGCCACCAGCGCTGCTTCGACCGGCGCAACCTCTATCTGATGTCCTGCCCCTTCTCCATGGCCGGTCTGGCCAGCCTGGCGCAGTGGATGCTCCCCTTGCTGCAGCGGTTGCAGCAACCCGCCCACAAGGTGCTGGTGCTCGACTGCGACAATACCCTGTGGGGCGGCGTGGTCGGTGAAGACGGTGTCGGCGGCGTCCTGCTGGGGCAGGACGGGATGGGCCGGCTCTACCAGGCCTTCCAGCAGGCGGCCAGCCACTGGCACGGGCAGGGCATAGTACTGGCGCTCTGCTCCAAGAATCTGGCGGACGATGTGTGGCGGCTGTTTGACGAGCATCCGGGCATGGTGCTGACACGGGCGCAGATCGCCGCCGCCGAAATCGGCTGGGAGCCCAAATCCCAGGGGCTGCGGCGGCTGGCAACCCGCCTCAATGTCGGGCTGGACAGCCTGGTCTTCTGGGATGACAGCGAGCTGGAGCGGGCCGAGGTGCGGGCCAACTGCCCCGAGGTGCTGGTGATTACCCCGCCGGCCGATCTCTGGAGCTGGCCGGATGTCCTGCTGACGCTGCCGGCCCTGTGCAGTCGCCACCAGAGCCGGGATGACGGCCTGCGGCAGCACTCCTATCAGGCCCAGGTCGAGGCCGAGGCGGTGCGCCGGCAACTGGGCGACGAGCACGCCTTCCTGCAGCAATTGGCGCTGCAGGCCGACTGGCAGCCGCTCTTCCCGGGCAACCAATTGCGAGCCGAACAGCTCAGCCAGAAGACCAATCAGTTCAACCTCTCCGGCCGCCGCTATCAGGCGGCGGAGCTGGCCCGGCTGGCCAGCGAGGGGGGCGAGGTCTGGCTGGCCAGCCTGCGAGACCGGTTCGCCGATCACGGCATGACGGCGCTGCTGGTGGTGCGCCCGCTCGATGAGGGCAGGGCGCTGCTGGATACCCTGGCCATCAGCTGCCGGGTACTGGGGCGCGGTTTTGAATACTGGCTGCTGGCGCAACTGGCAAACCATCTGCGGGCGCAAGGGGTGAGCGAGCTGGTCATCAGCCTAGTTGCCACCACCCGCAACCAGCCGGCACGGGATTTTCTGGCGAGCCTGCCAACCCGGCCGATAACCACTCCAGCGGGCTTGCTGCCGCTGGCGGACGAGCTGTTCCTCACGCTTGATCTCTGCTCTCTTTCTCTCCCGTTTTTGGAGTTCTATGCCAATGAATGACCTTATCGCGCTGGCACACCAGCAGTTTCCCCAGGCCAGCATCAATGCACAGTCTGCCCTCGGCAGCTTTCCCGAATGGGACTCTCTGGGTCACTTCAACCTGCTGCTGCTGGTCGAGCAGCACTATGCCGTGCGGTTCGAGCCGCACGAGCTGGCCGAGTTGAAGAGCCTGGCCGACATCCAGCAAGCCCTGCAGAGCAAAGGGGTTGCCGTGTGAAACAGGCGCTCGAGCAGGCGTTGACCGAGCTGGGGATCCCCAGAGGCGGCGCCCTGATGGTGCACTCGGATGCCATGGTGGTGGCCCAGTTTGCCGGCATGGGCAACGCCGCGGGCATTGCGGCTTTCTGGACATGCCTCGAGCAGTGGCTGGGCGGGCACCTGCTGGTGCCGACCTTCAGTTACAGCCCGATGGCGGACGAGTGCTTCGACCCTGCGCAGACCCCGAGCAAGGTGGGCTTGATGACGGAGCTGTTCCGCCAGCGGGAAGGTGTGGTCCGCACACTGGATCCCGTCTTCAGCATGGCGATCAGCGGCCCGCAGGGACCTGCGCTGGTGGCCCGGGAGTGCCACGACTGTTTCGGTCAGGAGAGCCCGTTCGGCTGGCTGGCGGAGCAGGACGGCTGGCTGCTGGGGCTGGGTTGCCACCCCGACCGCATCACCTTCACCCACTACGTGGAGCAGCGGCTGGCGGTCTCTTATCGCTATCACAAGATGTTTGCGGGCCAGGTGCGCGTCGATGGCCGCGTGCGGGAGTGGCAGGCGGATTACTATGTGCGCGACCTGTCGCTGGCCAGCGAAATCGACCTCTCCCGGCTGGTGGCCCTGCTGCAGGAGCGGGGCGTCTGGCGCCAGACGCTGTGCCAGCGGGTGCCGGTCTGGGCGGTATCGTGCCGCGACTTCATCCTGGCTGCCGGCGAGTTGCTGGCAGCGGCCCCATACGCCCTGATCCGGGCGGGAGGAGAGTCCCATGCAGTTTGATCACATCGGACTGGTGGTGCCGGACCTGGCGAGCGGTGTGGCCTATTGTCGCGACGTGCTGGGGCTGAGCCGCTTCTCGGCGGCGGTGGAAGATCCGCTGCAACGGGTCTGGGTGCAGTTCGTGCATGACGACCATGGTATCTGCTATGAGCTGGTCGCCCCGGCCGGCGAGGAGAGCCCGGTCACCCAGGTGCTCAAGACCCGGCGCAACGTCATCAACCACCTTGCCTATCGGGTGAGCAACCTGCAGGAGAGTGCCGAACGGCTGCGCGCGCAGCGCCACCTGCCCCTCGGGCCCAGCCAGCCGGCCATCGCGTTTGGCGGCGCCCACGTCCAGTTTTTCCTGAGCCCCCTTGGCCACATTGTCGAATTGATCGAGGCACCAACCCCATGAGTTTTTCACCCAAGAGCGGTTATCTGCCCACCGACTGGGACGACCAGGCACAAGTCGGTGAACAGCTGCATCGGCTGCTCACCCTGCTGTTTCCTCTCAACCGCAGCCTGACCGGGGACGGGGTTCGGCAGTCGCTGGCCCTGTGGCGCGAGCACTGTCTGCCCGAGCTGCAGATCCATGAAGTGGCCAGCGGCACCGAGTGCTTCGACTGGACCGTGCCTGACGAGTGGAACGTGCGGGAGGCCTACATAGTGGGGCCGGATGGACGCAGGGTGGTGGATTTCCAGGATCACAACCTGCATCTGGTCGGCTACTCGGAGCCGGTGCGCTGCACCCTCTCGCTGGCCGAACTGCAGCCCCATCTTCACTCTCTGCCCGAGCAACCGGACGCCATTCCCTATGTGACCTCCTACTACAAGCGCCGCTGGGGCTTCTGTCTGCCCCATCGACTGCGTGAGGCGCTGCCGGAGGGGGAATATCAGGTGGTGATCGATGCCACCCTGGCCCCGGGTTCGCTCACCTATGGTGACTGGGTGCTGCCGGGGGAGAGCGAGCAGGAGATCCTGCTGTCGAGCTACACCTGCCACCCCTCCATGGCCAACAACGAGCTCTCCGGCCCCTGTGTCGGCGTCTTTCTGATGGCCTGGCTGGCGTCACTGCCCACACGTCGCTACAGCTACCGGCTGATGCTGGTGCCTGAAACCCTGGGGGCCATCGTCTATCTCTCCCGCCATCTGGACCACCTCAAGCAGCGCACTCTGGCCGGCTTCAATCTGACCTGCCTTGGTGATGACCGCAGCTACTCCTTCCTGCCCTCACGCCAGGGCAACACGCTGGCGGATCGCATCGGTCGCCATGTGCTCGGCCATCTGGCGCCGGGCTACAAAGCCTACAGCTTCCTGGAGCGGGGCTCCAACGAGCGGCAGTTGTGTGCGCCCGGCATCGATCTGCCGGTCACCTCGGTGATGCGCAGCCGATACGGCTGTTATGCCGAGTACCACACCTCGCTCGATGACCTCTCGCTGGTGACGCCGGCCGGTCTGGCCGGCGGCTTCATGGCGCTGCGCCGGGCCATCGAGTGTCTGGAGCTGGACGAGCGCTGCGAGGTCACAGTGCTGGGCGAGCCCCAGCTCGGCAAGCGGGGGCTCTACCCGGATTTGTCGACCCGCTATTCGGGCTGGCAGGTGCGGGAGATGATGAATCTGCTGGCCTACAGCGACGGCAAGCTGACCCTGTTCGAGATCGCCGAGACCATAGGGGCGCCGTTCTGGCGGGTAGAGCCGCTGGCGCGGATGTTGCTGGATGCCGGGCTGCTGCGTCGTCTCAGCCCGCAACCGGACTACTCGATCACCAGATAGGCTGGTCCCGGGTTGTGCGGGGTGCGACGGATGGCGTAGCGATCCAGCCCCAGCACCTCCTTGAGGGCCAGGGTCTCCCCCGGGAAGGCGGGCCAGTTGAGCTCATCGAATGCCAGCACCGAGCCTTTGGTCAGGTACGGCTTGATGAGCTCGAGACAGCGGCGGGTCGGCTCGTAGAGATCAAAGTCAAAATAGGCCAGCGCTATCATTGTTTCCGGCTGACGAGCCAGATAGGCCGGCAGCGTCTCGGTCACATCCCCTTTCACCAGCTCATGCTTGACGATATGGTCCAACGGGCTTTCCGCCTCATGGGCGGCGAGCAGTTGGGCCAGATGCTGCTCGTAGCCCGGCGTCACCCCGTAGGCGCCGGGCTGGATGGCGGCGTCGCTGCCATCTTGCGGGGCGTGGGAAGGGAAGCCGCTGAAGGTATCGAATCCCACCAGTTTGCGGTTGTAGTTGTAGGGTTCATACATGCCGCGAAACGAGGAGAAGAGCGCCAGGTTCTGACCCCAGCGGGTGCCGAAATCCATGATGACGCCGTGGACCGGTACGATCTTCTGATACAGCTCGTGCATGAACAGGATGCGGGAGAGCGACTGGCGCTTGAGGTAGAGGCCCAGGTTGTTCTGCAGCTCGGCCGCGGGCAGCGGGCTGGCGTGCAGCAACTCGCTGAAGGTCTGGCGGCGTGACAGCTCTTGCTCGGAGGCGTTGGACATGGCCTTGATCATCAATGGTCTCCTGTGGGGGTGTCGCCGGCCGGGGTCGACAGGCCGTGCACCACTTCATATTCGAGGTAGTCGGCCAGCCCCAGCCAGTCCTGGCGTTCCTGGCACTGCAGCAGGGCGGCTACCAGTCCGGGCGGCAGGTTGCCCTGCTCGGTGAGCACCTCTTGCAGCAGTTCCGGCAGTGCCTGACTCGCGGCGACCGACTGCCCCAGCCGAAACTGGTGCGCCAGGGCGGTGAGGCGGGTGATCTGGCCGTTTTTCATTGCACGTACTCCGGGTGATAGCGGCAGCCGGCGATCTCCGCCCCCTCCCTGCTGCAGTTCCAGAACTGCACCTCGGGGTGGCGCGCTATGTAGCGCTCGAGCTCGGTGCGGTAGGCAGAAAAGTTCGGATTGGTCTTGACCCGCCGGCCATGGCCGTCGAGGGTCCAGCTGAGTGCCAGCGCGGCGCTGGGGCCGAGCGCACCGTCGGCCCAGCCCGAGTGGGTGAGCTCGCCGGGAAAGGCGAAGTCGGTGCCCAGCAGGATGACCTGGCGGCAACCCATCTGCACGGCGAGATCCACGGCAGGATGAATGACGCTGCCGCCCGAGTGCAACACGCCCTTGGGGATCGTCTGTCGCAGTTGTTGATACATGGGGCTGCGGGAGTAGGCGGTCTTGCGCGGCCCCTGCCAGGCCAGCAGGGCCGCCGTGGGTACCGTGGGGTAATAGACCAAAGTGGTCTGGGCCGACTGGGCGGCGGGCAGCCGGTTGCCGTGGATGGCGTCATCTATGGTGACGACGATGTCGGGCCGGATGTCGTGGCCAAGCAAGAACGCCAGCGCGGTATCGACGCTGATCAGCAGGTAGTCTTGCCGACGACTCTGCAGCTGGGCCTGCAGGGTGGCCAGGTTGTGCTGCAGGGTCGGGCCGCTCGCCACGATCAGCGCCTGCTTGCCCTGAGCCAGACCGAACAGGGAGGCCACATCGCCGTCACCGGCCAGCAGATCGCGGTTTTCGGCCAGCCGCCGGGTGACGTCGGGGTGCTCGGCGTCGAACCTGGCCCGGGCGAACGGCAAGTCTATTTCACTCACCAGCCGGTCGCGGATGCGGGCGGCGGCATCTTCCACCAGCAGCAGCTCGGGCGGCAGGGCGAAGAAGGGCAGCCGCACCTCCCCCTCGTCGCCGGCCATCATCAGCTCGACCTTGGGGTCCGTCAGCCAGTCCTGCTGGTCCAGCAGCCGCAGCACCAGGGCAAACAGGGCGCCATTCATGATCTTCACTTCCAGCCGCTTGAGGCTGCTGCGCCCCAGCAGGGCGCGCGGCAGATCGCCAAGCCCGGTGCCGTAGAGGTGCAGCACAGCTTGCTCGGGCAGGCTGGCGGCCTGCAGCTCGGCCTCCTTCACCCGATCGTGCCGGCTGGTGAGCTGGATACCGTGGAGGCTGAGGGTGGAGCCGAGCCCCTCGGTCAGTTCGGCCGGCAGGCTTTCCACGTCCTGTGCCAGCAGGCGGGGCCAGAGGGCGGGCCAGCGCTGGCTGATGAGCCTGCCGTGCTGGTTGAAGAGATCATCACTCATCGTTATCTATCCACTCCCAGCTCAGCGGTTGATTGGCGCTCAAGCTGCGGTTGACCCGCTTGCCGATGAGCCGATCGTAATCGGCCGGGGGCAGGCCGAGGGCGGGGCGCACCGACTTGATATGTTCTGCGGTGAGCACCTCGCCGGCGGCCATCTCCTTGACCAGATAGAGGGAGCGGCGAAACGCGCGGTTGCCCTGTTCACTGGCGGTGAGCTGGTAATCGGCCACCCCGAGGGCGGCATGGGCGGTATTGACCGAGGCCACCAGCTCGGTGAGTTCGGCCGGTTCCATGGAGAAGGCGCAATCCGGCCCGCCGTCGGCGCGGGCCAGGGTGAAGTGTTTCTCGATGAGGGTCGCCCCGAGCGCGGTGGCGGCGATGGCCGTGGCCGACCCCAGGGTGTGATCGGAGAGCCCCACCTCGACCCCGAAGCGCTGGCGCAACATGGGGATGGTACGCAGGTTGTATTCGGCTGCCGGCGCCGGATAGCCGCTGACGCAGTGCAGCAGGGCCACCTGGCCGTTGCCGTGCTTGAGTGCCATCTCGACCGCGGCGGCGATCTCGGCCTCGTTCGCCATGCCGGTGGACATGATGAGTGGCTTGCCGGTCTGGGCGGCGTAGCGGATGAGGGGCAAGTCCACCAGCTCGAAGGAGGCGATCTTGTAGGCCGGGCAGTCGAGGGATTCCAGCAGATCCACCGCGCTGAAGTCGAACGGACTGCTGAAGACCGTCAGCCCCAGCTCGCGCCCCTTGGCAAACAGGGCCTGATGCCACTCCCAGGGGGTGTGCGCCCACTCGTAAAGGTCGTACAGGTTGTGACCATCCCAGAGGCCGCCGTGGATCTGGAACTCGGGCCTGTCACTGTTGAGGGTGATGGTGTCGGGCCGGTAGGTCTGCAGCTTGACCGCGCTGGCCCCGGCCTCCCTGGCGGCGGTCATGATGGCCAGTGCGCGATCCAGGTTGCCGTTGTGGTTGGCCGACAGCTCGGCGATCACGTAGGGAGCCTGCGCCGGGCCGATGGATTGATGGGCGATCTGCATCTGTGTTCAGACTCCTGTGCCAAGTTGCCAGCCTTGCGGCGCCGGCTGCCAGGGGGCAGGGGGCGCTATCTGCGGTGGCTCGGCAAGATAGAGGGGAAATTGGGAGAAAATTGTCTGCAAGCGATGTGCCAGCTCTTGCCACTCCGTGGGCTGAAGTGGCCGGGCGGCCTGCCATGTCAGCCGCTGGCCGCTCAGGGTCAGGGTGAGCAGCAACTGGTCATCATGGCGTAGTTGCCACTGTTGGCCATCTGGTAACAGTTGATAATCCGATTGTTGCAGCAACCAGGAGGTGAGCCGATCCAGCCCCAGCCCGTCCACCTGCTGCTGGCCGCGGCGGCGGTAGTCGTCTGACTGTTGTTCAAGCCGTTGCAGAGCCTGCAGCAGCCGCTCAGGCTCGGCCAGCTCGCTCAGGGTCAGCCGCTCGGCCAGCTGAAAGCGGGCGATCACCTGGTCGTTGAACTGCTGGTTGTCGACGATGGGCACCGCCAGGGTCGGCAGGCCGAGACAGGCTCGCTCCCAGGTCATGCCGCCGGCGGCGCCGATGGCGAAGTCGTGCCGGCTCATCAGGTCGGCCATCTGGTCGCTCTGGCGCAGCAGCGCCAGGTCGAGGTCGGCCAGCTCGGCCACTCTCTGCTCCAGCTCGGGCCAGAAGGGATTGGCGCCGCCCGCCACCAGGGTCCAGCGGATGGTGCGGGCCCAGGGCAGCCGGGCCAGGCTGTTGAGGGTGATGAGGCAGGCGCCGGCCGGGTCGGCACCGCCAAAGCAGATAAGCCCCCTTTGCCACCGGTCTGTATGTTGACGTGCCAGCTGGCGATAGGCGGGACGCAGCAGGGCGTAGTCGGTGCCCAGCAGCAGCCGGCAGCCGGCGGGGGTGAGCGGCTGGTAATCGGCGACGCGGCGCAAGGGGCCCTGATCCAGCAGCAACTGGCAGTGGTGCGGCCGGTCGGCCAGATCATCGATCACCAGCACGCGGCCGCAGTGGACCGCCAGTTTTTGTTCGATTGTGTGGTCAATCTGGTAGTGATCGAATACCAGCCAATCGGGCTGCAGGCGAGGCAGGGCACCAGCGTCATCCAGCGCGCTCAGGGGATGATGGTGATGGGGTCGCAGCAGCGCCAGCAGGTGCGCCGGCAGATCGTGGCAGAGGAAGTGGCACTCGGCCCCGGCGGCGTGCAGCCGATCGGCGATGGCCAGGCAGCGCATCAGGTGGCCCAAGCCGATCTCGGCGCCGGCGTCGAGCCGGAAGGCAACCTTAAGCGTCATCTTGGGACAGCACTTGATAGAGCAGTTCGGCCAGGTGCCAATCTTCCGGCGTGTCGATGTCGACCACTCTGTGCCTTGGCAGTATGTGGCCAATCCCTTCTCCCCCCACCGGGCTGATCCCTCCCAGCCAGGCCGCGCGGCTGCCCCAGTAAAACTGACCGGCATCCTGATAGGCGGGCTCCAGATCCTGGGAGCGTTTCGCCATCTGCTCCGGCCAGAACGGTGTGACCCTGCCTTGTGCGTCCATGCGTACCGCCCGCTGGATCGGGAAGCCGAATTCGGCCACCGTGTAGACGAAGGGGGCCTTGCTGGCGAGCAGGCGATCGTGGGCGGCGCGCAGGTCGGCGGCCTGGATCAGCGGCACGGTGGCATAGATGCAGCAGTAGTGCTCTGCCTGGATGCTGAGCTGGTCGAGCCGCTGGATGGTGTCGATCACCACAGGGGTGGTGCCGGTATGGTCATCGGCCAGCGCGGCGCCCCGCAGGAAGGGCACCTCGGCCCCGAGGCGACGGGCCACCTCGGCGATCTCCGGGTCATCGGTGGAGACCACCACCCGACTGAAACAGCCCGAGTCTCTGGCTGCCCCGATGGCGTAGGCAATCATGGGCAAGCCGCAGAAGGGGCGGATGTTCTTGCGGGGAATGCGCTTGCTGCCGCCCCGTGCCGGGATGATGGCGATGGCCATGATGCTCTCTCCCTGAGGAGCCCGACGTGGTCGCCGAGCCGGATAATTGATGACAACTCGTTGATTATTTTTGAGATTATACCGAGTTTTCATCTTATATTATTGAGCTTTGCTACGGAATTGCCCGGTGATGGTCGATAACATGGGCAAGTGATGGGACGTCGTTGGTATTGAACATGAGTTATGGTGTCGAATTGCGCCCGCTCCAGCCCTGGGATCTGCCCACCCTGCGACGCTGGCGCAACCTGGACGAGGTGCGGTTGCAGATGGTGGAGCAGACGCTCATCTCCCCCCGCCAGCAACGGCAGTGGTTCGTCAGCAGCCTGGAACGGCCTGACCAGCAGCACTGGGTGCTCTGGTGCCGTGGCCTGCGGGCCGGCTACGTCAACCTGAAAGGGGAGACGAGGCAATCGCTGCAGGGGCAGCCGGTGGCCGATGCCGGCCTCTATCTGGGCCGCTCCAGCGTGCGCCACCCTATGCTGGCCGTCGCCGCCGCCCTGTCACAGCTCGATCAGGGCTTCGATACCTTCGGGCTCGGCTGCATCCGCACTCTGGTGCGCATCGGCAACGACGCCGCCCTGCGCCTCAACGCGCAGCTCGGCTATCGCCAACAGGGGCAACAGGGTGACTTCATCGCCCTCGAACTGCAGCCCGCCGACTATTATGCCGCCCGAGAACGGCTACGGAGATTTTTCAGATGACTACAGCGTTGGAACAGGTTTTTGCCGATGCCCTCGGCATCGACGTCGGCAGTGTCAGCGATCAGCTGGCCTACAACAGCATTCCCCAGTGGGACTCCGTCGCCCACATGGGCCTGATCGCCCAGCTGGAGGATTGCTACGGTGTGCTGCTCGATACCGATGACATCATCGACATGAGCTCGGTCGCCAAGGCGCGGGAGATCCTCGCCAAATACGGAGTCGCCCTCTGATGCAGGGGCTGCTGCAAGGCAAGCGGGTGTTGATCACCGGCGCTGGGCGCGGCATCGGGCTCGCCATTGCCCGGCTGTTTGCCGCGCAGGGGGCCGAGCTGTGGCTGGCGGGACGTGACGAGGCGGCCATGAGCCGGCTGGCTGATGAGCTCGGCGCCGAGTTCGGCGTACCTTGTCACTCGCTCTATGTCGACGTGGCGCAGCCGCAGGCAGTCAAGCAGGCCTTTCAGCAGCTGTTTGCCCAGACCAGAATGCTGGACGTGCTGGTCAACAATGCCGGCATGCTGGAAGAGGGGCTGCTCGGCATGGTCAATCAGGCCCAGCTGGAGCAGACCTTCAGCCACAACACCTTCAGCGTGGTCTATTGCAGCCAGTATGCCGCCCGCCTGATGCAGCGCAGCGGTGGCGGCAGCATCATCAATCTCGCCTCCCTGATGGGGCGGGTGGGTGCCGCCGGGCTTTGCAGCTATGCCGGCAGCAAGGCGGCGGTGATCGGCATCACCCAGTCGCTGGCCAAGGAGCTGGCCGCCAGCCAGATCCGGGTCAATGCCATCGCCCCCGGTTTCATCGACACCGAGATGGCCCACGCCATCCCGGACGACAAGTTTGCCGAGCGGCTCGCCAGCATCGCCATGGGGCGCATCGGCACGCCGGACGAAGTGGCCAAGGTGGCGCTGTTCCTCGCTTCCGACCTGGCAAGCTATGTGACCGGTCAGGTCATCGGTGTGGATGGAGGCATGACGGTCTGATGGATCACGCGCACGCACTGCTCGCCCACCTGCGGGAAGACAACCCGGCGCCGGCCTGGCGCGACCCGCAAGAGGGCTGGCTCTCCTACGGCGAGCTGGCACGGCGGCTGGCGCGGCTGGCGGCCGGCTATCCGGACGAGCGCAGCCTGGTCTATCTGCCCTTTTTCACCCGCACCGCCCACCTGCTGCACTATCTGGCGGCGCTCAAGCTGGGGCATGTCGTGATGTTGGCAGACCCGGCCCTCCCAGCGAGCCAGCACGATGCCAGCTGCCGGCAGTTTGGTGTGCGCTGGCGGGTCAATGACGTCGGCCAGCTGGAGCGGCTTGCCGCGACGACGCCCGCCCTGCACCCGGAACTGTCAGTATTGCTGCCGACTTCGGGCAGCACCGGCAGCGCCAAGTGGGTGCGGTTGTCGGGGCGCAATCTGGCGGCCAACGCCGCCTCCATCGCCGACTATCTGACGCTGACCGCGGCCGAGCGGGCCATCACCAGCCTGCCGCTGTACTACTCCTACGGCTTGTCGGTGCTCAACAGCCATCTGCTGGTGGGAGCCTCCCTGGTGCAGCACGAAGGGAGCGTGCTGGAGCGCGACTTCTGGCAGCAGGTCGATCTGCACGGCGTGAGCAGCTTTGCCGGGGTGCCCTTTACCTATCAGATACTGGCCCGGCTGCGCTTTGACTGGGCCCGCTACCCCTCGTTGCAGACCCTGACCCAGGCGGGCGGGCGTCTCGAACCCGCGCTGGCACAGCAGTTTGCCGAGCAGGCCCTGCGGCTGGAGCGGCGCTTTTTCGTCATGTACGGCCAGACCGAGGCCACCGCCCGCATGGCCTGGCTGGCAGCGCCCGAGGTGGCCGCTCATCCCGATGCCATCGGTCGCGCCATTCCCGGCGGCCAGTTCACCTTGCGCGCGCAGGAGGGGGGCAAGCCAGGGGAGGGGGAGCTGGTCTATCGCGGCGACAACGTCATGCTGGGTTACGCCGTTACGGCCGAGGATCTGGCGCTGGGCGCCCAGCTGCAGGAGCTGGCTACCGGCGATCTGGCCCGCTGTGACGAGGCGGGCCGCTACTACATCTGCGGCCGGCTCAGCCGTTTTCTCAAGCTGTTCGGCAAGCGGGTCAGCCTGGCGGAGGTCGAGAGCCAGCTCCATCGCTGGGGCTGGACGGGGGCCTGCGGTGGGCGTGACGACTGCCTGCTGGTGGCTGTCGAGCCCCGCGATGACTTGACGACCGACGGCTTGCTGCGCGAGCTGGCGCAGTGGCTGCAGGCCCCGCCGCGGGCGGTGCAGGTGGTGCAGGTGACACAACTGCCGCGCACCGCCAATCACAAGATTGACTACGCCGCCCTGGCCAGACTGGCGGGGGAGGCGTGATGGAGCAGTTGCTGAGCGCGCCGGTCTTCGCCCTGCCCCAGGCCGCCAAACAGGCGCTGCTGCTGGCGCGGCTCAACGCGCTGACTGCGCACCATCGGGCGCACTGCACGGCCTATGACAATGTGCTGCAAGCCTTCGGCTGGACGGCCGCGGCGACCGACTACGATGCGCTGCCCTACCTGGCGGCCCGGCTGTTCAAACTGGCCCAATGGCAGAGCGTGCCGCAGAGCGAGGTGTTCAAGGTGCTCACCTCGTCGGGCACCACGGGCTCGCCATCACGGATCGTGCTGGACAGGGAGACCGCCGCCCTGCAGAGCAAGGTGCTGGTGAAGATCCTGCAGGAGTTTGTTGGCAAGCAGCGCCTGCCCATGCTGCTGGTGGAGCAGCCCGCCCTCATCCAGAACCGCAGCGGCTTTTCGGCGCGGGGCGCGGGCGCGCTGGGGCTCTCCTTCCTCGGTCGTGATCATACCTATGCCCTCGACGAGCAGATGCGGCCCAATTGGCCGGTGATAGAGGCTTTTTGTGACAAATATGCCGGCCAGCCGGTGCTGCTGTTCGGCTTCACCTTCATGGTCTGGCAATGCCTGCTGGAGCCGCTGCGCGAGCGCGGCCTGCAATTGCCGCTGACGCAGGGCATTTTGTTTCACAGCGGCGGCTGGAAGAAGCTGCAGCACCTGGCGGTGGACAATTCCGCCTTCAAGGCCCGCTGCCGTGACCAGCTGGGGCTGGGCCGGGTACACAACTTCTACGGCATGGTGGAGCAGGTAGGCTCCATCTTCGTCGAGTGCGAGCAGGGTCACCTGCATGCTCCCGTGTTTGCCGATGTACAGGTGCGCGATCCGCTCACCCATCAGCCGCTCGGGATTGGCAGCCCAGGCCTGCTGCAGGTGCTCTCCGCCATTCCCGGCAGTTATCCCGGCCACAGCCTGCTGAGCGAGGATCTCGGCGTGCTGCTGGGGGAGGATGACTGCCCTTGTGGCCGCCATGGCCGTTATTTTCACGTAGCGGGACGCCAGCACGGCGCCGAGGTGAGGGGATGCAGCGACACCTTCCAATGACCCCGTCCGGGACGATCACAGTGCTCTGGCAGGAGGGGCCGGCGGTCAGCTTCGTGGCCCCGACGACGGGCTGGCCAACCTTCTGCCCGCAGCCGCTGCCCTGCTTTGCCCCCGTCATCTGCGATTTCGTGGCGGCGCTGTCGGCCCGCCTGCAACAAGAGGGGCGTCGTCACCCCGATCTGGCCGCATTCGGTTTCTGGCTGCGGCCCCGCCAGCTGGCCAGAGAACAGCTGCGTTTGCAGGGACGGGGGCCGCTGGGGGTCACCTTTCACCTGGTGCCCTCCAACGTGCCGACGGTGGCTTTCTACTCCTGGTTGATGGCCCTGTTGATGGGCAACCCCTGCGTGGTGCGGCTGTCGTCACGTCGCGATCCGCAGCAGGAGGCCATGCTGGCGATCCTCAACGAACTGTTCAGCCTCGGTGAATGGCAAGAGATCGCCGCCCGTACCCGCTTCATTCGCTATGAGCACGACGAGGACATCACCGCCTGGCTGTCGGTGCGCTGCCGGCTACGCATCATCTGGGGCGGCGACGAGACCATCCGTCAGGTGCGGGCCATTCCCCTGGCACCAACGGCGCAGGAGGTGGTGTTTCCGGATCGCCGCTCGATGGCGGTGCTCGACAGCCGCTGGCTGGCCGGGCTGGATCCGCAAGAGTGGCAACGGACGCTGGATGCTTTACAACAGGACTGCACCCGTTTCAACCAGCAGGCCTGCGCCTCGCCGACCACTCTCTGCTGGCTGGGCGAGCCCGACGAGGGGCTGCGCCGCCGCCTGCTGGAAGCCCTGTTTGCCCCCTTTGCCGCCGATCCCGCCCTGGCGATGGAACGACTCATCCACAGTCAACAAAATGCCGCCGAGCAGGGGGCAATGAAGGTGACCAGCTTGCCCGGCGTCACCTTATTGACTCCGGCGAGCGGGCTGCGGCTCGCACACGTCGGAGGAGGTACAGTTGCCGAATTTGTGGCCGATACCCTGAATGAGCTGCTGGCACAACCCTGGGACATGCAGACCTGCGTCTGGGTCGGCGGTGACAGGGCCGGGGTCGAAGCGGTGCTGCCGACTGCCCCGACCTGCCGGATTGACCGGGTGGTGGCGCCGGGACAGGCGCTCGCATTCGAATGGCACTGGGATGGCATCGACATGCTGCAATTGTGCAGTCGTGGCCTCAGCCGACGCGAATAATCGGGTGTGGCTCACATAAATCCAGCAGCTTCAATGGATTAGCTTGGTCAGGCATACCTCTTGCAGTAAAACCTGACAGAGAGGGAGAAGGGTTGACAGGGACCGTGCGGTAGCCTTGCCCATTTTCTCCTATCCGCTTCTTTTCTATTCATTTTCCCTTGGATTTCCCTATGAAAGTCAGCGTATTGGTGCCCGTCTACAATCTGGCGCGCTTCATCGAACCCTGCCTGCTCAGCCTGCTCGAACAGCAGACGGATTTCGAGTTCGAGGTGATCGCCATCGATGACGGCTCTAGTGATGACTCCTGGTCCATCATGCAGCGGCTGGCACGGCAGTGGCCGACCCTGCGGGCCCTGCAAAACGAACAGAACATGGGGCTGGCCAGAACCCAGAAGCGGCTGCTTGGTGAAGCAAAAGGGGCTTACCTTGCCTATGTGGATGGCGACGACCTGGCCTTGCCGGGCAAGCTGCAGCGTCAGGCAGACTACCTGGACGCGCACCCCGGCTGCACGCTTTGCTATCACGAGGCGGAGATGTTTGATGATGAGACCGATGCGTGCATCAAGCTCTTCACTCGTGATTACTACAATGCCCGTTACCTCGAACCCGTGATGACGCGGGAGGCGTTGATCCGCTTCGGGGTCTTCGTCAATGCCAGCTCCATCATGTTCCGCCGCTATGACGGCATGGCCGATGCCATCGATGAAGGGTGCAAGATCATTCTCGATTATCCCTGGCACATCCTGAATCTCTCCCTCAATCCGGGCACCCTGGATTTCATCCCCGAGCTGCTGGGGCGTTATCGCTTCCATACTCAGAGCTTCGGCGGGCAGACCCGCAAATCCGCAGAGCGGCGTGAGCAGTCGCTGCGCGACCTGCTGCGCGCCTGTGACAATGCCGCTGCATTCGGTGCAGACCCGGTGGTCATTGCCCAGGGGCGTGCCCATCACTACTACTCTGCCGCGCTCTACTTTTTGCGGCAGGATGATGTCGCCCGCTTTACTCAGCTCATCGAGCAGTCGGCGGCAGAGGTTGCGGAGCTGGCCCCTGGCTGGTTCTTCGACGAGCGCCATCAACTGGCGTGGGCGCAGCGGGCCCATCCCGCCCGGGTCGTGCAACAACTGTTTGGAGAAGCGGCGTGAGTTATCAGGCAATCGTCATTGGCGCCGGGCTCTCCGGTGCCGTTATGGCTGAACGAATGGCCAGCCAGCTTGGCTGGAAGGTACTGGTGCTGGAACAGCGCGACCACATCGGGGGCAACTGTTTCGACGAGTATGACAAACATGGCGTGCTGATCCATCGCTATGGGCCGCACCTCTTCCATACCGACAGCAAGGAGGTGTGGGATTACCTGTCGCAGTTTACCGAGTGGTTGCCTTACGAGCATCGCGTGCTGTCACGTATCGACGGGCAGTTGGTGCCTATCCCGTTCAACCTGACCAGCATCGAGCGCTGTTTCCCCGCCGACAAGGCCGGCGCCATGATTGAGGCCCTGCGCACCCGGTTCGGGGATAACGCCAGAGTACCGATTCTCGAACTGCGCAAGGAGCAGGATCCCCTGCTGGGCGAACTGGCGGATTTCATCTATCAGAAGGCCTTCGTCAACTACACCAGCAAACAGTGGGGGGTACCGCCCGAGCAGATCTCCCCCGAGGTGACGGCGCGGGTACCCGTGGTGGTCAGTCGGGATGATCGCTACTTTACCGACTCCTGGCAGGCGGTGCCGGCCGCAGGCTATACCTCCATGTTTGAGCGCATGCTCGCGCACCCGCTGATTGAAGTTAGGCTGTCGACTCCCATGGTGCTGCGTGTCTCGTTGGACTGGGAAAAGAAAGTAATTCTGTTGGATGGGGAGGTTTTTAACGGTCCAGTCATTTACACAGGTATGATTGATGCACTTATTCCGGACAATCCCGAGCCACTACCATATCGCTCATTACGTTTTGAGCATCAGCATATTAAGCAAGCGCAATTTCAATCGGTGGCGACAGTCAACTATCCCAATGAAGAGCAGTTTACCCGTATTACCGAGTTTAAACATCTGACTGGACAGGTGAAACCAGATACCAGCATTGTTACTGAGTATCCATGTGATTATCTTTCTGAATATGGTCTTGAACCTTACTATCCTATGTTACAAGATTCTACGATGAAACGATATCTACTATATAAAGATACTCTAGAGAAAATGAAAAATTTATTTCTCCTCGGTAGATTAGCTGAGTATAAGTACTTTGATATGGATGATAGTGTCTCTAATAGTTTGGAAAAATTCAGGGTTTTCGATAGGGGATAATAAATGAAGACCGCGTTGATTATTGGTGTAACTGGTCAAGATGGCTCATACCTTGCCGAAATTTTGATTGGTAAGGGGTATATTGTTCATGGCGTAAAACGACGTACCTCGATGTTTAACACTGGAAGAATTGAACATCTGTATCAGGATATCCATGTTCGAGAAAGACAGTTTCATCTCCATCATGGTGATATTACTGACTCCAGCAATATGTTGCGTTTGATCCAGCAAATTCAGCCGGATGAAATCTATAATTTGGCAGCTCAGAGTCATGTAGCTGTGTCTTTTGAACAACCTGAATATACGGCGAATGTCGATGCCTTGGGGCCTTTACGTATTCTTGAGGCTATCCGAATTTTAGGGTTACAGAATAAAACGAGGTTTTATCAAGCTTCCACATCTGAACTATATGGATTAGTTCAATCTATTCCGCAAAATGAGAACACACCTTTCTATCCCCGGTCTCCTTATGGTGTGGCAAAGCTATATGCATACTGGATTACAGTAAATTATCGTGAGGCATATGGCATCTATGCATGTAATGGTATATTGTTTAATCATGAATCCAGTCGGCGTGGTGAAACCTTCGTAACTAGAAAAATAACCCGTGGTTTATCTAGAATTAAAGTAGGATTGGATGAAAAATTATATCTTGGTAATCTTGATTCTCTAAGAGACTGGGGACATGCCAAAGATTATGTAGAAATGCAATGGCTTATGCTGCAGCAGGACAAGCCAGAGGACTATGTAATAGCCACAGGACAGCAACACAGTGTCAGAGAGTTTGTTGTACGCTGCGCTAAAAAACTCGGAATGAATATCGAATGGAGTGGACAAGGTGTTGATGAGAAAGGTTATGATCAGAATGGTCGGTGCATTGTAGAAGTTGACCCATTTTATTTTAGACCGACAGAAGTTGAAACATTGTTAGGGGATGCATCAAAAGCTCGCAAAGAGTTAGGTTGGGAGCCATCAATAACTTTTGAAGAGATGGTGGATGAAATGATTGAGCACGATCTCATTGAAGCTAAGCAGACACTACTCTTGCAAACAACGACACTGGACTAAATCATGAAAATCTTTCTGAGTAATCCTCCTTGGTATCATAAACCGACTGCGAAAGCACCTGGTTGGCATGGTGTACGCGCAGGCTCTCGTTGGCCTCATACATTTCCGTACTATTCGCATACAGATGAAAATGGCACTATTTCTGAGCTACGAAATAGCTACAAACCATTTCCATTCTGGTTGGCTACCGCGACCAGTATGTTGAATGAACTACCCGGTTTTGAGGTCGAATTAAGAGACTCGATCGCTCTCTCAGAAAGCTACATGGCATTCTATGATGCGTTTTGTGTGTCTCATCCTGATATTCTTGTCTTGGAGACTGCATCAGCAACATTGGATCACGACCTAGAGATCATCGCGCAGCTCAAGGAGTTTAACGCTGATTTAACCGTAGTTTTGACCGGCTTGCATATCGAGCTGGATTCTCCAGATTTTTTAAAAAAACACGTAAGCATAGATTACATCGTTTATGGTGAATATGAGCTATCATTAGTTAGCCTTCTTGAGGCATTAAGAGATAAAAAAACACTTTCTGACGTTCCTGGTTTATTATATCGAAATGATGATGGTTCTGTTGTAAAAAATACATTTAGCGTGGGGAAATCAGTGACTGATTTCCCTTGGCCTTATCGGGATCCCGTGGTCTCCCTTGCCTATAATGACACCGCAAGTGGCCTCCCAATGCCACAACTGCAGATCATGGCTACCCGTGGTTGTCCATATGGTTGCATATTTTGTATTTGGCCGCAGATGTTCTATCGCAGCGGTAAGTATAGAAAGCGTACCGTTGAAGATGTGGTCGATGAAATTGAGCACAACATGAAGACGGGCCACTATGCAAGCTTTTATCTGGATGATGACACATTCAATATAAACAGCAGATTTGTTATTGAGCTTTCCCAAGAAATCAAGAAGAGAGGGTTGAATAATTACCCGTGGGGTGCGATGGGACGGGCCGATTTGATTGACCAAGCCCAGGTCGACGCATTGAAGGAAGCCGGGTTATATAGTGTAAAATACGGTGTGGAATCAGCAGATCAAACCGTATTGAATAGTTCTGGTAAGCACATTGATATTAATAAAGTGATTCGTGGCATTGAGTTGACTCATAATGCAGGTATAAAGGTTCATCTAACTTTTACCATCGGCCTTCCAAATGACACGCATGACACCATAAATCAGACAATTGACCTTGCATGTTCGCTACCTTGTGAGTCAGTACAGTTTTCCATAGCGACACCTTATCCAGGAACCAGTATGTATGACATATATAAGGATAAGGACTGGTTAGTGTCTGACAAATGGTCTGACTATGTAGGTTCAACCAAGGCGGTTAGTAAGACGGATACGTTGACACCTGAGGATTTGGAGCATTATCAAAAGCTCGCAATGTCACGCTACGCAGAGGCAGATGCACGGCGTAAAGTGACGGAAGATAAATTTATTTCTAATTTAAAAGAGCGCCTGGCGGTTATTGGTAATGACGGACGCCCCATATTATTATTTCAGTCTGCTCGTGTGTCATTTACCAAAGCACTTCTGACTACCTTGTTAAACCTTGGCCACAATGTACATGTATTATGCCATGAGCGCTTCTGTGATGAATTTAGAGCTCTGATTAAGGATAGCCAGTTACATTCATTCTCTAAATCGAGCAACTTTGACTTCATGCAATTGAAAGACCTCTGTGAAAATCTGAGTGGTCACTTTTGTGGTGCACTGATTCCCTATAGTCACCGGTTTGGTTCAGGTTATACTGAGGTAGAGAAAATGGCTCTCGTTGCAACGGGAAAGATAATAGCAGGTGTAAATTTGGATGGAGAGTTTATAAAGTGAGCCACCCAATACTTGTTGTTGGCGCATTTGACTATCCTTACATAAATAATCATTGGCTCGAGCCATTAAGTATAATATCTAACGAAAATTTCATATCAGTTGATGTTAACGTATTGCTTTCTATTTTCTCTACAAAAGATGTTGAAAAATATCTAAAGAAGATAATTAAAGAATTTGAAGTGCGATACGTTTTTTTCTATCATGATCTCATCTTTGCAGATCTGAGTGATAGTTTTTTTTCGGAAATAAAAGAAACCACTAAAGTTATTACATTCTATGCCGACGATGAGCCACCAGTATGGTTTCAAAGGAATGTTCGCTTTGATCATCATTATTCATATATAGCCACGCATTCCGTTTCAGCTATTGAAAAAAGAAAGGAGCAGTTTCCTGAACGGGAATGCTATTATTTTCCTTGGGGATTTAACCCTCGTATCATAAAATATGACATGAGCGAAGATAAGCATCAGTACAATTATGATGTGATATTTATTGGCCGTAACAAAGATTCGCTAGGGAGCGGCTTATATAGAGAAGATGGTGCAATCCGTGACCAATTATTACAGGCAATTGCCAATGCGGCTAAATATCATGGATGGCGATTTGCTATTTTTGGCTTTGGGTGGGAAAACCACCCAACCTTAGCTCCTTGGTATGCTCGCCAGATTTCGGATGATGAATATCAAAAAGTACTGGCATCGTCACGCATAGTCTTCAATCCTGGTTATGCGTGGGATGGTCAGTCATTAAAGTCTCAAGTAAAACTACGCCATTTTGAAGTTGCAGCTAACGGATATGCAATGCAGCTGACTAATGAGAATGCCGAGCTTGGTACTCTTTTTGAGGAGAATAAGGAAATAGTCTTCTATGATAAAGCTGCTGACTTAGTCGAAAAGATAAAATATTGGTTAGATAAACCGCAAGAGTGTGCCAGTTTTGCAAATTTAGCTAAGAATAAAGCTTTTAAACAACACACAATTGATAGTCGACTTCGTGATTTATTGAACATCTGTAAAGTGAGTACGCCAGTCTGTAATAACGTTAGAGATATTGAAAAATTAGCTTTTAATGAAAACATTGATATTTTAAAGGCGCAACTTGAGTTATCAACCGCTGAATATGTTTATATCTGTCCGAAAGGAACTGAGGTTCGTATTCCCAACGTGCCGGCATCGCATGCTGTTTTGGATAGGCCAGAGATAGTCGACTGCGAGCTATTTTCCTATGGGTATAGCAAGCTACGAGATCCTGTACAGCCTCGCAGGGAAGAAATATATGCTTGCCACGTATCAAAGGGTGAGTTTACAGGAAATATTACGCCAGGTTTAATGAGCATTATTGGTGAGGGGTTAATTGAAACCCTAAAAATGCCACTCCATACCAGTTTGATTCACCGCGAAAAATTGTTGGAATGTATCTGTGATACAGACAGTATCCATGCATTAAATAGTAAGCTGGCTTCTTTAAGTCATAGAAGTAGCTTGAATACGATGCTGATTATAAGGTTTGACTCATGGTTGCGTGGTGATTTTGGGGGAAATACAGTCAATCCTTTATACTGGCTTCTTGATCGTGTATCAGAGCGTTGTATATATGAAAAAAAGAAACTAACTGTATACGGCGTTAGAGGTGATCTGGCTGAGTCAGCAATATCGTATCTGAAAACGTCAAAAGGAATAGATTCACTGATTCTTGTTGATAATGCTCTTAAGGGGAGTTGTCTTCCGATAGGATATATATATGGACATGGTGATATTTCCTCTATAAAAGACATGATTGTACTCATTTGTGCTGCTATTTCTGGGCCAGCAATCATGGCACAATGTGCATCACTAGATAAAAGTGTGAAACTTTTGCCTCTCTATGATCCTTTCTTCCCTGCGTGGAGTGAATTTACATGAGTAGGACAATATGGATAACAGGTGCCTCTGGCTATATTGGTAGGTATCTAGTGGATGCTTTTTCTAACAGTAAGGGCTTTCATGTTATACCCATCGGTGGTCGCTCGGGTAAATCTAATTGGTCCGGAGACCTAACGTCTAATGACTTTGTCTGTCAACTAATCACTAAAAATGGTATCCCCGACATTATTATACACTGTGCAGGGAATAAGAATGTTAAGTGGTTAGAGACAAATAGAAGACAGGCACGAATAGATAATGCTGAAATGGTAGTCAATCTTTGCCGGTTAGCTCCTTCTGCTCATTTTATATTCATTAGCACCGATCATGTTTTTGATGGAGTACAAGGGTTTTACAAAGAGAGTCACCGACCAAACCCTCATACTATATATGGAAAAAGTAAGTATTTAGCAGAGCGATATTTGAGGCTATATAGTAAAAAGGCAACCATAGTTAGAACATCAGCAGTATTTGATCGAGATGCAGCATTTCCTGCGATGTTATTAAGTGCTTGGTCTGACAACAAAGTTGTAAGCTGTTTTAGTGACGTGTTTTATAGCCCGTTATATCTTCCATTTTTTTATGATGGACTTGCCGCCATTATAGATAAAGTTCATTTAGGCACTGTGCATCTTGGTGGTGAGCGATGTTCTAGAGTCGAATTCGCTCAAAAACTAGCTAATGTTGCAGGTGTTTCATCTTCTTTAGTTGACGCTTCTTGTAGTCTTTCATCGAATGATATTTTCGATCTTTCTCTAGATTCGACAGCCTCATGGAATTTATTGGGTATGACAACTCCGAAACTGAGCCGCTCGCTTCTTGATATGTGGAGTATAGGATGAAGTTAATTGAGTCATATATGAATCGTATGGATGCAAGAGGTGAGGTTACCGGTATATTTAGAGAATTTCCTCTCGCTGAAATAAATATGATTAGAACCTTGGCTGGCTATGCAAGGGGTAATCATTATCACAAGATTACAAACGAATTTTTTATTGTATTGTCAGGTAGGTTACATTTAAAAGTGACCACACTTAAAAATGAGGTTTTGTTTGATGGGGAGTTATCTGAAGGAGCAAAGTTCATTATTGAAAAAAATGAAATACATACTATAACTGCAATTACCGATGTAGTTTGGATGAATGGCTTGGATATGAAGTTTTCTGATAGTAATCCAGATTTTCATATCATTACATCTAATTAAATATAAATGATGAAGGTGAACATAATGCGTGTACTTTTCCTTAATCCGCCTTGGTATAAACTTCCGGAAGACGGCCATGAAGGCTGGCGTGGTGTAAGAGCTGGTTCACGCTGGCCACACACTTTTACTGTTGATAATGCCTGTGAAAAAGATGGAATTCTTCCTGGTCTGCTCGGCGGTTATCTGCCATTTCCATTCTGGTTGGCAACGGCTGGTGCACTTGCAAAGCAGAGAGGTTTCGAAGCATATGTCAGGGACTCAATAGCTCTGGGTGAGACTTACGATAATTTCTATAGTTTTGTGGATTCATATAATGCGGATGTGATCGTTATCGAAACGGCCTCTGCTACACTGAAGCATGATCTTGCGATAGCAAATAAAATTAAGAATTCACATCCATTATGTGTTGTCGTATTCACCGGATTACATATTGAGTTAGAAGATAAGTCATTTTTGGAACGTACGCCAGTTATTGATTATATTGCATATGGAGAATATGAGGCCAGTGTGGTGAAGTTACTTGAGGTCGTTCGTGATGGTGTCAGCGATCGCCTCCTGAGTGAAATACCAGGTATTCTTTTCAGAAGTGAGCTACTTGGCGTAGTTAAAACTGAGTTCGGTGAATTGATCGGTCTTGATTCATTGCCGTGGGCAGAGAGAGAAGATGGATTACCTGCACTGAACTATTTTGATGGTGTATGTGGGTTACCCCGTCCACAATTACAACTCATGTCAACGCGTGGTTGCCCTTACGGATGTATATTTTGTGTTTGGCCACAAATGTTCTATAAAAGTGGTAAGTATCGCAAGCGTACACCGCAAGATGTCGTCGGTGAGATTAAAGCAAATTTGCAACAAGTCCCGTACAAGAGCTTCTATATTGATGATGATACATTCAATATGAGTAAAGCAAGTGTCATTGCTTTGGCTAAAGCGATTACTGATGCTGGGTTAAATACTATTCCATGGGCGACCATGGGGCGTGCGGATAGAATTGATGATGAACAACTAGATGCGCTCGTTGAGGCAGGACTTTACAGTATCAAATATGGTGTCGAATCGGCTGAACAATCAATTCTTGATGCTTCAGAAAAATACATAGATATCAATAAAGTTATTAGTGGTATCCAAAAGACTTCTACTCGTGGTATCAAAGTCCATTTGACGTTTACCTTTGGTTTACCTGGCGACACGATAGAGACAATTGAGAAAACAATTGACCTCGCATGTGAACTTCCTTGTGACACTGTACAGTTCTCCATTGCGACACCTTACCCCGGTACTCGTATGTATGAAATGTATAAAGAGGCAGGATGGTTACAGAGTGAAAATTGGGAAGACTATGTGGGTTCAACCAAAGCTGTTTCTCGTACGGAGAACTTTACCGGAGAGCAGTTGGAGTTCTACGTTCACGAAGCTTATCGACGGTTTAACCTATCTCGTCAAGTGAAAAAGTTCCATGACGGAAATTATGCTCAGACACTTTGTGATGGGTTATTGGACAGAGGTATTAGCAAAGATAAGCGTATTGTTTTACTTCAATGTGCAAATATTACGTTTAGCAAACTTGTTCTCACTGCGCTGAAAAATAATGGCTGGAATGTAAATGTATTCACCCATGAGCGGTTTGTGGATGATATCTCAGCAGTTATAGATGCCCCACATATCATCACCTTCAACAATGTGAAAAACTTTGACTATCAGAATCTGCACTCTCAACTGAGTTCATTGATAGATAATGGCTGCATTGTCTTTGCTCCCTGCTCCAACAATGATGGTAGTGGATATGAAGAGGTTCGTAAACTAATGACTTTAAGTCCGGCACCGTCTGTGATGTTTACTATGGAAGGGACATTTATTTGATATGGAAAAAATAATGATACTGGGTGCATTTAACATCGAGTATATCCATGATAATTGCCGTTCACCATTTCGAGATGTTATTGGATGTGCGGCAATAAGTATTAATGTCCTTCCTTTATCGTTCTATCTTGGTAAGAAAGATGTTGAAGCATATGTTTTGGATGTCGCTAATAAATGTGGTGTAAAATTCATCCATGTATATCACGACTGGATAAAAGAACTTTTTTCAGAAGAGTTCTGGCATAAATTGGCAGGTGGCAGAATAATATCTGCCTTTTATCCTGATGATGAGCCTGGACAGTGGATGGATCTGAATTTAGAAAAGTTCGATCACCATTATAATTATATATTCACTCATTCAAAAAAGGCTTATAAGATTAGGCGTGAACAAGGCTATGACAATATTAGTCATCTACCTTGGGGATATAATAATAGTCGATTTAGATACGAACCTGGTCATCATGGCCACGATATTGTTTTTATTGGTAAGAATAAACAATCCGACTCTAGTTTTACTGGGGCCGAAGATGGTAAACTGCGTGATATATTTCTGGAGATTTGCGCAGCCTACACTGTAAGTCGTAATCTAGATTTTGCTATATATGGATATGGATGGGAAGAGCACCAGACGTTAGGAGCATATGCTCGTGGGGTCTTGGATATAGCCGATTTTAACAAAGTTTATAGCTCGGCTGGTGTTGTCTTTAACCCCGCTTGGGCTCCTGATAGTCAGGAGTCTCAGGTTAAATTACGTCACTTTGAAGTCCTTGGTGCTGGAGCTGTTCAGATAACAAATAGCAACCCAGAGTTATACGAGATTTTGGGAGAATCTCCAGCAGTTATTTACTTCAATAGCGGTGAGGAACTACAAGAGAAGTTATCAACAATACTACATAGCCGTTCACGAGACCGTCAGAGACGATGGTTTGAGATAAATAGTAGCATGCATTCAATCCAGAATAGGGTGAGAACCATGCTTCATAAACTACATTTCCCTACAAATAAAGTAGATAAGCCATTTCTTGACATTGACCTAAAAAATCCATCACCGATGGGTGACATCCTTCTCAGAGTCCAGGAAACATTTAAGTACAATCCTGACATTGAGTTTATCACTTTCAATTCAGTAGGTGATGATACATATAAGTATGTTGATGAAGGGTTTATAGCTACTTATTGTAGAAATGATAAAATCTGCCAGTTTGGGGTGATGTTCGATTTCTCTGCTTTCCAGACAAACCATCTACATTTTTCAGATGATAACGGCGAGCTTTCTTGTGAATTTATAGAGTCATATGATGCGTTTAAACGACTACTTGCCGAGCCTGTATCTAAAAATGTAGACGAAAATAATGAGGTGCTTGTCACTCTTGATGGTGAGCCTATATTTATTGATACACTGGTATTTCCAAGGAATGCTGACTACTCGGCATTGATGGCGCGGCTAACGCATCGTGATTTGGTTAACTATACATCTCATTTCCCTGTAGAATACAAAGTTAGTAAGGATACCACTCGTTTTATAAAACCGATACAAATGTGGCGTAAAATTTTTGATCACTTAAGTTTATTGAAGAGTATCCAAAGTGAATTATCACTTTGCATCTATGGTATCGGTGGAAGTTTTGGTAAGTCGTTGATCCGCTTTTTTGAAAGTAACTTCAAAAATGTGAGGATTTTTGCTGTAGATAACCGGCTTGCAGGTCAATATATGGATGGTCTATATGTTTACGACAAAAGCATTCTTTGCAAATATAAAATAGATGCGATACTTATCGCAGCTGAGGTATCAGGGCCATTGATTTATGATGACATGAGAAATGAGGAACTGGTTGGTAAAGTAATAAGGGCATATGATACGACGTATATTTTATCTGATGTCTTAGATTTTATTGAATGTTATAAATAATCGGGGGCTATGCCCCCAATTATTTATCTGCGCTCATACAAAAATTCAGCGTGATGATGATGAGCTGAATTGATGCTAAACCAAGGCCAGCGTGAAGGTGATGAAAATATCAATTTGAAATTATTAAGAGGAGGGAAAGTGCTAACTGGATAGAACTCATAACCGGCGCCACCATCCAGCATGTTTTCATGGTAGATATAATGTCGACTTGTCTTACTGAATCGAGAAAGATAATTAGATATATTGTTAAAGTCCATTTCCGAGAAACTGATAGTGTTGATCGCCAGATCGACTGCAAGTTCTTCTACTTTTTCAATGAGATAGTGTGGTAACAAAACAATATCATATTTTTCTAGTGCTGCTCGGCTGAGAGTTTTAATATCATCTTGATATGTCAGTATCTTCTTATCGGGAAAGCTCATCATTAAGTAGTATGATGAAACTATTAAATTTTCAGGTAGGTCAAAATTTATATATGTCCCATGGAAGTTACATGATAGAAGTGACTCAGCATATCCACCATAACCTCCACCAACCTCCATAACGATGGGCTTTTCGATATCAGCTAACAGATTCATCGTCATCGAAGCGCGATAGTGATTCAACATATTATTGGCGTGAACAATATTGCCATTCAAATAGACGCCATAAGGATTACCTACTTTTTTACATGCCAACTGTTCAATGTTAGGAACTGGTAGACTATTTTTCCACACATTGAATGTTCGTCTAAAGTTGCCAGCATGTTGAGAATCATTACAGAATGCTTGATATGCCTCATTCCCGCCTAGAATGCCACTACTCATTTCATTTCTATAAAAATTACGTAGCAACCCTTTTAGATTAATTAGATTTTTATTCTCTATGGCAGAGTAAAAATTTGGTCTTGTAGCCTGTAGAAAACTATACCAGTTCTTTCCTACTCGTAATGCCGATGGGATTGTTCCACGTTCCGAATCATTAATTGTCTTTTGATGAGCAGAAAAAATTTCATTGATAATCTTTTCTTCCATAGCATTATCAATGCCTGTATCGACATCAGAAATCGATTTTTTGGAAATATCATATGATTTTGTTATCGTTTCCAAGTGGATGCCAACAACTGAGTGGTGTCGAATAGATATAGAACTACTAGACTCAAAAGCTCGAATTATAGTATGGAAGTCACTTTTGAATGACAGCGCTTTTTGAGTATCGATGCCACTTGTTGATAATATTGAATGAACATCACTTTTATCAAACTGGTTGTTAATTATAATGTAATCATATTCAATAGAAGCTAGTTCTCTAGGTTCTATGATTTTTATGTCTTTAAATACAACTGGTGTTTTATTTATATTGGGCTGAATATATCCCACAATGCTAATACCATAACGTGCACAGTTGAACTCAATGCCACTATTAAAGGCATTACCACTACCTACATGAAAATCGTTAGTGGGATTATTATCCTCAGTGATAAGCCCTGTTCCGTATATGATAACTTTCATAAGTATCTCTACAATATATTATTTGTTGGACTGGTCGTATTTCTGCTTAACTTACTGTCTCTATATTTATTTCTGATAGGCATTTCATTATCAATCTAAAGTCTGACTGTGACAGGTCTGGATATAGCGGTAAGGTGATTGCTGACTGGGAAAAACGTGCAGCATTGGAGGTTTTCCCCGGTGTTATCTTATGAAAAGGCTGATTATTTATCGCAATATAATGCACGTTTGCTGCGATGTGATTTTCTCTTAGCTTGTCGATCACATAATTACGAGCCGATTGTTTAACTCGGATAACACAAAGATGCCATGCGCTGAGACGAGCCTTGCGAGTAGCGAGAGGCTCAATATGTCGTGGTAACTCACTATGATAGCTTGCGGCAATCTCCCGTCGCTTAGCGAGAAGCACCTCCAGACGCCCAATCTGACTGAGCCCCAATGCCGCATGAATATCGGTCATTCGGTAGTTGAAGCCCAGCATTTGCTGCTCGTAGTACCAGGGGCCATCCGGTTCGTTGATGAAGTCTTCCGGTTCGCGGGTGATGCCGTGGCTGCGCAACATGCTCATGGTTTTGGCAAGCGCAGGGTCGTTGGTCATCGCCATGCCGCCTTCGCCGGTGGTGATGATCTTCACCGGGTGGAAGCTGAAGACGGTGATGTCGCTGTAACGGCCGTTGCCGGTGGGCTCGTCGTGATAGCGGGCGCCGAGGGCGTGGCAGGCATCCTCGATGATCCGAAAGCCGTACTCCTGTCCCAGGCGATGGATCTCCTGCATGTCGCAGGGCAGGCCCGCGAAGTGTACCGGGATGACCACCTTGGGCAGACATCCTTGAGCCTTGGCGGCTACCAGCTTGCGCTCCAGCTCCATGGCGCACATGTTGCCGGTATCGGGCTCGATGTCGACGAAGTCGACCTGAGCCCCGCAATAGAGAGCGCAGTTGGCCGAGGCGACAAAGCTGATGGGGGAGGTCCAGACCCAGTCACCCGGGCCGACACCCAGTGCCAGACAGGCGATATGCAGGGCGGCCGTACCTGAGTTGACCGCCACCCCGAAGCGAGCGCCGCAGTAATCCGCCACTGCCTGCTCGAAGCGGGGCACCACGGGCCCCTGGGTTAGAAAATCGGACCTCAATACTTCGACCACGGCTTCGATATCCGCTTCGCTGATCGACTGTCTGCCGTACGGGATCATTCCATTACCACCTTGCTGTTCAACTCTTTCAGCTGCTCAACCGTCAGGAAATCATCGTTGTCACGGGAGTTGTACTCGAACCCCTGGGCCACCATGGTTCCCTTTTCACCCGAGGCGGTGACGGAGAAGTCATTGTTGCGATTGTTGAAGTTGATGGTCGGTCCGATGATGAAGAAGTCGTCGAACTCGAAGGTGTGGTAGGAGTCGTCACACGGGCACATCACTTCATGCAGTTTCTCACCCGGGCGGATGCCGATGATCTCCTGCTCCAGCTGAGGGGCCATGGCGGTAGCCAGGTCGGTGATCCGCACCGAGGGCAGCTTGGGCACGAAAATCTCGCCCCCCTTCATGCGCGGGAAGTTGTTCATCACGAAGTCGACCCCCTGCTGCAGGGTGATCCAGAAACGGGTCATCTCGACATGGGTGATGGGCAGGGTGGTGGTGCCCTGATCGATCCGTTTCTGGAAGAAGGGCACGACCGAGCCGCGCGACCCCACCACGTTGCCGTAGCGCACCACCGCAAAACGGGTTGGATCCTGGCCGGCGATGTTGTTGGCGGCGACAAACAGCTTGTCGGAGGCCAGCTTGGTGGCGCCGTAAAGATTGATGGGGTTGGCGGCCTTGTCGGTGGAGAGGGCGATCACCTTCTTGACCTGATTGAGCAGGGCGGCCTGGATGACGTTCTCGGCCCCGTGGATATTGGTCTTGATGCACTCCATGGGGTTGTATTCGGCGGCCGGCACCTGTTTGAGCGCCGCCGCATGCACCACATAGTCGACCCCGCGCATCGCCATGGTGAGCCGGTTGGCGTCCCGCACATCACCGATAAAGTAGCGCATGCAGGGGGCGTTGAAGACCTGCTGCATCTCGAACTGTTTCAGCTCGTCGCGGGAGTAGATGATCAGTCGTTTCGGTTTGTAGCGTTCCAGCACTGTCTTGACCAGCATCTTGCCAAACGAGCCAGTGCCGCCGGTAATCAATAGGGTTTTATTGTCGAACATGACGGATTCTCGCTAGTGATGCCAAGTGACAAGCAATTTATGTGCCTTGGGCCAGTTTAGCCGAAAAGGGGCTGATACGGCCTTGTATGATGCCAGTTTTATTCCACTCTGAGTGAACTAACTAGATGATTCATAGAGAAATCCAACTCAGTTCAAACAACTTTATGCGATCTCGGGGGCTTTAACAAAAAGCGGAACACAGGGTTCCGCTTTTTTGACGCCTAGCTGGAGAGCAACACTCTGGCCGAGTTGGCGGGGATGGTGAGCTGAACCTCGCCCTGCACCACTTCGAACTTGTCGCCGTTGAAGGCGTCGGTGAATCGGCTGGCGGGACTGGCGGTCTGCCACAGGGGCAGGTTGATGGTGCGCGGCTCGCTGGGGTGACGGTTGCAGGCCACCACCACCTGATCGCTTTGCAGGGTACGGGCGAACACATAGCTGTGGGGCCCGGCGTAGAGGGTCTGGATATCGCCACGGCGCAGGGAGGGGCGCTGGCGGCGGATCTGGATCAGCCGACGGTAGTGGTCGTGCAGCACGTGATCCCAGTCTGTGGTATCCCACGGGAAGCAGCGGCGGCAGTCTGGGTCATTGCCGCCAGAGAGTCCCACTTCATCGCCGTAGTAGATGGAGGGCACGCCGATGTAGGTAAGCAGCAGGGTGGCGGCCAGCTGCATCCGCTGCTTGTCTTCACCCAGCAGGTGGAGGAAGCGGGCGGTATCGTGGCTGTCCAGCAGGTTGAACTGGGCCAGCTGGTTCTTGAACGGAATGTGGGTACGCGCCAGCTTGAGCCAGCGATCCAGCTCTTCGGCGCTGATCTTGATGGGGTGGTAGGCGATATCCTGCCCCGCCAGGAAGGCGCGGATCGGGTGGGCGAAGCCGTAGTAGTTCATGGCGCCGTCCTCCTGATCCCCCTGCAGCCACTGGCTCGCCTCGAAGAAGTGTTCACCGAGCACATAGGCGTCCGGGTTCTCCTGCTTCACCGCCCCGCGAATGGCGCGCACGTGGCCGCGGTTGCCCTCGGCGGTGCCGCGCTCCCCCAGCATGTGGATGACGTCGAAGCGCCAGCCGTCGATCTGGTAGGGGGCGCGCATCCAGTAGCGCAGGATGGCGTCGTCGGCGCGATAGACGGCGTCCTGCACCTGTTCGCTGGAGAAGTCGAGCTTGGGCAGGCTGCGGATGCCCTTCCAGCTGACGTAATCCCCTTCGCTGTCAAAGGTGTAGAAGCTGCGCCACGGGGAGTCCGGGTTGTGCTGGGCGCCCAGCGGCGGGCAGAACCAGGGGTGTTCGGTGGAGGTGTGATTGACCACAGCATCCAGGATGATCTTCATGCCGCGCTGGTGCAGGTTGCGGGTCAGCTCGGCGAACTGGGCGTTGGTGCCCAGATGCGCATCCACCTTGAAGTAGTCCTGGGTGTCGTATTTGTGGTTGCTCGGCGAATCGAAGATGGGGTTGAGGTAGAGCGCCGTCACCCCGAGGGACTGCAGATAGTGCAGTTTGGCGTCGATACCAGCCAGATCGCCACCGTAGAATTCACAGGCGCCGTGCCCCTCTTCGTGGCGGCTGACCGGCTCGCCCCACGCCTTGCTGATCACCGCCTTGCCACGGTACTCGTATTCGTGATGCTTGACGCTGAGGGACGGGTCGCCGTTGCAGAAACGATCGGGGAAGATCTGGTAGAACACCTGATCCTGCACCCAGGCCGGTGGCTGGTGCAGGCTGTTGAAGCGAAAATGCTGTTCCCGCGGCGGCATGGCCGAGCTGACGCCGGCGCCATGCAGCCACCACTGCTCCTCGTCGGTGAGGCACTTGAAACAGTAGAGGTGGATATCCTGCCCTTTGTGAAGCGGCAGGGTGCCCTGCCATACCTGCAGCCGATCGCGGGTGGAGACCGCCGTCATCGGCACCAGATACTCCTCGTTGTCCGGCTCGTGGCGCAGCCACACCTCGCGGATCGGCGCGTCCAGCTCGCTGAACAGGGTGAGTTGCAGGGCGTCGGCGCTCTCTTTGAACCAGGGCGCCACCTGGGGATGAAACAGAAACGGATGGGTCATGATGCTTATTGAGTCAGAAGATCGGCGAGGGCATTACCCTGTTCATGCAGTGTTTCGAGCTGGCCGGCGAGGGACTTGGGATCCAGTCCCAGCTGGTCGGCCAGCGGCTTGGGGAAGCGGGCTATGATGGCCTGGGCCGGCACCCCGGCGTTCCAGGCGAAGGAGATGAAGACCGCCAGGCGGATCAGTACCGCCTCCTTGCTGACCGGATCGTGGGAGAGGGGATCCAGCTGCTGGGAGATGGCGTCAACGAAGGCCTCCGACAGGTTCCAGCGCCGTGCCAGCTCGGCACCGAGCTGGGCGTAGTCGTACCCCAGCATCTCGCGCTGGGCCTCGACCCGGCTGCTCCCTTTCTGGATCGCCAGATTGATGAGCTCCGCCTCTTCCGGCAATGTGCTCTGGATCAGCAGCTCGCCGATGTTGTGGATGAGGGCGCAGGTGAAGGCGGTCTCGGGGTCGAGCACCTTGGCCTCCTGGGCCAGCGTCTTGGCGATGGTGGCGACCTGGAAGGTCTCGGTCCAGAACTTGTTCTTGTCGAAGCTGGGAGGGGCCTTGAAGCTGCCGATGATGCCGGAGGCGACCACCACAGATCGCAACCGGTTGAAACCGAGGCGGATCACCGCCTGTTCGATGGAGGTGACTTCGTTGCCGCGGCGCAGGGCGGCCGAGTTGGCCATTCGCAGCACCTTGACGCTGATCACCTGATCCATGGCGATCTTGGCCGCGATCTGGTCGATGCGGGCATTTTCATCGCTGAAGCTCTGCATCAACTCATGCAGCAGCTGTGGAATAGTGGGGAGTTGTTTGATCTTGTCAAACAGACGGTCCATCGACATGGCTGAGGCAGCCTCCATTGCGAGCACTGCCTCATATTGTGCCACAGGCGGGGCACATGTTCCTGTTTGTGATCCGGCTTTGTGATGCGAAGGGGGGACTACAGCACCCAGTCGCGCAGGGTGTATTCCAAACGATGCCGTTTGCCCTGCAGGATCAGGGTCTGGGTGGTGCCGTCCAGAGTGGCCCCTTCGGTGAGGGTGGTCAGCACCGCCTGCTCCACCGCATCGAGCGGGGCCTGGCAGGCCATCTCGGTACTGCCCAGACTGGTCACCCAGAACTTGTTCCCCTCGAGGTGGCCCTGACCGAAGTAGCGGTTGCAGCCGGCGATGCCGTTGACGGTGAAGTGCTCACCTATCTCGAAATCGGGCGGATTGTCTCGCGCCGCGGTGACGGGTTGGCCATCCAGCTTGTCGAGCACCCAGTGGTGGTGCTGCAGGTCTTGCGAGGCAAAGCGGGGAGTACTGCTGCAGGCGCTGAGCAAAAGCAGGGCGAGCAGCAGTAGCAAGAATCTGGGCATGAAAGGGCTCCGGTAGTGGGAGTGACAAGCATACCCTCTGTGCGGCCCCCCAGGCAGGGCAAGGGGGAGTGCCCCCGACCGCTTCTGTCGTCCCGCGGATTGGGCCTGTGTCGTTAAATGGCAACACCAGCCTTGCAAAAGGGTGCCTGCGTCGTCGCCGGCACCCCCGCGGGGGCGTCAGTTGCCGAATAGCCGCTCGGCGTAACGGGCCAGACCGGAGGCGACCGAGCCGAAGTCATCGCCCCCTTCCAGCGGTACCTGGGGTAGCTTCTGGCGGATGAAGGCCTGGATGAGGGGCGAGCGGGCGCTGCCGCCGGTGATGAAGACCCGGTCCGGCTGCACGTCGGCGGCGGCGATGGCTTCGTCCATCAGCTCACCGATCTTCTCCAGCAGCGGGGTGGAGGCGCTGGCCAGCTGATCGCGCCTGAGCTCAGCCGTCAGCCCGTGCTCCAGCTCGGCCAGAGATTGCTGGGCCGACTCCTCTTGGGAGAGGGCGATCTTGCCCTGCTCGGCGCGCCACACCAGCTGGTGGCTCAGCTTGTGGGCACGCAGACTGGCGAGGCGCCCCAGCTTGCTGCCGGGCAGGCTGTCGAGCTGCAGATCCTGCAGCTGGCGGCCCGTCTCCAGGCTGTAGAAGCGGCTCTGGGCGCTGACATCGTTGATGGCGGCGGCGTCCCAGAACAGCGGGTGGGGCAGCGGCTTGCCGGTCTTGAGGGTCTCGTGCATGCCGAGCAGCGGCATCATGCCCTCCACCGTCAGCCGGATGTCGAAGTCGTTGCCGCCGATGCGCTGACCACTGTGGCCGAGCAGATCGCCGCTGCGATCGAGCTGGGCGCGATGGCTCGGGCCCATCCGCAGCACCGAGCAGTCGGTGGTACCGCCGCCGATGTCCACCACCAGCACCACTGCATCCTCGTTGAGGCGTGCCTCGAATTCGAAGCCGGCCGCCACCGGTTCATAGAGGAACTCCACCTGCTCGAACCCGGCGAGGCGCGCCGCCTCGCTCAGGATAGCGATGGCCTGACGGTTGCTCTCTTCCCCCGCCAACCCCTGGAAGTTGACCGGGCGGCCAACCACGGCCCGGCGAATTGGTGCGCCGAGCTGCTGCTCCGCCTCGCGCCGCACGTGCAGCATCATGGCGCAGACGATGTCTTCGAACAGGGCGATCTGTGGTGCCTTGAGGCCGTAGGCGCCGAGGAAGGATTTGGGCGACTTGATGTAGTAGCCGTCGTCCGGCTCTTCCAGATAGCGCTCCAGCGCCGCGGCGCCGAAGCTGAGCTCGTCGATCAGCCCCTCTTCGCGCATCTGGCGGCGTACCGCCTGGGCCCGGGTCACCACGGGGCCGCGCAGCTTGAGGTACTCGTTCTGCTGGGCAGGCGCCAGCCCTTCGGCCAGCAGGCCGGCGATGGCATCCCGATGGGGCGCGTGCAGGGTGGAGGGAAGGTAGTGGGCACCGCTCAGGTTCAGCAGCCGGGGGCTGCCTTGTTCCATCACGGCGACGGCACAGTTGGAGGTACCGTAATCAAATCCGATAAACATGGGCAGCCAGACTCCTGAGCAAAAAAGGGCTGGTAGCCTACCCGAAGGCGCCGGGTCTCACAACCCGGCGC
>NZ_JBFOCR010000020.1:213106-348732 GCF_040907935.1 Aeromonas sp. s2 | reverse complement strand
TTTGTGGCGGGCAACGGCGTGGCCAGCACTGGCGCGCTGGGCAGCCTGACCATCACCGAAGGCGGCGCCTGGACCTACAACGTCGACAACAGCAAGGTGCAGTACCTGGGTGAAGGTGAGACCAAGGTCGAGACCTTTGTGGTCGAGTCCGTCGATGGCACCACCCATACCGTCACCATCACCATCACTGGCGTCAACGATGCCGCCGTGGTGGCGGGGGATGACCTGGGGGCGGTGACCGAAGATCTGAACGTGGTCGGCGGCAAGCTGAGCGACAGCGGCGTGCTGACCATCAGCGATGCGGACCAGAGCCAGGCCAAGTTCGTGGCCGGCAACGGCACCCCGAGCGCGGGTGCACTGGGCAGCCTGACCATCACCGAAGGCGGTACCTGGAGCTACAACGTTGACAACAGCAAGGTGCAGTATCTGGGCCAAGGTGAGACCCGTATTGAAACCTTCACCGTCAAGAGTGTGGATGGCACCAGCCATACCGTCTCGGTCACCATCACCGGCACCAACGACGCACCGACCCTGAGTATCGACAAGGGGGCCGTGGTCTCCGAAGAGGGGCTGGCCGGCGGCATTGCCGACACGGCAGGCAGCAGTGATACCACCGACAGCGTGGCCGCCAGCGGCAAGATCACGGTTGGCGACGTCGATAGTCAGGATACCCTCACCATCAGTCTGAGCGGGCCGGCTGGCCTGACGGCTGGCGGTGCCGCGGTGCAGTGGGGCTGGAATGCCGCCACCAAGGTGTTGACCGGTTATACCGGCACTCCGGGCGGCGCCGATTACAAGGCGGTCATGGATGTGAAACTGACCGCGCCTGCCGGCAACGGCAAGGGCGACTGGAGCTATGACGTGACGCTCAAGGCCCCGCTGGATCATCCGGTCAAGGGCAGTGAAGACGTACTCAACTTCCAGATCGGTGTGACCGTATCGGATGGCAAGACCACCACCACCGGCAGCCTGCCCATTTCGGTCGAGGACGACTCACCGGTGGCTGGCGACATGGCGGCCGTCTCTGTCATCAAGACCAACATCCCGGATACCCTGACCGGCCTGTTTGATCTGACCAAGTACAGTGGCAGCAACCAGACGACCCTGAACGTGAGCGGCTTCAGCATCACGGCGCTGGGCTTTACCTCGTCGACCAACTCGGCCCTGACGACGGCCAATGTCAACGGTTCCAGCGCCGGCCTGGGGGTTTCCAGCGTTGGTTCACCGAACCACAACCTCGCCAACGAGGTGGACTTCCGCCACTTCGCAGACGGCACTTCGGCATCCGAGCAGCTGATCATCAAGCTGGATGCGGGCAAGGTGGCCTATGGCGCCAACATCAAGTTCAGCCAGATGTTCGGTGGTGAGCTGGAGAGCGGGGTGGTCGAGTTCTACCGCGGCGGCGTGCTGATCGGTACCCAGACCTTCAGCTCCAACGCGGCGGGTGGCGACTATGCCGGCAATTTCCAGGTGCAGCAGGGTGGCTTCGATACCATGGTCATCAAGGCCACCAACAATGGTAACGGCCTCTACGCCGACAACAGCGACTTCACCGTGAAGAGCATCGAGTTCCTCGGGGCGACTACGGCACCGGCCATCGCCTACGGTTCCGGCACGATTACCCCGCAGTGGGGCGCCGACGGCAAGGGCTACATGCAGCTGGTCGGTTCTACCGAGACCGGGCTGACCACGGCGACCGGCAAACTGATCACCACCTCGATGGAATCGGCCAATACCCTGATCGGCACGGCCAGCGATGGCACCCTGGTGTTCCGTCTGGAATTTACCCCGGCCACCGGCAAGTGGGAGTTCTTCCAGTATCAGAACATGTCCAAGCCGCTGGGCGATGGCGACATCGACTTCCAGATCAAGGTGGTGGATGGCGACGGCGACTACAGCCTGGGCTCTTTCGCAACCAAACCGCTGTTTACGCCCATCGTGCAGTCGGTCTCCAGCGAGAGCGCGACCGAGGGTGGCAACCTGCTGCACACGGTAACGCTGTCGGATGCGACCCAGGAAGCGACCCAGTATGACTTCAACATCAAGGGCAGCGGCGCCAATCCGGCCTCCAGCCTTGATTGGGGCACCGCCCAGTTCAGCAACGGGGTGACCTACAACAGCACTACCGGCAAGATCACCGTGCCGGCCGGGGTGTCGGGCTTTACCGTGACCATCCCGACGGTGGACGATCGTCTGGTCGAGGCGAATGAAACCCTGACCGTGACCGTTGGCGGCCAGAACGGCACCGGTACCATCATCGACAACGATCGTGCGCCGGTGACCACGGGTGGCTACAGTGCCGGCAAGGAAGATACGCCGCTGGTGCTGAAGTGGGCCCAGTTTGGTGCCAGCGATGATCAGGCGGCCTCCGACCTGAGCGTGCAGATCAATACCCTGCCGCTGAACGGCAAGCTGGAGTACCTGAACGCAGCCGGCCAGTGGATTGCGGTGAAGGTGGGGGATCTGGTCTCCTACGCCGATATCGACAGCGGTCACCTGCGCTTCGTGCCGGGCCTCAACGAGTCGAGCACCAATGCCAGCAACGGCAATGGCGTCGTGACCGGCAACCTGCAGGGCGACTACGCCAGCTTTGGTTACCAGATCAGCGACGGCGCCAACCTGAGCAACAGCGGCAAGCTGGTGATCGATATCGCGGCGGTGGCGGACAAGCCGGTGGTCGACATCAGCCTGACCGGCAACGGTGTACCGCTCTATAGCCAGTACCCGTCGTCCGGCATCTCCACCGGGGCGTTCCAGAGCGGCAACTTCAACAAGGGCAGCTTTGGCATCACCAGCAGCTTTACCGACAGCACCACCACTCAAGACAGCGTGGTGGGTACCAGCGGCAACGACTACATCGTCAGCGTCAAGGGCGGCGGCGATTACTTCGTCGGCGGTGCGGGCAATGATGTGCTGGTCGGTGGTAACTCCACCTCAGGTGACACCCTCGATGGCGGTACCGGCAACGACATTCTGGTAGCCGGGCTGGGTGGCGACACCCTGTATGGCGGCGCCGGTACTGACCTGGCCGTGCTGATGGGCTCGCGTGCTAACTATGTCATCGAGCGCAGAAGTGACGGCGGTTTCAACTTCCTGGTCAAGGAGAACGGCGTCACCATCAGCAAGTCGCTCTACGACATCGAGCTGGTGCAGTTTGATGACGGCATCTACCAGTTCAACCAGACCGACGGCACCCTGACGGCGGTACCGCCCAGCTTGGTGGATTATCCGCTCGAGATCAGCGCCTCCCTGACCGACCGGGATGGCAGCGAGCAGTTCGACAGCCTGGTGCTGACCGGCATGCCGACGGGGTCGACGCTGTATCAGGGCTCTACCGTGCTTGGCACAGTGGGGGCCGATGGCAAGCTGACGCTGACCGGTCTGTGGAACCAGAGCGCGCTGGACGTCAAACTGACCGGTCTGACTCTGCGGGTTCCGGGCAGCAGTGCCGGCCAGTTCGACCTCAAGGTCGAAGCCATCGCCAAGGAAGTGGCGACCGATCAGACCAGCAGCGCATCGGATCAGGATTCGATCCGCATGAGCTACTTCCTCTCTACCGAAGGGGAGCCGGGCGATCAGAACCGTACCTACGGCAGCGAACACAATATCGTGGTCGGGGATCTGGATGGCAGCGTGGTGCTGCCGGGCCAGAACTATAACATCGCCTTCATGGTCGACAGCTCGGGCAGTATCGGTACCAGTGCCATGAACACCATCAAGAGCCAGCTGGCCCAGGTGTTTGCAACCCTCAAGACCAGTGCCGGTACTGAGGGGGCGGGCAAGGTCAACATCTTCCTGGTGGACTTCGACAGTCAGGCCAACAAGTCCATCAGCGTGGACTTGAAGGATCCCAATGTCCTGACCAAGTTACAGGCCGTGCTCGACAGCATGGACGGCAGTTACTGGAATGGTGGGGCGACCAACTACGAGGATGCGCTCAAGACCACCTCCAACTGGTTCAACAGCGACACCGCCAAGAACAATGCCAATGCGAAGAACTTGGCGTACTTCATTACCGATGGGGCACCAAACACCTATTACGACTATGAAGATACCAACCCGATCGTGAATACGAGGACCAACGAGCGTCTCGATTCGTTTGTCAACGTCAACAACTATGTGCCGGGTGAAGCCTTCTACGCCAACATCGGCGGCACCAACCGGGTTCTGATCGACGCGAACGGCAATGTTCAGAAGTGGTCGCAGGGCAATAACAACAAGTGGAGCTCGACCACCATCGGGACCTTGAAGGCACAGGGGGATGGTACCTTCGAGATCTCCACCTCCTATGACAGCAACTACTGGGCATTGCAAAACGCGCTGGCTGTGCTGCCGCTTCTGCTGGCCAATAACGTGACGCTGGAAGCGATCGGCATCGGCAGCAACGTCTCCATCGATACCTTGAAGCTGTTCGACAGTGATCAGATTGTGCAGTCCAACGTGTCAGCCAACGATCTGGCCAACGCCATCCTGGGTACCTCGGTGAACAACCTGCCGGGCAGCGACCGGATCGACGGCGGTGCTGGTGACGACATCCTGTTCGGTGATGCCATCCACTTTGCCGGCATCAACGGTGAAGGCTACGCAGCCATCAAGCAGTATGTGGCCGGCAAGCTGAGCGCAGGCTCGGTGACCGATGCCCAGGTCCATGACTACATCACGGACCATGCCAGCGAATTTGATCAGTCCTCCAGCAACGACAAGGCAGACGTGCTGATCGGCGGGGATGGCAACGACATCCTGTTCGGTCAGGGTGGCGATGACTTCCTGTTCGGCGGGGCCGGCAACGACATCCTGTTCGGTGGTGCCGGCAACGACACCCTGTACGGCGAGAGCGGCAACGATACCCTGTACGGTGGCAGCGGCAACGATACCCTGTTTGGCGGCATCGGCGACGATACCCTGAGCGGTGGTCTGGGCAACGACATCCTGGTCGGCGGGCTTGGCAATGACATCCTCAAGGGGGATGGCGGCGCCGATACCTTCACCTGGCTGCAGGGCGATACTGCTGCGGGCAGCGTGGCCAAGGACTACGTGGTCGACTTCTCCAAGGCGGAGGGTGACAAGCTGGATCTGAGCGACCTGCTGGATCACGACGGTTCTCGCAACCAGAACGATCTGAAGAGCCTGCTCTCTGTCTTCCAGGACAGTGAAGGGGTGCATCTGCAGGTCAAGGAGAGCAGCGCCGCCCCCGTGACCCAGGAGATAGTGCTGATGAACCACACGTTCGACAGCCTCACCGGCAGTGCAGCGGCCACCTCGTCCCAGGTGATCGATTACATGCTCAACAACAACATGCTGGATATCGACAAGTAATCCGGTCGACCCCAGGCAAAAAGCGGCAGAGCAATCTGCCGCTTTTTTTATGGATGGCGCTACCGGGCTGGCTCGATGCTTACCCCCAAAGGGGGGTGAATGTGCGCCAGGAGCGGGAATTTAGGTGAATGACTACTGACAGGCTTGAAGAGAGCATGGGCGCGAGCGGGGTCTCGCTTTTTTTAATCAAGTTCAGCCATCATCTGGCCGACATAGGATAAGAATACGGGTCGTGTTGGGATTCTGACCCTTCTATACTATGGCGAGACTCGGGCAACGGACGTAAGGGCTTTATATGGCGAGCATATTGGATTCGGTGGATCAGCGTACCCAGTTGGTAGGGGAGAACCGCCTGGAGCTGTTGATGTTCCGTTTGGGATCCCAGCAGCTGTTTGCGATCAACGTGTTCAAAGTACGGGAAGTAGTCAAGCTGCCTCACCTCAACAAGATGCCCGGTGCACACCACAACATCAGCGGGGTGGCCAACATCCGCGGCACCTCCATTCCGGTGATCAACCTGCGCAGCGCCATCGGCATGCGCCCCATGCCCATCGATGCCGAGTCCAACCTCATCATCACCGAGTATAACCGCACCATTCAGGGCTTTCTGGTCGGCCAGGTGGCCAACATCGTCAACATGACCTGGAAGGACATACTGCCGCCACCGCGTTCGGCCGGGCGGGCGAACTACCTGACCGCCATCACCCGCATCCCGGAGGACGGTGTCGATCAGATCGTTGAGATCATCGACGTGGAGAAGGTGCTGGCCGAGATCATCACCTACGACATCCGCATCTCGGAAGAGGTACTGGATCGGGATATCCTGCCGGAAATGCATGGCCGCAAGGTGCTGATCGTCGACGACTCCAGCACGGCCCGCAACCTGGTGCGCGAGACCCTCGGCCAGCTGGGGCTGGAGGTGATCGAATGCCAGGATGGGCTGCAGGCGCTCAACCTGCTCAAGGGGTGGTGCGATGCGGGCAAGAAGGTGACCGACGAGATCCTGCTGATGATCACCGATGCCGAGATGCCGGAGATGGACGGCTACCGGCTGACCCACGAAATTCGCAGCGATGCTCGCATGTCCGATCTCTTCATCACCCTCAATACCTCTTTGAGCGGCAACTTCAATGAGGCCATGGTCAAGAAGGTGGGCTGCGATCGCTTCATCTCCAAGTTCCAGCCAGACTTGCTGGTTGGCGTGGCTCAGGAGCGGCTGCGCCAGATCCTGGAGCGCTGATTCAGGAGCAATAAAAAATCCCGCCAAGGCGGGATTTTTTATTGGGCCGTTCGAGCTGGATGGCGGACGAGGCGCCATGGCGGGCTCATTGGGTCAGCAGCGGCTCGATGAAGCTGGCCACCCGGTCGCGGATCTGCGGCTGAGCGGCGGCGGTGGGGTGGATGCCATCGTTCATCATGAGTTCAGGGCGCAGCGCAATATCATCCATGAAGAAGGGCATCAGCGGCAGCTGATTGGCGCTGGCCAGTTCCGGGAAGATCTGCTCGAACTGGCGCAGGTAGCGGGCGCCGTAGTTGCGGGGCAGCTGGATCTGGGTCAGTACAGTGTTGATCTGCTGCGCCTTGGTCAGGGCCACCATCTTGGCCAGGTTGTCCCGGGTGATGGTCGGTGCAAACCCGCGTAGCCCATCGTTGCCACCCAGCTCGATCAGCACCCAGTCCGGTTGATGTTCCTTGAGCAGGGCGGGTAATCTGGCCAGCGCACCTTGCGTAGTTTCACCACTGATGCTGGCATTGATAAGCTGATGTTTACCCCCCTGCTGCTGCCATTTCTGATTGAGCAGGGCAGGCCAGCTCTGCTCCGCCGGCATCTGATAACCCGCACTCAGGCTGTCGCCCAGCACCAGCAGGGTCTGGGCCTGCACCGATGACACCAGGCAGCACAAGGCAAACAGGAAACGCGTCATGAATTCAACTCCCATTATCAACGTCAAAGGCCTGGGCAAGACAGTGCGCCTGGGCCAGGAAAGCCTCACCATCCTTGAAGGGATCGACCTGCAAGTCAATAGCGGCGAAACGGTGGCGCTGGTCGGTGCCTCCGGCTCCGGCAAGTCCACCCTGCTGGGGCTACTGGCCGGGCTCGATCTGCCGAGCCAGGGGAATATCGAGATCCTCGGCCAGTCGCTGCTGCAGCTGGACGAGGAGGGGCGTGCCCGGCTGCGGGCCGAGCAGGTGGGGTTCATCTTCCAGTCCTTCCTGCTGCTGCCCACCCTGAGCGCGCTGGAGAACGTCATGCTGCCCGCCGAGCTGCGCGGCGAGACCCGCTGCGAGCCGCGGGCCCGCGAGTTGCTGGCGGCGGTCGGCCTCAGTGAACGGCTGCACCATCTGCCACCGCGTCTCTCCGGCGGCGAGCAGCAGCGTGTGGCCATCGCCCGCGCCTTCATGACGAGGCCCAGCCTGCTGCTGGCCGACGAGCCCACCGGCAACCTCGACAGCAAGACCGGGGAGCGGGTGATCGAACTGCTGTTCGAGCTCAACCGCGAACACGGCACCACACTCGTGGTGGTGACCCATGATCACGACCTTGCCCGGCGTTGCCAGCGGCAGCTGGTGATGGCGGCGGGGCGACTGGAGGCGGCTGCGTCAGCATCCGAAGACGCCTCTGCAGCAAGAGTCAGGGAGCTGTGATGAGTCAGTGGCGACTGGGATTGCGCCTGTTGCGGCGCGAAGGATTCAGCGGCGAACTGCGCTGGTTCGTGCTGGCGCTGGCGCTGAGCGTGGCCTGTGTGCTGAGCGTGGCCCTGGTGGCGGATCGGCTGGATGCCGGGCTCAAAGCCTCGGGACGGGACTTTATCGGTGCCGACCGGGCGCTGCGCTCGGCCACGCCGGCGCCGGCCGTCTGGCTCGAACAGGCGGCCAAAATGGGTCTGGCGGTGCAGACCACGGTCAGCTTCAACAGCATGCTGTTTCATGGGGATGCTCTGCAGCTGGCCTCTATCCGCGCCGTGCCTGAGGATTTCCCCTTCTACGGCAAGCTGGAGTTGACCCCCCAGCGAGCCCCGGCGCCCGGCGAGATCTGGCTCTCCGCCCGGGTGATGCAACTGCTGGCGGCCAAGTTGGGGGATGAGCTGGAAGTGGGCAATACGGTGCTCAAGGTGGCGGGAGTGCTGGGTCAGGAGCCGGATCAGGGCTTCAGCCCCTTCCTGCTGGCGCCGAGGGCGTTGATCCACAGCGCCGATGTGGAGGCGACCGGCGCCCTGCTGCCGGGCAGCCGCCAGCAGTGGCGCTACCTGTTCAAGGGCACCCGCGAGCAGGTGGCCGAGTATGAACGCTGGCTCAAGCCCAGACTCAAGGCGGGGCAGAAGCTGATCAAGCCGGATGACCAGGGCTCCCAGGTGGGCCGCTCGCTGGCCAATGCCGAGCGCTTCTTCCGGCTCGCCTCCCTGGCCGGAGTGCTGCTGGGGGCGCTGGCCATGGGCATCGCGGTCCGTCACTTCGCCGAGCGCCAGACCAACATGGTGGCGCTGCTCAAGACGCTCGGCGCGTCGCGGCGCACGCTCTGGCAACTGATGGGCACCCTGCTGCTGTCGCTGACCCTGGCGGGCGCCCTGCTCGGTCTGGTGGCGGGCAGCGCCATGCAGTGGCTGACCCTGCATCTGCTGGGCAACCTGCTGCCGGCCGATCTGCCGCCGCCGTCGTGGCGCCCCTTTGCGCTGGGGCTGGCAGTGGCCTTCTTCATCACCCTGCTGCTGGCCTTCGTGCCCTTCCTGCGCCTGCTCAAGGTGCCGCCGCTGAGGGTGCTGCGCCGCGAGCTGGAGGCGGGGATCCCGCCCTGGCTGGCGCTGCCGGTGGCGCTGCTCGGCCTGTTTGGGCTGGTGTGGGGCTTCACCGCCGACGCGACCCTGGCGTTGGGGCTGATCGGCGGCATGGGTCTGTTGATGGGGCTGCTGGCGGTGATCGCCTCCCTGCTGTTGCGACTGGGGCGCCGGGTACAGGGCCCTCACGCGCTGCGGCTGGCCATCAGCCACCTCTCCCGCGAGCGGGGCAGTGGTCTGTTCCAGCTGGCGGGCTTTGCGCTGGCACTCATGCTGTTCGGTCTGCTTTGGGCGGCGCGGGTCGACCTGCTCGGCGAGTTTTCGGCCCGGCTGCCGGCTGATGCCCCCAACCGCTTCCTGGTCAACGTGGCGGACGGGGAGCGGGAGGGGATCCTGGCCGATCTGCGCCAGGCGGGGGCCGTGACTTCGGACTTCTACCCCATGGTCCGTGGCCGGCTGGTCAGCATCGCCAGCGAGGCGGTGCGCGACACGGATGAAGATGGCCGCGAAGGGGTCAATCGCGAGCTCAACTTCACCACCACCGCCACCCTGCCGCCGGACAATACCCTGACCGCAGGACGCTGGCTGGATGGCCCCGGCCAGGTATCGGTGGACAAGGATCTGGCCAAGCGGCTAGACATCGCGCTCGGCGACACCCTGGGCTTTACCATCGAGGGGCGCAGCTTCAAGGCGAAGGTGACCAGCCTGCGGGCCATCAAGTGGGACAACATGCGCCCCAACTTCTACATGATCTTCTCGCCGGACGTGCTGGCCCCCTTCTCCCAGACCTGGCTCGGCAGCTATCGTCTGCCGGAGCAGGGCCGGGTGGCCGAAGTGGAGCTGATCCGCCGGCATCCCACGGTGAGCCTGATCGATGTGGACGATTTGATCGTGCGGCTGACGGCGGTGTCGGATCAGGTGAGCCGGGCGCTGGGGCTGATGCTGGGGCTGGTGACGGTGGCGGCGCTGCTGGTGCTGCTGACCCAGACCCAGGCCAGCATGGCCCACCGGCGCCGGGAGCTGCTGCTGATGCGCACCCTGGGGGCCGGCAGCGAGCTGCTCAGGAAGATGCTGCGCTGGGAGCTGGTTGCCAGCGGCCTGCTGGCGGGGCTGTGCGCCGCCATGGTGGTCGAGCTCTGCTCCCTCGGCCTGCAGTGGTGGTGGTTCGAGGGACAGTGGCAGTTCCACTGGGCTATCTGGGCCGGTCTGCCGCTGCTGGGGGCCGTGCTGGTGACACTGGCTGAGCAGGGCATGCAGCGCCAGCTGCTGGCGGGCACCCTGAGCGATCGGCTGCGTGGGTTGGGGCAGGGCCTGCTCTGAGCACCAGATCCTGCGCGGATGCCGCGAGGCACAACAACAATCAGCCCGGCCAATGGCCGGGCTGATTGTTATCCGGTTGGCTGAAGAGCCCGGTCAGCGGGCAGTAGTGCTGAGCAGATTGGCAAGAGCCTGGGGCAGTTCCGGGTAGGTGAAGTGGAAGCCGGCCTGCTGCAGGCGGGTCGGCAGCACCCTCTGGCCGGTGAGCAGCAGATCGGCCGCCTCGCCCATCAGCAGCTGCAACAGGGGGGCCGGCACGAAGAAGAGGTGCGGCCGGTGCAGGGTGCCGGCCAGAGTCTGGCTGAACTCGCGGTTGCTGACCGGCTGCGGCGCCGTGCCGTTGAAGAGGCCGTCGCACTCCTCGTGATCCAGCAGGAACAGGATGGCGCGCACCAGATCCTGAATGTGGATCCAGCTCATGATCTGGTTTCCCGTGCCCATGGGGCCGCCGAGGCCGAGGCGATAGGGAGGCAGCATCCTGGGCAGGGCGCCGCCGTCGGTGCCGAGCACCAGCCCGATGCGCACGATGCAGACCCGGGTATGCTTGCTGCGGGCCTCGCGGGCCAGGGTTTCCCACTGCTGGCAGAGCTGATGGGTGAATTCGTCGTGAGGGGTCTGGCACTGCTCGTCCAGCGGCGCATCGCCCTGGCGGCCATACCAGCCGATGGCGGAGGCGTTGATCAGCACCCTGGGCGGGGTGTCGGAGAGCTTGATGAGATCGACCAGCTGCTCGGTCAGCAGCCAGCGGCTGTCGCAGAGTTGCTGCTTGCGCCGCTCGCTCCAGCGGCCGGCGGCGATGGGCTCTCCCGCCAGATTGATGACCGCATCCACGTCGTTGAGGTTGTCGAGCCGGTCCAGGGTGTCGATCAGCTTGACGTCGTGGCCGAGCAGATCGTAGGCGCGGCTGCCCTGGCGGGTCAGCACCAGCACCTCGTGCGCCACCTTGAGGTGGGCCACCAGGCGGCGACCTATAAAGCCCGTCCCGCCCGTGATCAATATTTTCATATCCAGACTCCCTGACGCTGTTGGCTCTACTCTAGTGGGCCTGCGCAAGATGAACAAGCAACTGTTTTTGCAAAGATTATAATCGTCACTGCAGACGTGGGCGGCGCTCACCCAGGGTGTAAGCTGTCATGTCGCCTGCCCTGACGGGGCGCCTTGCCCTGTTGTCCAATGCATCAGAAGATGCTTGTCAGGAAAGGGGATAGGAGTAGACTCGTCCGCCTTTTCACCGTTGCTGCGAGGGGGAGTATGCCGTTTCGTCGTTTGAGGTTGCGCCAGTTTTATACCCGGCTGGGGGCGGCACTGCTGACCGGCCTGCTGCCCCTGCTGCTCGGCGTGCTGATCGTCTCCTGGCAGACCTTTGCCGGCATGAAACAGGATGCCGAAGAGCGCCTGCTCCATGCTCGCAACATGCTGGAGCGCACCCTGGATCACGCTCACCAGGCGGCTGCCATGGTGCAGGGCAGCGTGGGGCGTCCCTGCGAGGAGGTGGTGCAGGGGCTGCGGGATCAGGTGGCCACCATACCGGACGTGCGCACCGTCAACCTGGCCAGGGGGGAAGTGGTTTACTGCACCTCGCTCTATGGCTCCTATCATGGCCCCTTCAAGCTGGCCGACTACGCCAACGGCCAGCTGGATCTGATGCGGGGCAACCCGGTGACCCCGGATCGGCCTCTGGTGGTCTATCGCCAGCCGGTGGGGGAGTACAGCGTGCTGGTCGGGGTCGACGGTTACTATCTGCACAACATCCTCGACATGCTCAGCCGCAACTCGCCGCTGACCCTGGTGATCGGGGCGCAGAGCATGCTGGCCAACGGCCAGATCCATGACGAGGTGCCGCCCGTGGTGCTGGGCTCGCTGGAGCAGGTCTCCGGCAAGTACCCGTTTCGGGTCGTCACCGAGCTCTCCTATGACGAGTACGGCAGCCACATCTGGACCTACTCCCGCGCCAGCCTCATCATCTATCCCCTGCTGGGGCTGGTGGTGGGCTGTCTGGTCTACTGGCTGACCGGCCGCTCGACCTCTCCCTCCCAGGAGCTACGACGGGCGCTGGATCAGCGGGAGTTCATCCCCTACCTGCAACCCGTGGTGACCGGTGACGACGCCCACTGGAGCGGCTGCGAGGTGCTGATGCGCTGGCAGCATCCGCGTCAGGGGCTCATCTCGCCGGATCGCTTCATCCCGCTGGCGGAAGACAGCGGCCTCATCGTGCCCATGACCCGCCTGCTGATGGAGCAGGTGCGCGAACAGTTCGCAGGCCGAGTGCACAGCCTGCCCAGAGGGTTCCACTTCGGCTTCAACATCAGCGCCAGTCACTGCAAGGATCTGAGCCTGGTGGAGGATTGTCGCCAGTTCATCAATGCGTTTCGGGAGAACCCCGTCAAGCTGGTGCTGGAGCTGACCGAGCGGGAGCTGATCGTGGCGGACGAGACGACCGACCGGCTGTTTGCCGAGCTGCATCAGCTGGGCGTCTTCATCGCCATCGACGACTTCGGCACCGGCCACTCCAGCCTCACCTACCTGCAGCAGTTTCAGGTGGACTTTCTCAAGATTGATCAGAGCTTCGTCGGCATGATCGGCTCGGATGCCCTCTCCAGCCATATCGTCGAGAACGTCATCGATCTGGCGACCCGGCTCGGCCTGCAACTGGTGGCCGAAGGGGTGGAGAACGAGGTGCAGGCCGCCTATCTGCGGGCGCGTCAGGTGACCTTCCTGCAGGGTTATCTCTTTGGCCGGCCGATGCCGATGAAGGAGTTTGCCGCCCTGCTGGCGAAGGCCTGAGCCAGCCCGCCACCCATACAAAAAACCAGCGACCTTGGTCGCTGGTTTTTTCATCCCGAGGCCTGTCAGAGCATGCGGGCGAGGGCGCGGCACAGACGCTTGACCCCCTCCTCTATGGTGGCTTCATCCACGCAGGAGAAGCTCAGGCGCAGGGTGTTCTGGATCTCGGGGCGCACATAGAACGGAGCGCCCGGTACGAAGGCCACCTTCTCCTTGATCGCCTCGTCAAACAGCGCCATGGCGCTGACGCTGGCGGGCAGGGTCAGCCAGAGGAACATGCCCCCTTCCGGTCGGGTATAGCTGACGCCGGGCGGGCAGTGACGGGCCAGGGCGGCCTCCATGGCGGCGCGCTGGCGGCCATAGACCTCCTTGATCTTCTCGAGATGGGCGTCCAGCGAGTTGTCGATCAGGAAGCGGTGCAGCACTTGCTGGCTGAAGGCGTTGCTGTGCAGGTCTGTCGCCTGCTTGGCGATGGTGACCTTCTTGCGCAGCCAGTCCGGCACCAGCATCCAGCCGAGGCGGAAGGCCGGGACGACGGTCTTGGAGAAGGAGCCGAGCAGCACGGTATTGTTCGGCGCCAGCTTGGCGATGGGGGGCAGGTGCTCGCCCTCGAAGCGCAGCTCGCCGTAGGGGTCGTCTTCCACCATCAGCAGCTCGTGGCGTACCAGCCGCTCGGCCAGCGCCTCGCGGTTGGCGCGGCTGTAGGAGACGCCGCTCGGGTTCTGGAAGTTGGGCACGCCGTAGAGCAGCTTGGCGTTGGAGCCGCTCGCCAGCAGCGCATCCAGCGCCGCCAGATCCAGCCCCTCTTCACCCAGGGTGATGGGCTTGAAGGCAGGTTGATAGACGGAGAAGGCCTGGATGGCGCCAAGATAGCCCGGCTCCTCAATGATGAGGTCTTGCCCCTCGTCGATCAGCACCTTGCCCAGCAGATCCAGCGCCTGCTGGGAGCCGCTGGTGATGAGGATGTTGTCCGGATTGACCTGCATGCCGTGGCGGGCCAGATAGCGGTCGGCGATGTACTGGCGCAGCGGGGCGAATCCCTCGGTGGCCGCATACTGCAGGGCCGCGGCGCCCTGCTCGCGCAGCACGTCCTGGCAGGCCTGCTCGATGGCCTTGACCGGGAACAGGTGAGGATTGGGCAGGCCGCCGGCGAAGGAGATGATCTCCGGATTGGCGGCAACTTTGAGGATCTCGCGGATGAAGGAAGGCTCTACCTTCTCGAAGCGCTGGGCAAAAAAGGGCTGCATAGGATTCTCTCTGGCGTGGTGAGCGGTCGCTCCATTCGACCGCCAAGTTATCCGTTTGTATCAGATTTAAAAAATGAGGCAATGGCTGTAACAAAAATCGATAAAAAAGGGCAGGTTTGGCACCTGCCCGAATTTTATCGGCCGGGGAAGGCCGCGAGGCGTAAAAGCCCCGGTTCAGCGGCGAGATGGCAGGGTTACAGACCCGGCTCCCTGAGGAAGCGGAGCATCAGCTCGGTGTTGGCACCGAGTTGCTGCTGCACCCGGCCCGGGAACAGCTCGGCCATCTTGTCGAGGCGGTCATACTGGGTATGCCAGATCTTGCCCCACTGGGTTTCGCTGCCCCGATCGCAGGCGCTCTTGGTGGCCTCGTCGTAGCAGTCCCACAGCGCCGGATTGGTGGTCTGGGAGTAGCCGTCATAGCCATCTTCCCCGTTGATGGTGAAGTTGGTGGCCTCCACGTAGGCGACGGGCACCCCCAGGCAGGCGAACGGCGCATGATCGGACCAGCCGCCGGTCTCCCCCTCAGGGTAGCCATCATAGCTGGGATGAATGGCAAACGGGGTGGCGGTCTGTTTGGAGATGGTCAGCAGGCGATCCCGCACCTTGGGATCGAAGCTGTAGCGGCTCGGGTCGGCACACTTGTACTTGGCCACGTTGGAGTGGGCCGAGTGAACGTAGACAAGGTCGCCCCCGGCGATGGTGTCGTAGTTCACCATGGCCAGCAGCTTGGCGACGGCGGCACTGTCGAGGCTGGCGGCATAGGCCTTGGAGCCGTTGAGGTTGTTCTCCTCGGCGCCAAAGAAGGCGAAGCGCACCGTGTAGGGCAGGGTCTGCCCCTTGAGCGCTTCGGCGACCGCCAAGAGGGCTGCGACCCCGGCACCGTTGTCGGTGGCCCCCTCGGAGCCCTGCTTGTCGCCTGTGCTGTCATAGTGGGCACCGATCAGGATCACCTTGTCGCTCTTGCCCTTGAGCTCGGCGACGAGGTTCTGGGAGGCCTTGCTGGTTCCGCTCTGGGTGTAGGTGAAGGGCTGGCGCTGCACCTCGTAGCCCCAGCCGGCCAGATGGTCCTGGATCCAGGCGGCGGCACGGGTCTCGGCCTCGCTGCCGGTAGGTCTGGCGCCGATCCCCTCGGCGGTGGAGCTCAGCTGCACCAGGTATTCATAGGCCTGCTCGGCGGCGGAGGGGGCCTGTGAATCGTTGCTGGAGGTGTTGCACCCGGCCAGCAGGGCTGTGATGGCAAGCGCCAATGCTGTGTGTTTCATACTGCAATCCTTTGTTGTGTATGGTTTTATTTGCGCAGGTCAGGATGCGCCCGAGCCCCGGCAGATTCTGTGAACGGGGTGGCATTTGTCAATCGCGGTGGCGGAATTGGTCTGTGTCGGGGGATTTGTTGCGTGAAACACTTGCGCCTTGGGCCTATCTTGGGATAATTCGCTACCCTGTTTCGCCAAGCGATGAAATGACGAGCAATTTCGCGTTCATCGGCGAGGTGGAGCGATGAAACAACGAGCAATTCATCTCGGTCGTCTGTGACCAGCACGACGAGATAGCTAGCAATCCATTTATGTCGTCTGTGACCCAGACCGATGCAATAAACGAGCAATTTGATTATGCCTGTGACCCAAGATGTATTTAACGAAGACGGCAAGTTCATGCGCAAGATCCGCAGCTTTGTCCGTCGCGAAGGCCGCCTGACCAAAGGGCAGGAGAAGGCTCTGGAGGAGCTGTGGCCGGTCATGGGCATCGATTTCGCACCGGAGCCGCTCGATCTGGTTGCCCTGTTTGGCCGCGAGGCCCCGGTGGTGCTGGAGATCGGCTTTGGCATGGGCGCCTCCCTGGTGGAGATGGCCAAGAATGCCCCCGAGAAGAACTTCATCGGTATCGAGGTGCACTCACCGGGTGTCGGTGCTTGCTTGGGCACAGCCCAGGAAGCGGGGGTCACCAATCTGCGAGTCATCTGCCACGACGCGGTCGAGGTGCTGGAGCACATGATCCCGAACGGCTCACTCGCCTGCCTGCAGCTGTTCTTCCCGGACCCTTGGCACAAGAGCCGCCACCACAAGCGCCGCATCGTCCAGCCGGCCTTTGCCCAGGACATTCGCCAGAAGCTGGCCATCGGTGGCGTGTTCCACATGGCCACCGACTGGGAGAACTACGCCGAGCACATGCTGGAAGTGATGAGCGCCGCCGAGGGGTACGAGAACACCTCCGCCACCGGTAACTGGGTGGCGCGTCCGGACTGGCGTCCGCTGACCAAATTCGAACAACGTGGCCACCGTCTCGGTCACGGGGTGTGGGATCTGATTTTCAAACGTGTCAACTAACTGAAGGAGCTATCATGGCCAACCGTAGCCGCCGCCTGCGCAAGAAACTGCGCGTCGATGAATTCCAGGAAATGGGCTTCGACATCAGTTTCAACTTCCCGGTCGGCACTGCCGAAGAGACCATCGATGCCGTAGTCGATGCGATGATCGATGAAGTGATCGAACCCCGCAAACTGGCCTTCGCCGGCTCCGGCCACCTGGCCTGGGAAGGGATGATCTGCACCCAGCAGCTGGGCAAGTGCAGCGAAGAAGACCGCGCCGCCGTCAAAACCTGGCTGGAAGGCAAGGGGATGGAAGCCGTGGTGGTTTCCGAGCTGTTCGACCTCTGGTACGGCGAACCCGCCTGATATCAGGCCGGCTGTGGCAGGCGCCCCGGTTCGACAGCCTGCGACAGCAGATAGACAAGTCCCGCCGCTGGCGGGATTTTTGTCGGTGGTGATGGGATCTCCACGTTAGTTATGGAATCGCTTATGGTGTTGTCATCCGAATTACTGGCCAGCATCCTGGATGAGGTGCGCCCGCTGCTCGGACAGGGCAAGGTGGCCGACTATATTCCCGCACTGGCCCAGGTGCCGGCCGATCGGCTCGGGATCGCCGTCTGTACCGTCGAAGGGGAGCTGTTCACTGCAGGTGACGCCTTCGAGCCCTTCTCCATCCAGAGTATCTCCAAGGCCTTGAGCCTGACCCTGGCGCTCACCCTCTATCAGGAGGAGGAGATCTGGGCCCGGGTCGGCAAGGAGCCCTCAGGTCAGCCCTTCAACTCCCTGGTGCAGCTCGAGTTCGAGCAGGGCATTCCCCGCAACCCCTTCATCAACGCCGGTGCCCTGGTGGTGAGCGATCTGCTGGAGACCCGCCTCACCGCCCCGCGTCAGCGCACTCTGGAGCTGGTCCGCCGCCTCTCGGGCAACCCGGCCATCATGGCGGATCAGGTAGTGGCCCGCTCCGAATATCAGCACTCTGCCCGCAATGCAGCCATCGCCTATCTGATGAAGGCCTATGGCAACTTCGAGAACGAAGTGGACAAGGTACTGCAGAGCTACTTCAATGCCTGTGCCATCCGCATGAGTTGTGTCGATCTGGCGCGGGCCTTCATCTATCTGGCCAACCGCGGCGTGCCGCTTGGAGAAAGCTCCCCGCTGCTGCCGGCCCGCACCACCAAGCAGGTCAACGCCCTGCTCGCCACCTGCGGCCTCTATGACGAGGCGGGGGATTTTGCCTATCGGGTCGGTATGCCGGGCAAGTCGGGGGTCGGTGGCGGCATCATCGCCCTCATCCCGGGGGAGTTGTGCGTCTGTGTCTGGTCGCCCGAGCTCAACAAGGCGGGCAACTCGCTGGCGGGCACGGCCGCGCTGGAACTGCTGGCCGAGCGTCTGGGCCGCTCCATTTTTTAACCTTGTCACTCTGAATCGAGAGATCACCATGAAACGAATAATGAGCTTGTTACGGGCCACCCTGGCGACCTTGTTGCTCTGGCATGCCCTGCCGACCCTGGCAGCCGAGCTGCCACCGCTCTCGCTGGCTGACGCCAAGGCCAAGGCGGCGGTCATTCTGGATACCCGCGCCAGCTACTTCTACCAGGGCTGGCCCATGGAGGGCGAGCAGCAGGGCGGCCACGTGGCCGGTGCCGAGAACCTCTCCGCCGACTGGAAGTACAGTGATGAAGAGTGGCCGGCGGCGCTGGCGACCAAGGGGCTGCAGGCCGAGCGGCCGGTGGCGCTCTACGGTGCTCCGCGCGAGGTGGCCGAAGTGGCCCGTCTGCTGCGCCAGCAGGGCATCAAGCAGCTGTTCGAGCTGCAGGGCTGGAAAAGTGCGCCGCGCGAGCATCTGGCCCGCTGGCAGCAACTGGTCCATCCGCGCTGGCTGGCCGACCTGCAGGAGGGCAAGCCGGTGGTGGCTGCGCCCAAGGGCGACTGGAAGCTGTTCGAGGTGGCGTGGGGTTCACCCAAGGCCTATCTGCTGAGCCATATCCCGGGGGCCGGCTACATCGACACCAACCGGCTGGAAGAGGAGCCGCTGTGGAACAAGGTCTCTGACGAGGCGCTCAAAAAGCTGCTGCTGGAGAACGGCATCCGCCACGACACCACCGTCATCCTCTACGGTCGCAACACCATGGCGGCGGCCCGCGCGGCCCACCTGATGATGTATGCGGGCGTCGAGGACGTGCGGCTGCTGGACGGCGGCCTGGATGCCTGGTTCGTGCAGCACCTGCGCACCGAGACCGGGCTGGCCAACACCTTCAAGCCGGCCAAGGAGTTCGGCGTCGCCATCCCGGCCCATCCCGAGTACTACACCACCCTGAGTCAGGCCAAGGAGCTGCTCAAGCAGCCCGACGGCGCCCTGGTCAGCGTGCGCACCTGGGACGAGTTCGTCGGCAATACCTCCGGCTACAGCTACATCAAGCCGAAAGGCGACATTCCGGGCGCCAAGTGGGGTCGTGGTGGTGTGGATGCCAACAGCATGAGCGACTTCCACAACCCGGACGGCACCATGAAGCCGGCCCGCGAGATCCTCGCCATGTGGGATGAGTGGAACATAGAGCCGACCCAGCAGGCCGCCTTCTACTGCGGTACCGGCTGGCGCGCCTCCGAGGCCTTCTTCTACGCCTGGCTGATGGACTGGAAGCGGATCAGCGTCTACGACGGCGGCTGGTACGAGTGGAGTGCCGATCCCAAGAACCCCACGGTGACCGGCGAGCGCAAGCCAGCCAAGTAATTGATAATCCAGAGCAGGCCGGACTCATGTCCGGCCTTTTTGTTGCCGCATTCGTAGCACGGGCGAGGGGACACTACACTTTTTGCGAAGGGATATCAGATCGACGTGAGGAGTGACTGATGAAACGGATATGGATAGGCCTGCTGGTCGCGGGCGTGCTGGGACAGGGGGCGATGGCCGCCGAGCGGGCGCGTTATCTGGTGCAGCTCAAGCCGGGGGCGGAGGCGGCCGTACTGGCCCAGAGCCTGGGGATGGGTGGCGAGCTGGCCCTGGCGCTGAAGGAGCAAAATGCCCTGGCGCTCTGGTTGCCGTCGGCCGCCGCCACGGCGCTGGCGCACAATCCCAACGTGCTCTGGGTTGAGCCGGATGCCAAGCGCTATGTCAGCGCCGAGACCCTGCCCTACGGCATTCCCATGGTGCAGGCGCCGCAGCTGAGCGATGCCGCCGCCGGCGAAGTGCTGGTGTGCATCATAGATTCTGGCTACAGCGGCGGCCACCCGGACTTGCCCCACGGCCCCCAGGTGCAGGGCTATGACGATGCCGGTACCGGCAACTGGGACAGCGACGAGAACAGCCATGGCACCCATGTGGCGGGCACCATAGCCGCCGTGGGGGGTAACGATCAGGGCGTGCTCGGGGTGTTGCCAAACCAGAGCGTGCCGCTGCAGATCGTCAAGGTGTTCGGGGCCAACGGCTGGGCCTACTCCTCCAACCTGGTGGGGGCGCTCAATGCCTGCAAGCAGGGGATGAGCAGCCGCGGCTTCACCCGCATGGTCATCAACATGAGCCTGGGGGGCAGCGTACCCAGCAAGACCGAAGAGAGAGCCTTCAACCAGGCCTACAGCCAGAACGTGCTGAGCGTGGCGGCGGCGGGCAATGCGGGCAACACCAGCAAGTCCTATCCCGCCTCCTACAGCAGCGTGGTGAGCGTGGCCGCCATCGATGCCAACAAGCAGCTGGCCTATTTCTCCCAGCGCAACGATCAGGTGGAGCTGGCCGCCCCCGGCGTCTCTGTGCTCTCCACAGTGCCGACCGGGTACGCCTACTACAGCGGCACCTCGATGGCGACGCCGCACGTGGTCGGGGTGGCCGCCCTGGTCTGGTCGCAGCGACTGGAGTGCAGCAACGATCAACTGCGCCAGACCCTGCGCAGCAGCGCCCAGGATCTGGGTGCCCTGGGGCGCGACAACAGCTTCGGCTACGGTCTGGTGCAGGCGAAGGCGGCCGCTGACAAGCTGGCACTTGGCTGCGGGTCCGGTACCGGAGGCGGTGGCAGTAGCAAACCGGGTGGGCGCAAGTAGCTGATTCTTGATGTTGATCCCGTTGCGGCAAGGGTGGCAAACGGGCTCATCTGGTTGAGCTAGGCTTCAGTCACCACCCTCGTGGTGAGGGTGAAGCGGGAGGCGAAACAGGCGATGAAGCAACTGATGATGATCCTGGTGTGTGCCCTGGCGTTGGCGGGGTGCAGCTCGCAATACATCATGAGCACCAAGGATGGCAAGATGATCACCACCGACAGCAAACCCAAGCTGGATGAGAGTACCGGCATGTACCGTTACTACGACACCGAGGGGCGGGAGGTGATGATCAAGAAGGATGACGTCACCCAGATCATGGAGCGTTGAGGCTCTCCTCAAGCAACAAGGGCTGCCCGCGGGCAGCCCTTGTCATTTTTGGTGCTCAGGCCGTCTGGGGCACCTGGCGGTTCACCTGACCCACGAACAGCTGATGGAAACGGGAGTGGGAGTTGGCCAGCAGGCTGACCGGCGAACCCTGCTCCACTACTGTGCCAGCCTCCATCACCACCACCTTGTCCACCGACAGCAGCGGCTCCAGATGGTGAGCGATCACCAGGTAGCTGGCCTCCGGTCGGTAGCGATAGAGCAGCTCCGCCATCTTGCGCATGCCGCCGTGGTCGAGGTCCGAGGTGGCCTCGTCCAGCACGATGAGCGGGCGGCGCGACAGCAGGATGCGGGCGATCACCAGCAGCTGGGTCTCGCCGGCGGAGAGTTGCAGCTTGTCGAGCTCCTCGTCCAGCCGGCCGGCGCAGCGCTCGGCCAGCCCCACCCGGACCAGTGCCTGCTCCAGTGCCGCGTCGTCATGCTCGGTCAGGGGCGCCAGGTTGGCCCGCAGGGTACCGAAGAAGGTGAGCGGGATCTGGGAGACGGTGTCGTAGAGATCGCGCACCGCCTCCGGGGCCAGCCGGGAGAGCGGCTGCTCGCCGTAGTAGATCTCCCCCTGGGTGGCGGGATACATGGCCTGCAGCACCCCCAGCAGCGAGCTCTTGCCGGCGCCGGTACGGCCGCACACGCCCACCTTCTCGCCGGGGGCCAGCTCGAAGTTGACCTTGTGCAGCGCCCACTGGCTGGCCTGGGGGTAGCGCAGCCCCAGGTTGTCGAAGCGCACCTTGGGGTGAGGGGTGGCGAGGGCCTCCCCCTCCTGGCGCTCGCTCTCTATTTCGCTGTATTCGCGCACCCGCTCCACCGCGTTCATCACCTGCTCCACCTCGGCGAAGGTGCGAATGAGGGAGTTGAGCATGGCCGAGGCGGTAAAGGCGTAGGTGATGGCCACGGCCCCCAGCAGCGAGCTGTTGCCAAAGGCCACCATCAGCGCCACGGCGCCCACCAGAGCGGCGGAGAGCAGGGTCTGGTGCATGCCGAGCCAGCGGTTGATGGAGGTGGTGGTGTACCAGCTGCGCAGGTTGTTGTCATAGTGCAGCAGAACCTGATCCAGCGCGAAGCGCTCGGCCCCGGCCAGGCGCAGGGCGGGGGCGCCACGGATGGTCTCGCTGATGCTGATGTAGAGCGGCGAGCGCAGCACCGATGCCTGCCGCCGCAGCTTGAGCTGCACCGCCCGGTAGCGGCGCTGCAGCACGTAGAGGGCCCAGCCCACCAGGGGGGCGATGAGCAACAACAGCGGCATGTTGACGCCGATCACCACCACCTGCAGCGCCACCGACACCAGCATGCCGAACAGCCCCATCAGCATCGACAGCAGGATCTCCTGGGCTTCCCCCAGATCCCGGTCGAAGCGGTTGAGGATGCGCCCCTGCGGCACCTTGTCGAAGAAGGCCATGGGGGCGCGGCTGATGCGCCCCAGCATGCCGTCAAACAGGGTCCAGGCCAGCTTGAGGCCGAGTTTGTAGTTGATAACCCGCACCACCATGATGCAGGTGAGGGAGCCTGCTCCCAGCAGCACATAGATGCCGAGCAGCTCGCTCACCTCGGTCACCCCGGCCTTGCCGCCGAGCCAGAGATCCGAGGCGATGCGCAGCCCCTCCTGACCCAGGGTGAGCAGCAGGGCGAGCAGGATGGCGCCGGGCGCGGCCAGGCGCTGCCACATGAAACCGAACAGCCCCCAGTCCACCTTGCCCTCCACCACCTTCTCCTCGCTGAACTGCTCCGCCTCTTGGGGCGGCACCGGCGGGGTGGGCTGGGGATGCTGGATAAGATCCGCCAGCTGGTGGGCATCGAGCTCCACCAGTTCACCCTGCTCGATGCGGATCACCCGATCGCAGTGAGCCAGCACGTCCGGGTCGTGGCTGACCAGGAGCCGGGTCGGCCCCGGCTTGAAGGCGAGCCCCCGCTCCAGCACCTGGGCCGAGACGATGGGGTCGAGCGCCGAGAGGGGGTTGTCCAGCAGCAGGATGTCGGCCCGGGCGTAGAGGGCGCGGGCCAGGGCGACTCGCTGCTGCTGGCCGCCGGAGAGGCGGGTGCCGAGCTCGCCCACCAGGGTCTGATCGCCGTGGCTGAGCAGTTCGAGGTCGGCGCCCAGCGCACAGGCCCCCAGCACCCAGCGATAGCGCTCGGCGTGCCAGGGCTGGCCAAACAGGATGTTGTTGCGGATGGTGTCGTTCATCAGCCAGGGCTTGTGGCCCAGATGGGCGACCCGGCCGTGGCGGCGGATGCTGCCCTCGAAGCTGTCGTCAAAGCCGGCGACCAGGTGCAGCAGGCAGCTCTTGCCCGCCCCGGTGGCGCCGGTGATCCCCACCAGTTCCCCCGGCTGGATAAACAGGCTGGCTCCCTGCAGCACGGTTTTTTGCTGGTGCAAGGCGGTGACGTTGTCGAGCTGCAGGGCCCCCACCGGCAAGCTTGAGTCGGTGAGATCCCGGTGCTGCTCGGGGCTGTTGAGGAACTCGCACAGCCGATTGAAGCCGGTGTTGAAGTTGATCAGGGTGCGGATGAGGTAGGGCAGCCGCATCATGGGGATGCGCAGCACGGTGAACAGGGCGATGGTGGTGAACACCTGGGGCAGGGTGAGCTCCCTGCCCGACACCAGGTAGGTGGTGAAGGTGGCCAGAGTCACCAGCAGCGGGGTGCTCAGCATCAGGCTCTCGTTGATGGCATCGAGTCGGAGCACCCGTCCCAGCACCCCCAGCTCCTGCTGGCGCTTGTGGCCGGCGGCCCGGGTGAAGAAGGCGCCGAGCCCGTTCTGGCGCACCAGCCGCAGCTTCTTGATGTACTCCGCCAGGATGCCGTTGCGCTCGTCCTGCTGGCGCTTGAGCTGCTGCTCCTGCTGGTTCATGCGCCGCACCACCCGGGTGGAGATGAGCAGCAGCAGGGTGAGCACCGCAAAGCCCACCAGGCCGGCACTGCCCACCTGCCACACCAGCAGGGCGATGGTGCCGAGCAGTTGCAGCAGCATGGTGAGCGGCATGGCGGGGTCCGCAAGAATCCAGGTGATGTCCCACACGTCCCGGTTGATCAGGTTCTGCACCCGGCCACCGGCTCGGTCGTCGAAGCTCTTGCCGCCCAGCTTCATCACCTTGGCGAGCAGGGATTCGGCCAGCAGGCGGCGGATGGGCACGTGCATCTTGAGCGCCAGCTGCAGCGAGTGCTCCGCCAGCATGCCGGAGGCGAGCACGGAGGCGAACAGGGCCAGGGCCAGCAACAGCTTGTGGCCGGTGTCAGCGCCGGTGCCAAGCTGGGTCATGCTGTGGTTGAGCAGCCAGGGGCTGGCCAGGGTGGCCAGCATGCCAAGCAGCTGCAGCAGGGTAAGCAGGCCGATGCGGCCGCGATACTGGCGCCAGATAAAGGCGGTGATGGGCCAGGGGCGCACCGGCTGGGCGGCGGTGAGCGCGAGGAAGGCGTCGGCACGGCCATCGCGCCTGTCTTCCGGCAACAGGGGATAGAGATCGTCGAGGTTGACCTGGGGCTCGGTCAGCCCCTTGCGTTGCAACGGGCCGGTCCAGTGATAGAAGAGGCGGCTCAGCCAGCCGGCCGATATTTCCGGATGATCCAATGGGTGTCCTTATTATTTTGTGCTGCTTCCAAGGGGCGGGGCGGCTCATGGGCCGCCCTCGATATTGTCGTCTTGCTGCGGGCGCGAGCCTGGCGGGATCAGCGATCCCGATTCATGCGGATGAGCCGGTCCAGGATCTGCTCGCCATCGACCCGCAGGCCGTTGTGCTCGTACTCGTTGGTGATCCAGGCGCGGCTGTTGCCAAGCCCCTTGAGGGTGTCGCGGCTGTAGTCGAACTCCACGTACATGTCCTCGGCATAGACGGCGCAGGCCACCGGCACTTGGTTGCGGGCCAGCTGTGCCGGGTCGTAGAGGGGGCCCCAGTCCGCCTTCTTGGCCAGCAGGTGAGCGGCCTCCTTCAGCGGGATGAGCTCGCGGAACTGCTCGAACATCCAGGGGAAGATCATCTCGCCGGTGAAGGTGAAATCCTTGCCCGGCGCCCAGGCCAGGGCCGGGAACTCGCCCCTGACCCGCTCGGCCGCCCAGTTGCTGGCGCTCCCTTCGCAATAGATGGACTCGTGCAGGATGGCGAACACCGGGTTGGTGTTGAACGGCTGAATCGCCTGCAGCTGATAGAGGAAGGCGGGGTTGAGCCGCTCGCCGATGAAGGCGTCCTCCAGCAGGTAGTAGAGCTCCTCGAAGGCGCCGCTGGCACCCAGATCCAGCCCCTGCTGCTGCAACTGCTCCACCGTCAGGCGCTGGCCGTTGGGCAGGCGCACCTCGTGACTGTGCAGGTGGTTGGCCAGCCGGTTGGCGATGGCCTGGGCGTGGGGGAAACGGGCGAAGAAGGCGCGGTTCTTGTCTGCCACCCGCTGATAGGTGGCGCGGTAGACCTCGTCGGCATGGCGGCCGATGGGGGCCACCCCGCCGGTGAGGTAGACCTCGTGCAGGCTGCCTGGGAACAGGGAGAGGTAGGTGAGGCTGCAAAAGCCGCCGAAGCTCTGGCCGAGCAGGCTCCAGGGGCGCCCCGGGCTCAGCACTTCGCGAACGTACTCGGCGTCGCGCACTATGCTGTCGGCGCGAAAATGGCCGAGGTACCCCGCCTGCTGACGACCAGTGAGCTGAGCCAGCGCATCGGCACTGATGGGGCTGGAGTGACCGGTGCCACGCTGATCGAGCAGCAGCACCCGAAACTCCTGCAGGGCCCGCTTGATCCAGCCGCTGGCGGCGGTCGGGCGCGGGGCGCCAAAGCCGGGCCCGCCCTGCAGGAACAGCAGCCAGGGCAGATCGTCATGCAGCCTGTCCTGGCGACAGAGGGTGCGGCCGAACAGGGTGAGGGTCTCCTCGTCATCCGGTCGCTGGTGGTCGAGGGGCACGGTGAAGAAGCGGGGCTCGCAATGGATGCCGTCCAGCACGTAACGCAACGGGCTGCTCATCTGGGGTCTCCCTGAGGGTAGGAAAATCGTCGGCCTCATCATAGCCCTGGCGCAGGAGCGGGTCACGCCGGTTTTCCAAATTGTTAACATTGTTGCCAAGGGAAAACGGGGGGCCGCAGGGTGATGAATTTATTGTCGGCAAGAGAGTTGACGGTGGCGGGCCGGCTGCACAAAGATGGCTCGCCTGCCGACGGGGCAGGGGTTGCAACAGGATGAGGTGGGCGCGATGAAGCCTGGGTGGAGACGATTGCGCAAAAAAGAGAAACGGGTGAACCCGGAGGGTGTGCTGCAGACCGGCTTGTTGCTGTTCAGTGCCACCTGCGGCGCGACCCTGCTGCTGGCAACCTGCAACGGCAGCTGACCGGAATGAAAAAAGCCCGCTCGATGAGCGGGCTTTTCAAATTTGGCTCCTCCTACTGGACTTGAACCAGTGACATACGGATTAACAGTCCGCCGTTCTACCGACTGAACTAAGGAGGAATTGTGGTGCCCAGAGACGGAATCGAACCGCCGACACGGGGATTTTCAATCCCCTGCTCTACCGACTGAGCTATCTGGGCAACGGCGCGCATTAAACCCTTTCTGAACGGATGTGTCAACCGCAGGGCGCAGATAGTCGTATCGTTCGCTCGACAAGTGAGCAATCAGGGTGTTTGTTGTGCGGTTTGGCCTGTTCTCATCCTGGGCGGCAGGTCGGCAGATGAAAAAAGGGGCCCTGGGGCCCCTTGTCATGGCTGTCGTGCTCAGTGGCGGCTGACGATGATCCGCCCGGTACTCATGTCACGGGCCTGACCGGTGACGCTGATCTTGAGCCCGTACTCGGGCAGCAGGCGACCGGCATCCGGGATCTCCTTGCTCTGGTAGCTGCGGGAATCCTTGAACACCCGGTTCGGGGTGATCCAGAAGTCGCGCAGCAGGGAGCCGCTCGGGTGCTTGAGGTTGAGCGGCTGCTGGAAGCCCAGGCTGAAGGTGGCGTCGTGGATCTGGTAGCGGGTACCGGCCACGGCGCCGTCGCTCCACTTGAGGGTGCGCTGATCCGCATCCACCACCCCGAGGAAGCCCTCACCCGGGTGGACTCCCACCCAGTTGTTGACCTGGCTGTTGTCCACGTACCAGAGCAGCATGCCCGGCTCGTAGCGCATCAGCTGGTCGGCCACATTGATGTGGGCCAGCCCCTTGTCCACTCCCGCATGGTTGCGCCACTCGGCCAGGTAGTAGTGATCCTTGGCCTCGTTGCCGTCGCTCTTCACGAAGCCGGCGAGGGTGAAGGGGGAGTTGCCCTCGGCACCGTCGCTCAGCAGGGTGTCGCCATCGGCGAGGATCTGCAGCTCGTCCACGAACAGCCCGTTCTCGGCCACGCCGCCGTCGCTCAGGTATTGCAGGGTCAGAGTGACCTGCTGACCGGCCCAGGGGGTGAGGTCGAACTCGGCATCGGTCCAGCCGTTGGAGTTGCCGGTGATGCCGACCCCGAAGCCGACTCCGTTGGGATCGTCACTGGTGGTCAGGTTGCCCGCGATGGGCTGGCCGTTGACCAGCACCCTGGCGTAGTCGTACCCCTCTTCAATCTGATACCAGGCCTTGAAGTTGAGGCTGGCGCTCTGTTTGCCGCTCAGATCCAGCTTGAGGCTCATGCGGTTGTCGAGGTTGTTGCCCTTGCCGCCGTGATACTCGTACTGGCCGGCGTAGGGCGGGTTGAGCGGGATCTGCTTGGCCGGCAGGTTGATGCGCACCACGTCGTCGTTGCGTCCCTTGTCGTTGGCCTGATCCAGCATGTAGACGTTGCCGCGCGGGCTGAGATCGGCGAGCTGCACATTGCTGCCGTGCAGCCAGTTGCCGCCGAGGGAGGCCTGCAGGAACTCCTTGGCCCAGGCGGAGAACCCGGTCGGCTCGGTGCCGCCGATGACCCCGGCCCAGGAGCCTGAGGACATGATGGACCATGTCGCCACCGGTTCGCCCTTGCCGGTGTACTTGGTGTCGTACTCGTCCGGCAGCCCCAGATCGTGGCCATATTCGTGGGCACAGACCCCGGCCGCCGCATCGATGGGCTGGATGGTGTAGTCGTAGGCGGCAAACTTGCCACCGAAGTTCTGGCTCGGGCTGCTGGTGCCCGGGATGGGGTAGGGGGCACCCAGGTTCCAGCGGTGCGCCCAGATGGCGTCTTCGCCGAGATCGCCGCCACCGGCCTCCTCGCCGACGCTGGAGTGGAAGATCATCAGGTGGTCGATGAGACCGTCTGGCTCGTCCCGGTTGCCGTTGCCGTTGAGATCGTAGCGATCCTCCTGGTCAAACTCGGACAGATCGATGGAGGGGTCGCCCGCCACCTGGATCAGCGCCTCCTTCACCAGCTCCCGGATGGTGTTCGGGGTGGCATTGGCACCGTAGTAGGCGGCGTTCTTGCTGGCGGTATACCAGCCCGCCACCTGGCCGCGCACGCTGTAGCTCTTGCCGGACTGCTGCTCGTAGAACTGGCGCATGGAGATGAACTGCTCGCCGTTCGGGCCGGCATAGCCCTTGGACGAGAACAGCAGGTCGTTGTAGTGCTCCGGGGTGTAATCCGGGTAGTACATCTTGGTGAGCTCGGGGCGGATGCTGTTCTTCGGGTAGTCGGGGAAGTCCACCAGGATGGCGAGGATCTTGTCCTTGCGCATCTTGCCCTGGTAGTGCTCCCGCTCGATGGACTTGAGCAGCAGGGTAGGCACCCGATCGCCGGGACGGGCGGTGCCGTTGAGGCGGATCTTCTTGAGGATGGTCTCGCGCACCTTGCCCTCTTTCACCGCCAGGGTACCGCTGTTGCCCTGATAGGCCCGCGACTTCTCGCGATAGTAGCTGGCGAGGGCCGCCTGCTCCTGCTCGGGGGAGGCCAGGGTCGGGATGCGGCCGCTCTTCTTGAGCATCTCCAGCACCTTCACCTCATCGGCCAGGGGGGCATCGAACGGACCGTGGACCGGGGCGGCCATGGCGTGGTTTCCAATCATAAGGGTTGAGCCGACAAGCAGGCTCATTATTGTTTTTTTAGGCATTATCTATGTGCTCCTTCACATGATAAAAAGGGAGCCTCACTGGCTCCTCTTTCCGTACGGGCGATGGATTGCCCGCGTCCCTTGATACACTCCGTGGATGGCCTTGTCACCGTCGCGCCGCTGGTGGATCCTGCTGATTTCAAACGGCTTGCTGGCGCTGTCGCGTGGTTTTGACACATTCGAGCAAAGCTCCATATGGAGCAATCCTGTTTTGGCGGCAGATTACCCTTTATTAACCTTTTGTGATGGCACCCCATTTGGGGTGGCTGCCGACGACGGCTTATCTTGGTCTGCCGCATTGAGCCGGATGGGCTGTGCGAGTATGCTTTGCCGCAACCGGGCCTGCGGGGCGGCAGATGGCCGAGATGGCACCGTCCGCGCAAGCATTTGATAACAACACAGTCGCATCTGGGGTTAATATGAGTCTTGATATGCAAGAGTGGCGCGAAGAGACCACCGCCATCGTCAACGAGTTGCTGGCCGATGGCAGCAACCCGGATCTGGAGTACGAGATTGAGCACCACTTTGCCTGCCAGGATTTCGATCTGCTGGAGAAGGCGGCGGTCGACCTGTTCAAGGCCGGTTTCGAAGTGACCGATGCCGAAGAGATGGAGCTGGATGACGGCGCCACCATCTTCTGCTTCGACGCCACCGTCGAGTGCAAGCTGGACATCGAGACCATAGTGGCGGATATCGCCACCATGCTGCCCATTCTCGAAAAATACGGCGTGGACTACGACGGCTGGGGCACCTACTTCCAGGAGTAAGCTGCCTGATGTGTGCCAGCCACTGCTGCGCGACAGAAACAACAAGGCCACCCTCGGGTGGCCTTGTTGTTGTGAGCATCACTCCTGTGGCAGCTGGTAGCAGCGGGCAAACTCGGCGGGGGGTAGCGGGCGGCTGAACAGGTAGCCCTGCAACCGGTCGCAGCCGGCCTGCACCAGCCACGCCTGCTGCTCTTGCGTCTCCACCCCTTCGGCGGTGATCTTGATGCCGAGCTCGTGGCCCAGCCCGATGACGGAGCGCACGATGGCGGTGGTGGCCTGGTTGGTGACCAGCTCCTGCGTGAAGCTCTTGTCGAGCTTGAGGGTCGCCACCTGCAGCCGTGGCAGGTAGGCCAGACTGCAGTAGCCGGTGCCGAAGTCGTCGATGGCGAGTTGAAAGCCCGCCTCGATCAGGCAGGCCAGGTTGCTCTCTATCTCGTCGGCGTTCTCCATCAGCACCCCTTCGGTGATCTCCAGCTCCAGCTGCCAGGGGGCGAGGCCGTGACGCTCGATGCAGGCGAAGATCTGCGGGCAGAGCTCGGGATCGCGAAATTGCAGCGGCGACAGGTTGATGGAGAGCACCAGATCCGGTGCATCGGCCTGCCAGCGGGCCAGCTGGGCGCAGCCCTGCTCCAGCATGTGGCAGCCGAGCAGGCCGATGAGCCCCAGCTCTTCCGCCAGCGGGATGAACTCGTCAGGCGAGATCATGCCGAGCTCGGGATGGGGCCAGCGACAGAGCAGCTCGGCCCCGTGCAGCTGACTGGTGCGGGTGCTGATGATGGGCTGGTAGACCGCGGTCAGCTGGCCGGACTTGATGGCGAGCGGCAACTGGGCCGCGATGAGCTGACGACGCTTGAGCTTGGCATCGAGCTCGGGATCGAACAGGGTGCAGTGCTGCTGCTGACGCTTGCCCTGGGCCAGGGCGGCCTCGGCGTGGCTCAGCAGCCGTTCGGCGTCGTTGGCCTTGCCGTGGGCGATGCCGAGGAACACCGGGATCTGGATCCTGTGCTCTTCCACCTGATAGGGGACCATCAACGCCCCCTGCAGACGGCTGCTCCAGTTGGCCAGCGGCTCGTTCAGTTCGGGCAGCAGCATGGCGAAATCGTCGGCGGCCACCCGGCACACCAGCGACTGGGGCGGGGCCAGCTGCTGCAGGCGACGGGCCACCTGGCTGAGCAGGCGGTCGGCGACCCGGATGCCGAAGCGATCGTTGATCTCGCGAAAGTGCTGCAGATCGACCAGCACCAGGCTCGCCTTGCGGGCGCCGAGGTGACGGCTGGTCTGCAGAAAGTGGGAGAGCTTGAGCAGGCCGGTCAGGCTGTCGTAGTGCTGCTCCTGCTGCAACTGGGCCTGGGTGGTGCGCAGGCCGGTGATGTCGCGGCTCAGGGTGAGGATGCCGAGGGAGTTGCCCTCGTCGTCCGGCACCTCGACCCGGGTCACCTCCAGATGGCGGCCCTGGCCGTTGGCATCCACCAGGCAGTATTCACCCCGTCCCATCGGCAGTTCGGTGGAGAGGCGGTGGGCCACCCGCTGGCCGAGGGCCTCGCTGGCTGCCATCCCCATGAAGTCGAGAAAGGCCTGGTTGCAGTCGATCAGCAGCCCCTGGTGGTCTTCCAGCCGGATCGGATCCGGGATGGCGTCCAGCAGGCGGCGTTGCAGCAGTTGCTGCTGGCGGAAGGTCTGCTCCAGCTCCTTGCGCTGATCTATCTCGTTGACCATGCCGAACAGGGCCACCGGCTTGCCCTGCTCGTCGTAGAGCGGGATCTTGTGGATCTCCATCCAGCTGGTGGCGTCGCCGTTGCTGCAGTGCAACTGCTGATAGAGCAGGGGTTTGCCCTCCGCCAGCAGGCGCAGATCCTCTTCCCGAAAGATGTCGCCCCAGGGCATGTCGGCATCCGTCTTGCCGACGAGATCCGCCGGCAGCGGCAGACCCGCCTGCTCCGTGAAGGCACGGTTGGCAAACAGGTAGCGCCCATCCGTATCCCGGCAGAAGATATTCATGGGTAGCTGGTCGATGATCTGCTGCAGCAGGGGCAGGGTGAGCAAGGAGTTCACACAGACACTCACGGGGGAAATTTCGAGCAAATCTATGATAGCAGGCTGGTTTTGTAAAGCTTGGGTTAAGGCTGACTCATTTCTGCCGATCCCTGCTGACAGTCTGTGTCGCTGCCGCCATAATAGCCGCCGGTCGGCCGAGGGCCGGATTATATGGATGAGAGAAGCAGCATGAAAAAGATAGTGGGAGTAGCACTGGCCCTGTTGATGGCCGGTTGTGCCAGCGACAACAATGGCGGCGAGCAGTACCGCTATACCCCGCCAGTAGCCAAGGCGACCAACAACACCCAGGAGATGCAGATCCCGGTGGATCTGGTGTGGGCCCGCGCCGAGAAGTGGTTTGGCGATCATGGCCTTAACATCGAAAACAGCCAGCGTGGCTCCGGCCTGATGACCGCCAACGTCGAGAACTCGGCCGACGGTCTGGAGTGGCTGGATTGCGGTACCATGGGCTCCAAGGTCGCACTGGGCAACCCCAACCTGCAGATCAACCTGATCATCACCCAGAGCGGCAACAACAGCGTGGCCACCGTCAACGTCAAGGGCAACACCCAGCTCTACTTCGTCGAGTCCTCCGGCGAGCGGGTACCGGCTCCTTCCATCACCCCGGTGTGCGTCTCCCGCGGCAGCCTGGAACAGAGCCTGTTCTCCACCCTCGCCAACTAAGGTTGCGCCGAGTACCAGCAAAAACCCCGTTGCCTGCAACGGGGTTTTTTGTTTCCGGCCTGGTGGAAGGGGAGATGCGGGCCGCTGTTGATAGCCGCAAAAAACAACCCCCGGCAGGGCCGGGGGCTGGATAGAGTCGGGTGACTCAGCGGGCGACGTCGCCGTGAAACAGCGTCTGTTCGCCGGCTTTGAGCACATACCCCTTCCACGGGAAGAGGGCGTAGCCGCTGCCTTGCCACGACCAGTTGCCTTCTGCGCCTTGGCGGGTGAGCAGGTGTTGCTCGCCGCTCGGCAGGGTCAGCTCGGCCTGGCTCTGATCGGCGTTGAACAGCACGAAGGCGCTGCCGGTCTGGCTGGCATCGGTCGGATTGAGCCGGATGCCCTGCTCGAACAGCCGTACGCACTGCCTGGTCAGGGCTGACCACTGATAACCGGCGCTGGCACGGCAGCCGTGGACATCCTGATCATTGCCGACCAGGTGTTGTTCCGGGGTACTGCAGGCCGCCAGCAGCAGGGAGGCGGCCATCAGGGTCAAGGTGCGCATGGTTACTCCTTGGCATCCCGCTCGATGACGATGTTGGAGAAGCCCAGCTCCTTGAAGTAGTTCTCCCGGTAATCCTTCACGCTCTTCTTGTCGCGCCGGCATACCTGGGCCAGCTGCTCCTCCATGGCGTGGAAGCTGGTGAGATCGATCCCTTCGGCGGCGGCAACGGCATCATAGATGCTGTTGAACTTGTCGTTGGCGTAGCCGATCTCCTTGGCCTGCTTCTTGTAGGTGTAAGTAATCTTGAACGCCATGGCGTTATTCCTTTGCTTTGGCTTGCTTGCGCTGGACGTACAGATAGAGGCTCTCTACCTTTTCCCGCGCCCAGGGAGTTTTTCGCAAGAATTTCAGGCTGGACTTGATGCTGGGATCCTGGGTAAAGCAGCGGATATTGATCTCCTGCCCCAGTTTTTCCCAGCCGTAGTGTTCGACCAGGGCGGTGACGATGGCCTCCAGCGTCAGCCCGTGCAGCGGGTTGTTCTTCTGGGAAGCGGGTTGATCGCTCATGCCTGCTCCGCCAGCTTGGCAAAGGGCTGACCCATGCGGGTGGTGACCCCGTTGGCCAGATGGGGTTCGAACCCGGCCAGCATGCCCGGGCCAAACAGGCAGACGACGGTACTGCCCAGCTTGAACAGACCCATCTCGGCGCCTTTTTGCAGGGTGATGGCCTCGTCACCTGTGTAGTCCCAGCGCACCACCTTCTTCTCTTTGGTCGGCGCTATGTTGCCGGCCCAGATGGTTTCGATGCTGGCCACGATAGTGGCACCGACCAGCACCAGCGCCATGGGGCCGTGCGGGGTGCGGAAGGTGGCCACCACCCGCTCGTTGCGGGCAAACAGGTTGGGCACGTTCTCGGCGGTGAGCGGGTTGACGGAGAAGAGATCCCCCGGCACGAACACCATGCTCTCCAGCACGCCGTCCAGCGGCATGTGGATGCGGTGGTAATCCTTGGGCGCCAGGTAGATGGTGGCGAAGTCGCCATCCTTGAACGGCGCCACCAGATCCTCATAACCGCCCAGCAGCTCGCGGGCGCTGTAGTCGTGGCCCTTGGCCTGGATGATGCGACCCTGCTGGATCGGGCCGAGCTGGCTGACGGTGCCATCCACCGGCAGCGCCAGGGTCATGGCATCCTCGACCAGGGGGCGGATCCCCGGCTTGAGCTCGCGGGTGAAGAACTCGTTGAAGCTCTTGTAGTGGGCAGGGCTCTCGTGCAGCGCCTCGCTCATGTCGACCTGGTACTGCTTGATAAAGGCCTCGATCACCTTGGTGGTGAGGTTGCCCGCTTCGGCGGCGGCAAGCTTGCCCACCAGGCGGGAGAGGGTGTGTTTGGGCAGACAGTATTGACCGGCAATTTTCAGGTTGTCAGTAATGCTCATGTTCATCATCAACGTAGGTTAAACAGGGTCACAGGCGTGCCTGTTGGCGACCGTGACGGGCTTCCTGCATGGTTTCCAGGATGCGGTGATAGTTGTGGAAGCGATCGGCGCTGATGGCGCCCGCTTCGACCGCGGCGCGCAGGGCGCAGCCGGGATCGTCCTTGTGGGTACAGTCGCGGAACTTGCAACCGCCCAGATAATCGCGGAACTCGACGAAGCACCAGGTGATGCGGTCGGCCTCCAGATGCCAGAGGGCGAACTCGCGGATCCCGGGGGAGTCGATGAGATCGCCGCCGCTCGGGAAATGATAGAGCCGCGCCGTGGTGGTGGTGTGTTGGCCGAGTCCCGAGTTTTCGGAGATCTCGCCGGTGAGCACATCCAGCCCCGGCATCAGGGCATTGGTGAGCGACGACTTGCCGACCCCGGACTGGCCGACGAAGATGCTGATCTTGTCGGTCAGGGCGGCTTTCAGCTCATCGAGCCCTTCGCCGCTCTCGCAGCTCACCAGCAGTACCTCGTAATTGAGCTTGCGGTAGGTTTCGAGCTGGCGCTCGATGCGGGCGCGGGCGGCATCATCGAGCATGTCGACCTTGTTCAGCACGATGAGGGGACAGATCTCCACATCCTCGGCGGCCACCAGATAGCGGTCGACGATGTTGGTGGAGAACTCGGGCATCACCGCCGAGACGATGATGATCTGGTCGATGTTGGCGGCGATGGGTTTGACCCCGTCGTAGAAATCCGGCCTGGTCAGCACCGAGTGACGCGGGTGCACCGCCTCGATGACGCCGGCGGTCGCGGCATTGAGGCCGGGACGCCACACCACCTTGTCGCCGCACACCAGGCTGCTGATGCTGCTGCGCCGCAGGTTGCTGCGGTGGATGGCACCATCGCTCGCCTCGACGTCTGCGTGCTGACCAAAACGGCTGATCACCACCCCTTCGATGGCCGGCCCGAACAGGGTGTCATCCACCTCTGTGGTGTGCTCTTTTTGCAGCCGACGCTCGCGGTTGGCCTGGACGCGCCTTTGTTGACCCAGATTGAGTTTTGCTTTCTTTGCCACTCGATTCGCCAGTTTATGAACAGATCCAAAGCCAGTATGATACATGCAAATTGGCAAAATTCCGCCATTCCTCCCAATAGAGAGAGCAATCATGACAGTCAGCGCGCAGAACCTGGTATGGATCGACATGGAGATGACGGGCCTTGACCCTGAAGAAAACGTGGTACTGGAGATTGCCACCATCGTCACCGACAAGGACCTGAACGTGCTGGCCGAAGGGCCGGTCATCGCCATTCACCAGAGCGACGAAGAGCTGGCCAAGATGGACGACTGGAACGTCAACACCCACACCAAGAGCGGTCTGGTGGCCCGGGTCAAGGCGAGCCAGCACGACGAGGCGAAAGCCGTCGCCGAGACCCTCGAGTTCATTCGCCTGTGGGTCCCGGAGCGCACCAGCCCGCTGTGCGGCAACAGCATTGGCCAGGATCGCCGCTTCATGGTCAAGCACATGGCTGATCTGGAAGCCTTCTTCCACTATCGCAACGTCGATGTCAGCACCATCAAGGAGCTGGTACGCCGCTGGCAGCCGGCGCTGCTGGATCAGTTCAAGAAGAGCGGTACCCACCAGGCGCTGGACGACATCCGCGAATCCATTGCCGAACTGCAGTTTTACCGCAGCCACGTCTTCAAGATCTGACGCCCAGGCAAGGGATTGCCCCGCTCTGGTTGCTAAAATCGACAGTTCGACCAGCTTTTGAGCGAACGCGCGCAACCAGACAAAAAAGCCCTTGCAATTGGAATGACTGCTCTTATAATTCGGCTCCCGTACAGTAGCGCAAGCAACCAAATGCTGTACGGCCTGTTTTAAGGTAGTTGCGGGAATAGCTCAGTTGGTAGAGCACGACCTTGCCAAGGTCGGGGTCGCGAGTTCGAGTCTCGTTTCCCGCTCCAAAATCTGATGATGACACTGGTGCAAACCAGCCCGATGCGGGAATAGCTCAGTTGGTAGAGCACGACCTTGCCAAGGTCGGGGTCGCGAGTTCGAGTCTCGTTTCCCGCTCCAATCATCAGCCAGCCTCAAGACAACCTAATGTTGCGGGAATAGCTCAGTTGGTAGAGCACGACCTTGCCAAGGTCGGGGTCGCGAGTTCGAGTCTCGTTTCCCGCTCCAAAAATTTGTAAGTGATATTCCGATGCGGGAATAGCTCAGTTGGTAGAGCACGACCTTGCCAAGGTCGGGGTCGCGAGTTCGAGTCTCGTTTCCCGCTCCAATCACTTGCAGATGACATCCTGTTGCGGGAATAGCTCAGTTGGTAGAGCACGACCTTGCCAAGGTCGGGGTCGCGAGTTCGAGTCTCGTTTCCCGCTCCAAACAGTTTCTAGTAGATATGTGTAAGTGACATTCCGTTGCGGGAATAGCTCAGTTGGTAGAGCACGACCTTGCCAAGGTCGGGGTCGCGAGTTCGAGTCTCGTTTCCCGCTCCAATCACTTGCAAATGACATCCTGTTGCGGGAATAGCTCAGTTGGTAGAGCACGACCTTGCCAAGGTCGGGGTCGCGAGTTCGAGTCTCGTTTCCCGCTCCAATCTCTCTTTAAATTCAATCTCTTTCCCCCTAAGCTCACAAATCCAGTTTCTCAACACAATAGCTGCCACATCCTGTTGGTGGTAGAGCATGATCCACGCTTGCCAAGGCTGGGGTTGCGAGTTCGAGTCTTGTTTCCCGCTCCAATCTCTCTTCAAATTCAATCTCTCTCCCCCAAGTTCACGAATCCAGTTGCTCAATACAATCACTGCCACATTCAGTTGGTAGAGCATGATCCGCGCTTGCCAAGGCTGGGGTCGCGAGTTCGAGTCTCGTTTCCCGCTCCAATCTCTCTTAGAAGTCCTCACCATCCATTTGAATTGCCCATTACATCGCGCTGCGATGATTTGTCGTATCCGGCGTTCAGCCAGATCAGAGCCATGTTTGCTGTACTCGTGTCGTACACAAGGGCGGGAAGGGCTGTTGCTGCTGCGGGCAGGTTGATGATCGTGGTGGGGAAGGGGAAATGGCAGGCAAAAAAATAGGAGGGGCGATGGCTCCTCCTACCGGCTCACTGGCGCTGGCTTAGATAACGGTAACGTTCTCAGCCTGAGGACCTTTTTTGCCCTGGGTCACAGTGAACTGTACTTTTTGACCTTCAGCCAGGGTCTTGAAACCGGCGCTCTGGATGGAGGAGAAGTGAACGAAAACGTCCGGTCCCTGGGATTGCTCGATAAAGCCAAAACCCTTGGTCTCATTGAACCATTTTACTTGGCCGGTGCGAATGTCAGACATGTGGTAAGTCCTATCTATAACAAAATGAAACTAAGCCTGGTTGGGCAGCATTTGCCTAGAAAGCAGGGGTTGAAGCATGACTGACCACGTCAATTTGTCCCAGTAGCATGTAGCACAATCCCTGTCTAAAGCACAAACGATTGTACGTGAGCACGATCCCTTGTCAATTTGGCACTTTTCATTTTTTGAGCAAGCTAAAAATATTGTGAAGTCAGTAGCTTGTTTCACGGGAACCGGTCAAAAAAACGGGAGGCACCAGGCCTCCCGTTTCATCACTCCTTGAGGGCGAATCCTTCGCCCTGTCGGTCATAGCGATAGATGGCCTGACCGTAGGAGCGGATCTCGACCCGCTGGATGCGGCGGGTGTCGTCCACCAGGATGAAGATGGCGCGACCAGACTGCAGGCGGGTCAGTGGGCGATCCGGCCCTTCGATGGCAATGAGGCGGCTCAGCTCGGCGCCCGGCAGCTCGAACTTGCGGAAGATGGAGTAGAGGGTTTCACCGGCCTGCACATCGTGTTGCAGCCAGGTGCCATTGACCTTCTCTTCCACCGGTTTGGCCGCGGCAGGGGCATTGCCGCTGGCGCCGTTGCCCACGGTGAGGGCCTGGGCCGGCACGGCGATGGGTACCGTCAGCGAACCGGACGGCGCCGCCTTGGGTTCGGTCGGGGCGGGTTCCCAGGCCAGTACCAGCAGCCAGAGCGGGAGCAGGATCAGCAGCCCTATGGTGTGCTTGCGGGGCAGCGGGCTGGCCAGTTTGAACTTGCCAGTCCTGGGTTCCTGGCCGCGTTGGCCAAGTCCGCTCATGCCCTGGCCGATGCGTTGGCGCAGGGGCAGGGTAGCGGCATTGATACGATGGAGCAGGGATCCTTGTGATTCGTCTTGGCGACGCTGCTGGGCTCGTCTGTTGTGGCCACGGGGGCGACGGTCCGGGGTGGGCACGGCATTTACCTCTCACTACATTGCCTGCCATCAGGCAAATTCGTGCCTATGGTAAACGGACTCGCCCCCGAGGGGGAGAGTCCTGACCGTGAAAATTATCAGCTGAGACGAAATTGTCCCAACAATTGCTGTAAACGCTCGGCCGCCTGACGCAATGCCTGGCTGGCTTTGGCCGTCTCGGTGGCATCCTGGGCGATGTCGTTGGCCAGTGCGTTGGTTTTTGACAGATTGCCGGAGACGGTCTCGGAGACCGAGCTCTGCTCCTCGGCGGCGGAGGCGATCTGGTAGGTCATGTCGTTGATGGTGGAGATGGCCTGATAGATGCTGCCGAGCGCCTCTTCCGCCAGATCTGCTTCCCCTACCGCCTGATGGGTCAGCTGCTGGCTCTGGTTGATGGCGTTGACCGCGTTGGCCGAGCTGTGGCGGATCTTCTCGATCAGCTCCTGGGTATTCTGTACCGCCTGCTGGGTATTGCCCGCCAGCTTGCGCACCTCGTCGGCCACCACCGCAAAGCCGCGGCCCTGCTCGCCGGCCCGGGCCGCCTCGATGGCGGCGTTGAGCGCCAGCAGGTTGGTCTGATCGGCAATGCCCTGAATGACGGTGAGGATGCTGGTGATCTGCTCGCTGTCGTGAGCCAGCCCTTCCACCACCTCGGCGCCCTTGCCGGCTTCGGCGGCCACCTTGTGCATCGACTGGATCACCTGCTGGAAGCGTACCTTGCCCTGATCCGCCGCGCCCTGAGCCTGTTTGGCGGAGTCGGCGGTGTTGTTGGCGTGGGTCGCCACCTCCTGGCTGACGTAGGACATCTCCTGCACCGCGGTCAGCATCTGTTCCATCTCCGCCTGGTGGTGCTGCAGGTTGTTGTCGGTCTGGCCGGCGATGCGGTCGGTGTCGCCGGCGTGACGGTTCACCTCGCTGGCGGTCTTGAGCACATCCCCCAGCAGCACCTGCAGCTTGTCGATGAAGCGGTTGATGCCCTTGGCCAAATCCCCCAATTCATCCTGGGACTGGGTATTGAGCCGCTTGGTGAGATCCCCCTCGCCATCGGCGATGTCATCCACCAGGCTCACCATCTGGCGGATGGGGCCTGTGATGCTGCGGGCAATGACCAGCATGGTGGCCAGCGCCAGCACCAGCACCACGACGGCACCCACCAGTTGCTGGGTCATGGCGGCCCGGTTCATGTCGCCCAGCTGGGCTTCCAGCTGATCGGCACCGGCCAGCACCACCTTGTAGGGCAGGGTGACGATGATGGCCCAGTTGCGGCTCATACCCGCCACCGCGATGGGTACCGAGATCCGGAACGCATCGTCGAGCTCCTGGCGCTGTACCTCGGGTTTGAGGTACTGCTGCCAGCCGTTGCCGAGCAGCTTGTCGGCGCGACTGCCGAGCAGGCTGGCATCGCCGCTGGTGCCGGTGATGACGCCGGCGGCGCTGACGATCAGGGTCTCGCCCTTGCCGTCATAGATGTTGCTGTTGAGGGACTGGGCCTGACGGCTGATGGAGTCCACCGCCAGATCGAGGGCGGCGATCCCTTTGAACTGGCCGCCCACCATGATGGGGGTGGTGATGGTGCTCACCAGCACCTGCTGGCCGTTGATGTCCACCTTGAAGGGGTCGATCAGGCAGGAGCGCCCCTCCCGTTTCGGGCAGGCGTAGTAGTCGTTGGCGGGATTGCCGAACTCATCCGGATCGCTCTTCTCGATGGAGAGCAGCAAATCGGTGCCGATCTGGTCCTTGTCACGATAGAAGTAGGGGACGAAGCGCCCCTTGCTGTCACTGCCCAGCGCCGTCTGGCCGGCAAAGCTGGCGTCCTGGCCGTCGAAGCCGTTGGGCTCGAAGCCGGCGAAGGCACCGTAGAGCTGGGGTTCGAGGGCGAGCTGGGCCTTGAGCAGATCGGTGGCCTGCTGGCGATCCAGCGGCAGCTTGCCCTCCTGCTGCAGGGCGAGGGCGCTGGCCATCTGCTGGGTATAGGAGAGCCCCTTTTGCAGCAACTGGGTGATGGTGGCGGCCTCGGCACGGGCGTTGGCGCTGACCTTCTGCCAGGCCTCCTGCTGCAGGGCGGCGCGGCTGGAGCTGATGGTCAGCTTCTGGGTCTGTTGACCCGAGTACTGGTTGAGCAGGATCAGGATGACCAGGGCGGCGGTCATGGCGATCCCGGCCATCACCAGAATGCGATTCTGGATAGAACGGAATTGCATCGTCTCTTCCTTGTTGGTGAGCGTTATTTGAATATCGGCCGGAGGAGGCAGCTCTCCAACACTTTGCATAGCAAATAGGAAACGGGGATTTTGTTTTGCGATCCCCTTCAAACATCAGGTGGCAAGGGGGCGGACCGGTGCTTTGTTCCCCCTACTTTGGCTCGTGGCAGCGCCATGGTTTTCCCATCCGTCATTGTCGGTGCTAAAATGCGACGGTTTTTTTAACGAATTGGCCCAAGGCCCTCTACACAAGGCTTAAAGATGAAAGTCAAAACCCGTTTTGCTCCCAGCCCGACCGGCTTTTTGCATGTCGGCGGTGCCCGTACCGCACTCTATTCCTGGTTGTTTGCAAAGAACCAGGGCGGTGAGTTCGTGCTGCGTATCGAGGATACCGACCTGGAACGTTCCACTCAGGAGGCCATCGACGCCATCATTGAGGGCATGGAATGGCTGGAGCTGAACTGGGATGAGGGCCCCTACTACCAGACCAAGCGCTTCGATCGCTACAACGGCCTGATCGACGAGATGCTGGCTGACGGCCGCGCCTACAAGTGCTACTGCTCCAAGGAGCGGCTGGAAGCGCTGCGCGAAGGCCAGATGGCCAATGGCGAGAAGCCCCGCTATGACGGCAAGTGCCGCGACCACGCCCACGACCATCCGGCCGATGCGCCCCACGTGATCCGCTTCCGCAACCCGACCGAAGGCTCCGTGGTGTTCGATGACCACGTCCGTGGCCGCATCGAGTTCGCCAACACCGAGCTCGACGATCTGATCATCCGCCGTACCGACGGCGCGCCGACCTACAACTTCTGCGTGGTGGTCGATGACTGGGATATGGAGATCACCCACGTGGTGCGTGGCGAAGACCACATCAACAACACCCCGCGCCAGATCAACATCTACAAGGCGCTGAACGCACCGGTGCCAGAGTTTGCCCACGTCTCCATGATCCTGGGTGACGACGGCGCCAAGCTCTCCAAGCGCCACGGTGCTGTCTCCGTGATGCAGTACCGCGACGACGGCTACCTGCCGGAAGCGCTGCTGAACTATCTGGTGCGTCTGGGCTGGTCCCACGGCGATCAGGAGATCTTCAGCCTGGAGGAGATGATCAAGCTGTTCAGCCTGGACGCCATCTCCAAGTCTGCCTCCGCCTTCAACACCGACAAGCTGCTGTGGCTGAACAACCACTACATGCGCAGCCTGGATCCGGCCTATGTGGCCAAGCATCTGGCCTGGCACATGGAACACCAGCAGATCGACACCAGCAAGGGCCCGGCACTGGCCGACGTGGTGACCCTGCTGGCCGAGCGCTGCAACACCCTGGTCGAGATGGCCGCCCAGAGCCGCTACCTGTTTGAAGAGTACGAGGCGATCGACGAAGCGGCAGCCAAGAAGCACCTGCGCGGCGTTGCCGCCGAGCCGCTGACCCTGGCCAAGGCCAAGCTGGCGGCATTGGATAGCTGGACCACCGAAGCGCTGCACGAGCTGATTGAAGCCACTGCTGCCGAGCTGGGTCAGGGCATGGGCAAGGTCGGCATGCCGCTGCGCGTGGCGGTGACCGGTCTGGGTCAGTCCCCGGCCATCGACGCCGTGATGGCGCTGGTGGGCAAGGAGCGGGTTCTTGCCCGTATCGATCGCGCCCTGGCGTACATCGAAGCACGCATGGCTGCCGAGTAAGCTTGCCGTCGCACATTGCCGTCACCGGTCTGGGGTAATCTCTCCCCCGCCATCGATGCCGTGATGGCGCTGGTGGGCAAGGAGCGCGTACTCGCCCGCATCGACCGCGCTTTGGCGTATATCGAAGCGCGCATGGCTGCCGAATAAGCGCCAACCATCGCTTGAAAAAGGGCTCCCGTGCGGGGGCCCTTTGTTTTTGGTCAAGGGCCTGTTTTGTGACATAAAACAGCGAGATAGCTGTGCCATTGCCGGTTAAATCGGCTAACTGCTTGAATTTTGACTAAACGCGCGAATCGCCGTTATTTTTGGGTTGACAGCAAAGCGGCCGGTGCCTATCATGCGCCTCCGTTGCCGGAGATAACTTTGGTAGCGCCGAGGTGAGTTGGGGTTATAGCTCAGCTGGGAGAGCGCTTGCATGGCATGCAAGAGGTCCGCGGTTCGATCCCGCGTAGCTCCACCAAATTATCCTCGAACAATCTGGAATCCAAGGGGTTATAGCTCAGCTGGGAGAGCGCTTGCATGGCATGCAAGAGGTCCGCGGTTCGATCCCGCGTAGCTCCACCAGGTTCCTGATTGAAATGAAGTGCCCAGGGCAGTGCGGTGTGTATCACCCAGGCCGACCTTTGTGGGGTTATAGCTCAGCTGGGAGAGCGCTTGCATGGCATGCAAGAGGTCCGCGGTTCGATCCCGCGTAGCTCCACCATTATTTAGGATGATTGGCCGCCAGAACCATTCATTCAGTACCGAATTTGGGGTTATAGCTCAGCTGGGAGAGCGCTTGCATGGCATGCAAGAGGTCCGCGGTTCGATCCCGCGTAGCTCCACCAAATTCAGAGTGACTCAACGTCACTCACACACATCGGGGTTATAGCTCAGCTGGGAGAGCGCTTGCATGGCATGCAAGAGGTCCGCGGTTCGATCCCGCGTAGCTCCACCATCTTTCGTAATGAAAGTAGAAAAGGCCACCGCACTGCGGTGGCCTTTTTGTTTTGCGCTCGGCACACCGGTCGTGCCGGCCGGCCCATAAAAAAGCCCGCATCGCTGCGGGCTTGTGGCTTGATGGTGATGGGTCATCAGCCGTGGCGACGTCGCCAGGCCAGCGGCAGCAGGGCCAGCAGCAGGGCGCCCATGGCACCACCACCGCCGTTGTTCTCCTCTTTCAACTTGAGGTCGACGATGATGGGGTCGTGGTCGGAGGCACTGAACGGATTGTCCGACTTGATCATGTCGCCGGTGAAGTCCCGGCTGTACTCGAACAGGTTGCTCTCGAACGAGTTGATGTGCCAGTCGGCCACGGCGATCACCTTGCCTGCCAGCGCAGGGTTGGCGAGGGCATAGTCCAGGGTGCCGAGCTCGGCTTCGTAGCTGTAGGAGATGGCCTTCTCTTTGTTGAACTTGACGTTCATATCCACCAGGCCGTAGCTCTTGGCCACTTCGCTGCCGGTCTGCTCAAAGACCTGGTCGCCGAGGAAGGTCTGGGAGGCGGAGACAATCTTGCGCTGGCCATCGGTCGGCACATAGTCGGTCAGCACCCGGATCGCATCTTCCCTGGCGTAGGAGTTGAAGTCGCCCACCAGCAGCACCTGGCCGGGCAGCTTGCTCACCGCGTCGCCCAGCACCTTGGCGGCACTGACCCGGAACTCGGTGCACTTGCCCTGCAGATCGGCCGGCTCCTTGCCGTCCAGGTTCTCCAGGCAGCCTGAGCCCTTGGATTTGAGGTGGTTGACCACCAGGGTCAGCGGATCCTTGCTGCCCTCGACGGTGAAGGTCTGCACCAGGGAGTCACGCTGGGAAGCCTGCTTCTCGACCCCTTTGGCATCCAGGTATTTCTGTACCGGCAGGGTGATGACGTTGGCGTCCCCTTGCGGTGCCAGCTTGGCCGGCCGGTAGAGCATGGCCACCATGATGGCGTCGCCGCCGAAGTAGTGCTCGCCCTGCAGCAGCGCCTTGGGCAGGGTGACGAAGGCGTACTGCTTGCCCGCCTCTTTCTGCTGGGCGTTGAGGGCCTGCACCAGGTCGCTGATGGCGGAGTGGCTGTCAAAGCCGTTGTTCTCCATCTCCATCAGGCCGAGCAGGTCGGCATCCATCTCGGTGATGGCGTTGACGATCTTGGCGCGCTGCTTCTGGAAATCTTCCAGGTTCTTGGCGCCGCGGTTGCAGCCCTTGGCGCTGTCCGCATCCGCCTGATCCTTGCACAGCACATTGAGGGCACCGCCCACGCTGGAGTGGCTGGTGAAGTAGTTGAGCACGTTGAAGCTGCCGACGCGCAGATCGGTGCCGTCGGCACGGGCCGGAGCGCTCTGGCGGTCGTTGTCGCTGGTGCGCAGCAGATCGCCGGCGGTGATCACCTGATCCTGCGGCACGATCAGCCGGTACTCGTTGTAGCTGTAGCCCACCATGGCGTCCAGATTGACCGGGGCATCGCCGATGCGCAGGTAACCCTGCTCCGGCTCCCAGGCCGGCAGCCAGGGCAGTTTGCCGTCGGCGGCCTTGAAGTCCGATTCGAGAAACACCCGGTTGCCGGCGTTGGCCTTGGCCAGCGCCTTGGCGGCCTTGCTGTCGGCGTCGTGCAGCTGGGTCGGCTTCATCAGCGGCGCCTGGTGGGAGAGCACCAGGTTGTTGCGTCGGGCGGCGTAGTCATAGCTGAAGTTGCGGCTGATTTTGAGCGCGCTGTCGGCATCGAGGCGTACCCGCATCCCTTCGTGACGCTCCAGCGCCCGTGCCAGGGTCTCGTTTTCCAGCACCCGCAGCGGGATGGCGGCCGGGGCTGCGCCCTGGGCGATCACCTGCAGGCGCGGGGTGCCGCTGTCAGTCAGAGGCTTGAGCTGGGTATGGCCATAATACTCCTCGACCTTGGCCTCCAGGCAGACTTCGGCGCCCGGCTTGATGTCCGGGTACTTGCTGGCGAAGTTTTTGTCGTTGAGGTAGACGAAGATGCCGTCCGAGGTCTGGGGGTTGCCATCGCCCTGCACATCCAGCAGGTAGAACCCCTTGTTGAGGCTCTCGCCCAGACCCGAGACCACCGCCTTGACCATGACGCTCTGGGGGCTTTCGAACTTGTCGGCGGGAATGAGCGGGCTCTTGTCACCGCTGCCCTGAATGACCGGGATCGGGGTGAGGTCGCTGTCGGCCGGGCAGCTGAAGCCGGCGGCATAGACGGACGGGGAGGCGAGCGCAATCCCCACGGCCAGCGACAGCAGGGTACGTGTTCCTTTCATATCTGTTCCTTTTTTATTTTTTGCCAGTGTTTCCATAGCCTTGGCGCATCGGCCAAGGGCGCGCATTGTCACATTTCTGGCATGTCGTACCAGTGAGCCAACGCACATTACGGGGATACAAATGAGGGCAATGCCGGTTTTTTTGACTTAGCTAACAGCATGAAACTAATGACAAATTTGTTATTTCATCCGATTGGCGAAAATGTGATCCCGCTGGCATCCACATATTTTTCCTCGAGAATGAAGATTGAGACTCGGCTGGTTGATTCCTATACTCGGCTTGTTCCTCACGGAACCCAGGTAAAGGGCAAACCGGCCGAGACGCCGGGACGCAATGCCTCCGGTCTTCAGATCGTGCGATCCAGATAGCGGGGCTTCCCAGGGTGAGGGTGACGTTTGTGGCAGGTCCATTGCCAGTTGTCTGCGCCCATCACGCAGGTTGCGCTTGTGCTTTGCCTTGGAGACCAATGCCAAGACAAAACAAGGAAGATAACAATATGCAACAGACCCTAAGGCCCAGCAGGCTTGCCATGCTGGTGGCTTTGGCTGCCATGCCCGCCTGGGCACAGGCCGCTTATCCCGCCTATCAGGCCGGTACCGCCTACAAGGCCGGCGACATCGTCAGCAACGTCGGCAATCTCTATGAGTGCAAAGAATTTCCCTACTCCGGCTGGTGCGGGGCCTCGCCCTATCACTATGAGCCAGGTGTCGGGGTCGTCTGGGCCGATGCCTGGAAACTCTATGGCGGCGAGGTGCCGCCCCCGGCGCTCGGCGTAGCTGTCAGCTCGCCGGCTGCCGGCGCCAGTGTCAACGAAGGGGCCAGCGTCGCGCTGGCGGTGACCCTGAGCGGCCCGGTGACGGCGCTGGTCAAGGTCGAGTACCTCATCGACGGCACCCTGGTCGCCACGGCGAGTGCCTCGCCCTGGAACGGCAGCTGGCGTGCCGCCGGTGTCGGCGCCCACGCCCTCAAGGCGCGAGCGCTGGATAAAGACGGCAAGGTGCTGAGCGAAGCGGATTCCAGCTTCAAGGTCGCCGCCGTGGTGGCGCCGGAGGCGCCCAAGGTGAGCATCGCGAGCCCCGCCGCCGGCGCCAAGGTGACCCTGGGTCGCAGCGTGGCGGTGAGCGGCAACGTCACCGATGCCAACGACGACGTCGCCAAGGTCGAGTTGTTCGTCGATGGCAAGAAGGTCGGGGAGGACACCAGTGCCCCCTGGCAGGTGAACTGGACGCCCCAGAGCAAGGGGCTGGCCGGCCTCAAGCTGGTGGCGACCGACAAGGAGAACCTGAGCGGCGAGTCGAGCCAGGTCGACGTGCAGGTGGAAGAGGCCGCCTTGCCGCCCACCGGTGGCAATCTCTCCTGCGACATTCGTCAGATCTACCGTCCGGATGGCTACGAGTGCATGGGGGATGACCACGCCCGCCGGGTCATCGGTTACTTCACCTCCTGGCGTACCGGCAAGAACGGCTTGCCCTCCTACCTGGTGAGCGACATCCCCTGGGACAAGATCACCCACATCAACTACGCCTTCGCGGCGGTGGACGAGCAGAGCCACACCATCAAGGTGGACGACTCGGCGACCAAGATGACCTGGGACGGCGTGCCGGGTGCCGAGATGGATCCGGAGTTCGCCTACCAGGGCCACTTCAACCTGCTGTCCAAGTACAAGAAGCAGTATCCGGACGTGAAGACCCTGATCTCGGTGGGGGGCTGGGCCGATACCCGCGGCTTCTATACCGCCACCACCAAGGGTGACTGCTCGGTCAACACCGACGGCATCAACGCCTTTGCCAACTCGGCGGTGAGCTTCATCCGTCAGTACGGCTTTGACGGGGTCGACGTCGACTACGAGTATCCCACCTCCATGAAGGATGCGGGCAACCCCAACGACTTCCCGCTCTCCAACCAGTGCCGCGGCAAGCTGTTTGCCAACTACAAGGTGCTGATGCAGACCCTGCGCAGCAAGCTCGACAGCGCCGGCAGCGAGGATGGTCGCAAGTACATGCTGACCATCGCCTCGCCGGCCTCGGCCTATCTGCTGCGCGGCATGGAGAACTTCCAGGTCACCCAGTACCTCGACTACGTCAACCTGATGACCTACGACTTCCACGGCGCCTGGAACAACTTCGTCGGTCACAACGCCGCCCTGTTCGACAACAAGGCGGATGCCGAACTTGCCCACTGGGGCGTCTATACCCAGAGCCAGTTTGGCGGCATCGGCTACCTCAACGCGGCCTGGTCTGCCCACTACTTCCGTGGCGCCCTGGCGGCCGGCAAGATCAACGTGGGCGTGCCTTACTACACCCGCGGCTGGCAGGGGGTCAGCGGTGGCACCCACGGCCTGGGCGGCAAGGCAGCACTGCCGAGCCAGAGCGATTGTCAGCCGGGTACCGGCGGCAGCACCATTCCGTGCGGCAACGGGGCGGTCGGCATCGACAACATCTGGCACGATCTCGACAAGAACGGCAAGGAGATCGGCGGCGGTGCCGTGCCCATGTGGCACGCCAAGAACCTGGAGAACGCCGCCAGCCTGGGTATCACCACCATGCCGAGCTACGGTCAGGCCTGGGGTCTGGATCCCAACAACCCGGCTCACGTGATGCAGGGCAAGTACGTGCGTTACTACGATGACAAGGCGCAGGCGCCTTGGCTGTGGAACGAAGAGAAGAAGGTGTTCCTCTCCACCGAAGATGAAGAGTCCATGGGCCACAAGCTCGACTACATCATCAAGCGGGGCCTGGGCGGGGTCATGTTCTGGGAGATGGCGGGTGACTACGCCTTCGATCCGGCCAAGAACGAGTACGGCATGGGGGATACCCTGACCACGCTCGCCTACGACAAGTTTGCCAAGGCGACCAAGTACGACACCAGGCAGAACGATCTGGCGGCGCCAACTGCCCAGCTCGACATCGCGGTGAGCCTCTCCGGCTTCAAGGAGGGGGATTCCAACTACCCGATCAACCCGACCCTGAAACTGACCAACAACTCGACCCAGACCATTCCGGGCGGTACCCGCATCGAGTTCCTGGTGCCCACCTCCACCTCCGACACCATCACCGACCAGAGCGGGATGGGGCTGAAAGTGGTAGAGAGCGGCGGCAACCAGAACTCCGACGGCATCGCGGGCGAGAAGGACTTCCACAAGGCGGCCTTCACGCTGCCGACCTGGAAGGCGTGGGCGCCGGGCAGCGACGTGGAAGTGGCGATGACCTACTATCTGCCGGCCGCCGGTGTACCGAGCGGCATCCGCATCATCAGCGGCACCCAGACTGCGGGTCTCAAGGCCGAGTTCCCGACTTTGCCGGAGGCCGTGCTGGGCAGCAGTGGCGGCGGTGAGAACCCGGGCGGTAGCACCTGCAGCAGCCAGAACGTCAATCCGGCCGCCTACAAGGCCTATCCGACCTGGCCGCAGGGGGATCACGCCAACGGTGGTGATCGTATGACCAACAACAAGGCGGTCTGGCAGGCCAACTGGTGGACCAGCAGCGAGCCTAAGGCGGGCGACGGCAGCTGGAAACTGGTATGCAGCTACTGAGTTGTCCAAGCTGCCGCACCAGCAGCGAGCTCAGAGCGGGCGATAGCAGCTGGAAACTGGTATGCAGCTACTGAGTTGTCCAAGCTGCTGTACCAGCAGCGAGCTCAGAGCGGGCGGCGGCAGCTGGAAACTGGTGTGTAGCTACTGATGACCGTTTGAGAGGCAGGCCGGCACTCTGCATGGCCTGTTCTCTCGCAAGGTAATGACCCAATCCGGAGCCCAGGCTCCGGATTTTTTTATGGCGGGGTAATAAAGGCGGGGCATAAAAAAGACCGCTCCGGGGAGCGGCCAATTGCCACCAAGGCAATCTGCGGGGTAATCCCCTTGTTGTTGATCGGCAGGGCGGGAGCCCGTCCTGCCGGGTGTTGTTGCGTGCCTTGCCGAGGGATGGTCCCGGTCGGCACGCGGCTTGGTTACTGGGTGACGGCGCCGCCCTGCTGCTCTTTCAAGAAGCTGATCCAGGGGGAGGCGCGGCCGCTGACGTTGCCGTTCTGGGCAGCCTGGGTGAAGGCGGAGAGTGCCTCCTTCGGCTTTTGCTGCTCAAAATAGGCGACCCCGGTCAGGAACTTCAGATCCGCCCGCTGCTCGCCGCTGGCGTTGGCGGCGGGCTTGGCGGCGAAGGCCACCAGATCCTGGTAGCGCTTGCTCTGGATCATCATGCGCGCCATCTTCAACTGCAGATCGGCACTGGGGGCCAGCTTGTAGGACTTGGCCAGGGTGTCGATGGCCGGGTCCAGCTCCTTGGCCTGGTGCCAGTAGTTGGCCAGGGTCTTGTAGTTGGCTGCGTTGCTCTCGATGGTCCCTTCCTTCATCGCCTTCTCCATCACGCGGGCGGCGCGGTGGGGAATGCCGGCGAAGGCCAGGTAGTTGGCGAGGCGCTGCAGCTCGCTGGCTTCGGTCAGCATGCCGAGGTTGTAGGCGCCTTCCAGCGCCGCCAGGGCCTTGGCATCGTTGCCCGCCTGCATGTGCATGGCCGAGAGCTGGGTCCAGTACTTCTTCTTCTCCGGGTAGCGGTCGACCAGTGCGGTCAGCACCTCGGTGGCCGGCTTGTACTGCTTCAGCTCGTAGTGAGCTGCCATCTTCAGCAGGTACCAGGACTCCGGCGCCTTGCCCGCGGAGAGCTTGATCGCGTTGTCCACCGCCGGAATGGCTTCTCGATACTGCTTGAGCTGCACATGGGCGTTGGCCAGCGTGATGTAGGCGTGCGGGGTCGGTTTCTCGTCCTTGCCGAGGTTCGCGAACCACTGGTTCATGGTGCTGATGGAGGCCTTGAAGTTCCCCTCCGCCATGTAGAGCTGGGCCAGGTTGTAGCGCACCTGCTGGGCCACCGGCTGGGGCAGCCCGCCAGTGGCGATGGCATCGGCGAAGTACTTGGTCGCCTGACCGTACTTCTCCTGCTGCGCCGCCACGAAGCCCAGGGTCTGCAGAATGACCCCCTTGTCGTAGACCCGCTCGCCGGCGCCGGACAGCGCCTCCTGCAGCTTGGCATTGGCCTCGCCGTATTTCTTCTCGGTGATCAGTGCCTGCGCCTTGTTGACCGCACGATAGGCGCGATCAGAGAGGGCGGGCTGCTCGGCGGCCCAACCGGCGGTGCTGAGCAGCACCGCCATGGCGACCGGGGCGAGGATCAGGGTGTGTAACTTTTTCATCGCCACCTTCCTTAGTTGGTCGCAAACTCGATCTCTTGCTGCATGCGACTGGCCTGCGGCTTGCCATCCACCATGGCCGGTTTGAACGTCCATTTGGCGATGGTCTGGCGCGCTGCCTTGCCGAGGTCGTAGCTGCGTGGCTCTTCCTTGACGATCCGCACGTTGCTGACGGTGCCGCGCTCGGTGACGGTGAATTCCACCAGCACCTTGCCGGAGGCGAGGCCGGCCAGCGCCGCCTTGCGGGGCATCATGGGCTCGAAGGTCGCCAGCGGAATGGCGCCGTTGTTGCCACCCATGCCGCCACCACCGCCGCCGGTACTGTAGGCACCGAGGGCGTTGCCGCCGCCGATGTTGACCGGGATGTCGAGTTTGGGCATGTCCATCGGCGAGCTCTCCATCTGCGGCCGATCCGTGCTCGCCACTTCCATCTCGGGAGGGGGGGGCGGGCGTTTCGGGGGCGGCGGTTTGGGCAGCTCACGTTGTCTCTCTTGCAGGGTCTCCTGAGGCTTGAGGCGAATGAAGTCGGTCATGGTGACGTCCTCCTTCTCCGTCAGCTCCCGGTGATCCGGCGTGATGAGCTTGTTCATTCCCAGGAACAGGAAGAACACCACCACGCAGGAGACCGCTAACGATATCAGGTATCTCATGGCATTCGCTCCGGCATCAGCTGCTCTTGTCGGCGGCGATGGAGATGTTCTGGACACCGGCCATGCGGATCTGATCCATGACCTGGACCACCAGACCGGAACGGGATTCGCTGTCGGCCTGGATCACCACGGCGCTCTCCGGGTTTTCGGCCCGCAGCCGTTCGATGTTGGCACGCACGGCACCCACTTCGACGATGCGCTTGTCGACCCAGACCTGGCCGTTCTCGCGGACCGCGACCATGATGTTCCCCTTCTTCACCGTTTCGGCCGTGCTGGCGCTCGGGCGGTTGATCTCCACGCCGGACTCCTTGACGAACGAGGTGGTGACGATGAAGAAGATCAGCATGATGAACACTATGTCCAGCATGGGGGTCAAATCGATGGCCGCCTCATCAGCACTGCTGTCGCTGTGACGTTTTCTCATGGCAAAAACTCCTTGCTTGTTCTGTGCCCCCGCCAGAACCGGGCCCGGCGGGGGAGTGCATCCTGCATCAGCCGTGTTTCAGGTTGTCTTCCAGCTTCTGCACGGCCAGCTTGGCCTTGTGATCGAGCCGGCTGACAAAAAACAGACCGGAAAGGGCGGCAATCATGCCCGCCATGGTCGGTACCGTCGCCTTGGAGATCCCTGAGGCCATTGCCCGCGGTGAGCCGGTGCCGGTGATGGCCAGGGTGTCGAACACCTGCACCATGCCGACCACGGTCCCGAGCAGTCCCATCAGCGGGCAGAGGGCGATCAGCACCTTGATGACCGGCATCCCCTTGTCCACCGCCATAGCCACCCGGGAGACCAGCTCGCGGCGGATCTGCCTGGCGGACCAGGAGAGGTGATCGCTGCGGGCCAGCCAGGCGGCCTTGGTCTGCTTCACCTGTTGCGGGTAGACCGCCATGAAGTAGAACCAGCGCTCCAGCAGCAGGGCCCACATCATCAGGGTCAGGAAGAACAGGGCGACCAGCACGTCGCCCCCCAATCCCAGAAACCGGCGGACCGACTCGACTTCTTCAATCAACCAGAACCACATGGGTGACTCCTTACGCTGCGGCTTTGGAGGCGTGCAGACGTTCCTGATAACGGGCGACGAAGCCGGCGCTCTGCTCTTCCAGCACCTGGATCAGACGGCGGCTCTGGGTCTGAACGATGGTGTAGAGGAACAGCATGGGCACCGCGACCACCAGACCCTGCATGGTGGTGACCAGGGCTTCGGAGATACCACCCGCCATCAGCTTGGGATCGCCGGTACCGAACAGGGTGATGGCCTGGAAGGTGGCGATCATGCCGACCACGGTACCCAGCAGACCCAGCAGCGGTGCCACCGAGGCGATCAGCTTGATGATGCTGATGCCCTTCTCGAACTTGGGCACGTTGCGCAGGATGATCTCGTCGAGCTTGGACTCCAGATCCTCGATGTTGTCGCCACGGTGCGCCTGGTAGGCGCCCAGCATCTCGCCGATGGGGTTGCCCTTGATGATCTGATCGGATTTGAGCTGCTTGCGCATGGATCCGCCGATGAGGGAGAGGCGGGCACCGCAGAACAGCGCCAGCAGGGTGCCGATGACCCCCAGTGCCAGGATCACGTAACCCACGGAGCCGCCCTGATCGATGCGCTCTTTGAGGGTTGGCGACTGCACCAGCAGGGAGAGAATCACGCCGCGGGACGGGTCGATGAAAATGGGTTCGACGCTGCCACCGCCCTGTTCAAACTTGGCGACCGGTTCCAGCACATTGTTTTCAGGCTGACGGGAGAGCTGTTCGAACTTGCCGGTCTCCGGCACGAAGGTCAGGTACTTGCCTTCGGAGACGGTGTTGAACTCGCCGATCTGGGTGACGGTCTTCTCGGCCTGGTTGCCTTCGCCATAGACCACGGTGGCCGGGATCTGGCTCACCTTGCCACCGTCGACCATGCGGCTGAGGGTGGTGGTCCAGAAGGCGGTCAGGTCATCGCTGGAGGGGAGCTCCTTGCTCTCGGCCAGGCGGGTCAGCAGGGCGGTCTGCTCCGGATGCTCGACCCGACGGGCGGAGGCGTTGAAGATCCCCTTGAACTCGCCGGCGAACTGGCGCAGTACGCCGAACATCTCGCCCATGTTGCCGGAACGCTGGCGCAGGGTCTCGGTCAGCTCGGTCAGCTGCTTGTCATTGGCATCAAAAGTGGCCTTGAGCTGCTCGCCTCTGGCGGTCTCGGCAGCCAGGTCGGCCTTGGCCTTGGCCAGCAGGGCGGTCTGCTCGTTCTTGTCGGCCAGGAAGCGGGCTTCCCGCTCCTTGTTGAGCTGGGATTCAGTGGTGCTGGCAGCCTTGACCTGATTGAGCAGGGCGTTCAGATCCACCGGTTTCTCGGCGGCGGTCACCGGCAGGGTGACCAGGGTAGCGCCCGCGATCAGCGAGGCGATGGCAAGTTTGATTCCTTTCATGATGCTTTCTCCGCAGTTTGAACCGGCAGCTTGATGAGGGCGGGAGGCGCCTGCTTCTTGGCGATGCGAAGGCCCTGTTCCACTGCACTGCGATACTCTTGGGGCAACTCTTCCCACTGGCGGGTCTGCTTGTTCCACATGCCGGTTTCCTGGCCGTCAGGGGACTGGTAGAGCAGGGCAATGCGGCCGACGCGCAGGAACTCGTAAGTCTTCTCGCTGCCATCCTTGTCCAGGCTGGCCTTGTAGGACTCGATGGTGCGGCTGAAGCCCTCCTCGATCTGATAGGCCTCCAGGATCTTGCGGTACTTCTCGGAGATGGTGACATCGGCCCGGTTCATCAGGTCGGTCAGGGCCGCCACGCGGTCCTCCCGCTCAACCTTCTGGAACGGCAGATCCAGCGAGACGAACTGATCGAGGGAGTCGATCATCTTGAGCATCAAGGGCACCACTTCGGTGCTGGTCTGATCGATCTGGGCGATCTGGCGCTGCATGGAGGCCAGCTCGCTGCTCTGGGATTCGACCATCTTGCCCACCTGCTCGTTGTAGGTGCGCAGGCTGTCGACCTGGCGCAGAGCGGCCTTGTACTGGGCGATGGCGGATTCGGCAGAGTCGGCGTAGTTGTCGATCTTCTGCTGGGAAACTTTGGATGCATTGTCGGTGGCGGCTTGAGCGTCCACTGCCTGGCTGGCAGAGGCGGCACTCAGATTGAAGCTGGTCAGCAAGGCAGCAGAAACCAGGCTGCCGAGGAGCGCTTTCTTCATTGTAATTGTCCTTGTTTTCATAGGATTACCCTATCTCCGTAACTTCCTTGGACGTTGGGCAAAGCCGGCCCGACCGGGCCGGCTTAGGTTGGTATCTCAACGAGAGTTGATTAGAACTTCTGGGTGTAGTCGAGGTAGACGATGCGTCCGTCGATGCCGTAGAGATCTTCGTCGTAGGTGAAGCCGTCGCTGGAGAGCGAGGGGCCTACGTTGAACATGTTCTTCACACCGGCTTGCAGCTTGCCGTTCCAGGGGGTGTCAACACCGACGTTCAGGTTCCAGGTGGTCTGGGAGGCGATATGGCCCTCGGTCCGACCGTCAACATAGTCCTGGCTCTGGGAGTCGATATAGCTGGCACTCAGGTAGGTATCCATGTTCCACCACTGCGGCACATTGACCCCGACACCGGAGTTGAAGCGCAGTTCTGGCTTGGCGTTCCAGCCCTTCTTGTCGACCATGGGACCACCGGCGAACAGACCCTCTTCGTATTTCAGAATGTAGGTGCTGCCGAAGTCGTAGCGCACGGTCGCGACGTTGAAGTCGTACTTGTAGTCAGCCTTGAAGTCCAGACCGCTGGTCTTGAGCTGGCCCAGATTGACCATGCCGGCATAAACCTGCTCCACATCGCCGTTGGCATCGCGGATGACGTTCGGGTTGCTGCCAGTGTTCAGCTCCTGATAGAACTGGGTCTGGGTAGTGGCCAGCTGGATCACGTCATCAATCTTGATGTAGTAGTAGTCCAGCGAGAGGTTGAGGTCGTCGATCGGGCTGTAGGCGGCACCGATGCCGAAGGTGTCAGCCGTCTCTTCCTTCAGGTTCTTGTTGGATTGGCGAACCGTGGTGTACTGCTCTTCCGGGCAGTTGGCCACACCGTTCTTCTGGCAGGAGACATAGTCCTTGGCGAAGTCGGCGGAGTCGGCATCGGCCGCGTACAGGTCATCCAGACCCGGAGCGCGGAAGGACTGCGACCAGGAGGTGCGGAACAACAGGTTGTCCAGCGGCTGATAGCGCAGGCTCGCCTTGGGCGAGAAGGCGCTGCCAAAGTCGCTGTACTTGTCGAAACGACCGGCCAGGTTCAGCTCGATCTGCTCGGTGATGGGGATCAGGCTCTCGATATAGGCAGCGAAGACGTCGCGTACACCACCGCCCGAGTTGCCGGAAGAGCCGATGACGTTGCCGGCCGCAGACTGGCTGTCATAGGTGTCGGAGTAGACCCAGTCGTTGTACTCGGCCCCCAGGTACCAGCCGATGGGGCCGGCCGGCAGTTCGCCCATGCTCCAGCCCAGGCCACCGTACCACTGGAAGAAGTCCATCTTGGAGGTGCGGCTGGTGTCGTAGGAGAGGCTGTTGGTGGCGGCACTGGAGAACTCGCCGTTCTTGAAGTTGCCGCTGTCGACCTCCTGCTGGACCGACGGATTCAGCACATAGCCGGTCCCGCGGTTCTTGTTGTCGGTCTTGGAGTACATGTAGCCCGCATTCCACTCCACATCGCCCACCGCTTCGGTCGGCAGTGTGCCTTCGAAGCCCAGGTTCATGCTGCCGGTCAGGTCGGTGACGTCGTTGTCACGGGGGCCGACGTTGCTGAAGCGATAGTAGACGGTAGCCTTGTCGCCGATGAAGCCGTTGTCGGCCAGCAGCTGGGCGCCGCCCGGGGTGGTGCCGTCGATGCTGAAGGGACCGGCGGCCGGGGCGAAGCGGCCGAAGCTGGTGACCCGCGAGCCGATCAGCTGGGGTACGAAATCGACGTTGTCATTGATGTGATAGCGGCCGTTGACATAGACGGTGTCCCGGGTACGGGAAGCGGTCTTGGCGGCGACCTGGGCAAAGTCGAAGCGGCAGGCGGTACCGACCGGCACGAAGCCGGGGCCGGTATTGGCGCAGTCGATGCCGTCCAGGGTACGGGTGACCGTCTTGCCGGTGGCGGCATCGATCCCCTTGATGTTGCGGCCATACAGGCTGGGAGCAGAAGAGCCCTGCAACGCCAGGTAGTCGCGATCCTTGTAGTAGATCTCGTCCTTGACGTCGTGCTCGTACACCATCATCAGGGCACCCTTCTCCCCGGTGATGCCGCTGACGATGGAGCCGCTCTTCTCGTCACCACCCTCTTCGGTGGGAGAGCCGATACGGCCCTGGAATTCCAGCCCTTCATAGTCCTGTTTCAGGATGACGTTGATGACACCGCCGATGGCATCGGAACCGTACAGAGCCGAGCCGCCGTCCAGGTTCACTTCCACCCGCTCCACCGCCGCCATGGGGATGGAGTTGAGGTTGATGGCGCTGCCACCCATGGAAGGAGAACCGGCGACCCGCTTGCCGTTGAGCAGCACCAGGGTGCGCTCTGAGCCAAGCCCGCGCAGGCTGACGGTGGCCTGGGATTGGGCTGAGCTGCCGGAGGAGGGGGAGATACTACCGAAGGAGTTGTAGGAAGCCTGCTTCAGGTAGTCGGCCACGGTCTGCTGACCGGATTGTTCGATCTTGGCCTTGCTGACGGAGACAACCGGGGTGGCGCCTTCCACGTCGACACGGGAGATGCGCGAGCCGGTAACCTTGATCTTCTGGAGTTTTTCGACGTTTTGGCCTTCTTCGGCCAAGACAGGGGTGGCCACTACTGCCGCGCTCGCCAAGGCAAACGCAACGGCAGCAGAGAGTCTGCTTTTCCTAAGCATCGCTTATATCCTTCCTGGTTGTTTTTTTGTTTGCTTCCATACCGCCCTCGTTGGGGCGATGCGTAAGGCTTATCAAGGTTTGGCGGTTGACGTCAATTGAGGCGGTACGGATGGGGGCGTGGCGGGTAATAAGATGACTATGTTTTATTTGTTCGCATTTGGCAGAGATTTATTCTGATTTGGTAACGTTTTCCTATGTAAAGGTTTTGTTAAAGCAAATTGATTCCAGTTTATCGATTAATTTTGAACTTATCGATAAGGGTGGTGTCTTTCTGGGTTTTATATTGTTGAGTTAGGTATTTTTAGCATTATTGTCTGTTTTGGTAGTGTGTTCGGCTGAGGTTCAGGCTGGGCGCCGGCCACCTATTTATGTGCAGCCATATAGAGAAGGTGTTCTTTTGTGGGGTTTGTTTTAAGTGGCTGTTTTTAATGGTTTATTTAGTTTATTTGCTGGTTTTTATCTGTTTTGTTGAATTACTAAACGTTATTTAAGTTGTTCATCTTGTAGTTTTTTATCTTGAAGTTGCGAATTTCAGAAAAAACTCACGATAAATTCCACTGCACAAGCCGGGACCAGAATGCACCCCTAGTTCTACTTGATTTTTGTTGCAGAGCTTTTACAGTGACCGAGCGGATAGTCTGTCAATCATCGGCTATTCAGTGAGTAATGCCAGGAAGGACGGGCCCGTCACCGGATGTGACTGGCCATAAAAGAACAACAAGGACGAGGTTCCACCATGCTGTCGTATTTCCTACGTCGGATGCTTTTGATCATCCCGACGTTTCTCGGTATCACCCTGCTCGTCTTCACCATCACCCGTTTCGTGCCGGGCGGTCCGGTCGAACGCATGTTGCTGCAGGCCCAGGTTTCCCAGAATGAGTCCGGTCGCTCCAGCGGCAGCAAGGGGGCGCAGGCGCTCTCCGACGAGCAGATCGAGGAGCTCAAGGCGTTCTATGGCCTCGACAAGCCCATGCTGGTCGCCTATTGGGAGTGGCTGCAGAAGCTGGCGGTGCTGGATCTCGGCGAGTCGACCCGCTATTACGAGCCGGTGTGGGATCTTATCAAGGAGAGGTTGCCGGTGACCGCCTTCTTCGGGCTGGCCACCTTTCTGCTGAGCTACGCCGTCTCCATCCCGCTCGGGGTGGCCAAGGCGCTCAGACACAACACCCGCTTCGATTCAGTCAGCTCCATGCTTATCTACATGGCCTATGCGTTGCCCGCCTACGTGGTGGGCATCTTCCTCATCACAGTGTTCGCGTTTCATCTGGAGTGGCTGCCCATGGGTGGCTTCCCGGGAGACGAGTTTGACGGGATGGAGAACAGCTGGGATCAGATCCGCACCCTCTTCGCCCATGCACTGTTGCCGCTCATTGCCTATGCCATCGGGGATTTCGCCATCCTCACCATGACCATGAAAAACAGCCTGATGGAGAACCTGTCGGCGGATTACGTGCGTACCGCCGTGGCCAAGGGGTTGCCGTTTCGCAAGGCGGTGACCGATCACGCCATGCGCAACAGCCTGATCCCCATCGCCAGCCACTTGGGATCTGTGCTCACCGTCTTCTTCGGCGGATCCTTCCTCATCGAGACCATCTTCAACATCGACGGCATCGGCTTGCTTGGCTACGAGGCCATCGTGGAACGGGATTACCCCACAGTGATGGGCATTCTGGCCATCACCTCCATGCTGATGCTGGTGGGCAACATCGTCTCCGACATCTGCGTCGCCCTTGTCGATCCCCGCGTGCGGTTTGGAGAGTGAACATGAACCTGAATCCGGTAACGCTGAAAAAACTCAAGCGTTTCAAATCGATAAAACGCGGCTACTACTCCTTCATCATCTTCACCACCCTGGTGCTGCTCTCCCTGCTGGCGGAGCTCTTGGTCAACAGCCGGGCACTGATGGTGAGCTATCAGGGGGAGCTCTATTTTCCCACCTATGGCGACGTGATCCCGGGTCAGCAGTTCGGGCTCGATTACGAGTACGAGACCAATTACCGCCAGCTCCAAGACAAATTTTCCGCAGAGGGCAAGGGGGACTGGGTGCTGCTGCCACCTGTGCCCTGGAATCCCTATGAGCAGGACTTCAAGCAGGACGCCTACCCACCCTATGCGCCGAGCCTGGCCGAGCGCCACCTGCTCGGCACCGACACCAGCGGCCGTGACGTGCTGGCGCGGCTGGTCTACGGCTTTCGTATCGCCATCGGCTTTGCCTTTATCGCGCTGGTGGCCAGCTACGCCATCGGCGTCACCATCGGCTGCATGATGGGCTTTCTCGGCGGACGCTTTGACCTGGTGCTGCAGCGCTTCATCGAGATCTGGTCCCAGGTGCCGTTTCTCTACGTCATCATGATCCTGGTGTCGCTGGCCAAGCCCAACTTCGGTCTCTTCGTGGCCATCAACGTATTGTTCGGCTGGATGGGCATCACCTGGTACATGCGCACCCTCACCTACAAGGAGCGGGCGCGGGACTACGTGATGGCGGCGCGGGCCCAGGGGGCCGGCACCGGGCGGATCATCTTCAACCACATTCTGCCCAACACCCTGATGATGATCGTCACCCTGGCGCCGTTTGCCGTGGTGGGCAACATCTCCACCCTGACGGCGCTGGACTATCTGGGCTTTGGTCTGGCCCCGCCCACCCCGAGCTGGGGGGAGCTGCTCTCCCAGGGGATCAACAACCTGGATGCCATCTGGATCGTGAGCTCGGTGGTGGCGGCGGTGAGTCTGGTGCTGATCATGGTCTCCTTCATCGGCGAGGCGATCCGCGAGGCGTTCGACCCGCGCAAATTTACCCGTTATCAGTGACCTGTGGCGCACTCAAGGCGCCGGGTTGCTCACCCTTAAATTGCTAAACCCCCAGTGCAGGGGTATGACCAGGAAGTCAAACATGAACAATAAAATCAAATGGATAGGTGCTCTATTCTTGTTGGTGAACGGGACCTGGGTGTGGGCGGCCAGCCTGCCTGCGGATCTCAAGTGGGAAACCAACGACACCGACCCCGTGTTCGCCTCGCCCAAGGCGCTGCCCGGCGGCAGCATCACCATGTTTATAGACAGTTTTCCGCTGACGTTTCGCACCGTGGGGCCGGATTCCAACGGCTCGTTCCGCTCCTTTATCCAGGACAACCAGCTGAGGCTCATCAGCTTCCATCCCAATACCGGCAACCCCATTCCGTCGCTCGCGACCCACTGGGCCATCGCGCCGGACAACCAGACCGTCTACTTCAAGCTGGATCCGCGTGCCAAGTGGTCCGACGGCAAGCCGGTGGTCGCCGATGACTACACCTTCGGCTACGAGATGATGCGCTCCAAAGACATCAAGGGGCCCTGGTTCAACAACTACTACACCACCGAGGTGGTGGCGGTGGAGAAGGTTGACGACCACACCATCCTGGTCAAGGCGGGCACCCGCAAGGCCAAGCTGGATCTGCTCAACACCACCGAGTTGTGGCCCCAGCCCAAGCACTACTACAAGCTCACCCCCAACTGGGTGAAGCAGTACAACTGGGCCGTGGTGCCCACCACAGGCCCTTACGTGATGACCGACGTGAAGAAGGGCAAGTCCATCACCTTCAGCAAGCAGAAGGAGTGGTGGGCAAAGGACGATCGCTACAACCAGCACAGGTTCAACCTCGACACCATCAAGGTGCAGGTGATCCGCGATCACAACATCGCCTTCCGTCACTTCCTGAAAGGGGAGCTGGATACCTTCGAGATGATCCTGCCCAACTGGTGGCATGAAAAAGCGGTCACCCCCGAGTACAAGCAGGGATACGTGCAGAAGGTGATGGCAATGACCGACACCAAGCAGGGCGGGCAGGGGCTGCATCTCAATATCGCCACTCCCAAGCTGGCGGACATCAACGTGCGGCTCGGCATTCAGCATGCTCTCAACATCGACAAGATGATCAAGACGGTGCTGCGTGGCGACTACGACAGAGCCACCACCTTCGGCTCGGGTTTTGGCGAGTTCACCGACATGCAGCTGCCGGAGCGGGCCTATGACATCAGCAAGGCGCGCGACTACTTTGCCAAGGCGGGCTACAGCAAGCCGGGGCCGGACGGCATCCTGCAGAACGACAAGGGGGAGCGGCTGACCCTGGCGCTCACCTACACCAGCCAGGAGCACTCCAAGCGGTTGACCGTGCTCAAGGAAGAGGCCAAGAAGGCGGGGCTGGATCTGGAGCTCAACCTGGTGGACGGCGCCACCGGTTTCAAGGCAATGCTGGAGAAGAAACACGAGGCGGCCTGGATGGGCTGGGCCGGCGGCGGTCTCTATCCGCAGTATTGGGAGTCGTTCCACTCGGCCAACGCCAACAAGCCGCAGACCAACAACCTGTTCAACGTGGCTGACAAACAGCTCGACGCGCTGATCGACGCCTACAACGTCGAGTTCGACATGGCCAAGCGGGCCGAGCTCTCTCGCCAGATCCAGCAGCGCATCTATGATCTCGCCATCTTCGTGCCCGGGGTACAGCTCAACTACGTGCGGGCCAGCAGCTGGCGTTACGTTATGCTGCCCGAGGTGCCCGCCACCAAGAACACGCCTGATCTGCTCTACTGGCCCATGGACGGCTACCCCCACAGCAGTGGCGGCCTGCTCTGGCTCGATCCCAAGGTGAAGGAAGAGACCCTGAAAGCCAAGGAGGCAGGGGAGGCGCTGGCGCCCATCAACCTGCTCGACAAGACCTATGCACGTCACTGATATGGCGCAGAAGGGAGCAGCAGTCATGCCCAACACACAGGCTCCCCACCCGGGTGCCCGGGATCATGGGAGGCAGCTCGGCGTGGATGATGGCCAGAGCAAGGCCCCGATTCTTGAGGTACGCGATCTCGAGGTGGAATTTGCCGTCGACGACGGCAAGATCAAGGTGCTCGACGGGGTCAGCTTCCAGGTTGCCCCCGGCCAGACCCTGGGGGTGGTCGGCGAGTCCGGCTGCGGCAAGAGCGTCACCTCGCTCGCCATCATGGGGCTGTTGCCCAAACCCCATGGTCAGGTGGTGGCGGGTTCCATCCGTTTTCAGGGGGAGGATCTGCTCGCGCTGTCACCGGATCAGATGTACAAGGTGCGCGGCAACCGCATCTCGATGATCTTTCAGGAGCCGATGACGGCACTCAACCCGGTGCAGACGGTCGGCGATCAGCTGATGGAGGTGTTCCGCCTCCACCGTCCCGACTACAACAAGGCCCAGCGCAGGGAGGCGGCCATCGCCATGCTGCAGAAGGTGGGGATCCCCGAGCCCGCCCAGCGCTTTGCCGTCTATCCCCACAACCTCTCCGGCGGCATGCGCCAGCGGGTGATGATCGCCATGGCGCTCGCCTGCGAGCCGGCGTTGCTCATCTGCGACGAGCCGACCACGGCGCTGGATGTGACCATCCAGGCCCAGATCCTGGAACTGATGAAGGAGCTGCAGGCCCAGACCGGCATGGCCATCATCTTCATCACCCACGATCTCGGGGTGGTGGCGGAGCTGTGTGACGAGGTGGTGGTGATGTATGCGGGCCGGGCGGTGGAGCAGGCCGACGTGTTCGAGCTGTTTGACCACCCGCGCCATCCCTATACTCATGGTCTGATGAGTTCGATCCCGCGGCTCGAGGATGAGCCCAAGAGCCTGCTCAAGACCATCAAGGGGCAGGTGCCCGCCCTGCACGAGATGCCCGCCGGGTGCCGTTTTTCCAACCGTTGTCCCCATGCCACCGAGATCTGCGTGAGGGCCATTCCGGCCACCGAGCAGCTCGCCGAGCGGCACGGGGTGGCCTGCCACCACTGGAGGGAGCTAGCCGTATGAAGACGCTTTTATCGGTGCGCGACGTGAAGCAGTACTTCCAGCTGGGCGGCGGCTTGTTGCGCAAGAAGTACCACGTCTACGCGGTGGACGGCATCAGCTTCGATCTCAAGCAGGGGGAGACGCTGGGGCTGGTGGGCGAGTCCGGCTGCGGCAAGTCCACCCTGGGGCGCACCCTGCTCAAGCTGTTCGAACCGACCGCCGGCACCATCACCTTCGAGGGGCGTGACATCACCCACCTCTCGCCCAAGGAGATGCGCTCCCTGCGCCAGGAGATGCAGATCGTGTTTCAGGATCCTGCAGAATCCCTCAACAGCCGCCACACGGTGGGGCAGATCCTGGAGGAGCCCTTCGTCATCCACGGCAAGGGCAACGCCGAACAGCGGCGGGTCTGGGTGCAGGAGCTGCTGGAGAAGGTGGGGCTGCCCGGCAGCGCGGTGGATCGCTATCCCCATGAGTTTTCGGGCGGCCAGCGCCAGCGCATCGGCATCGCCCGGGCCATCGCCCTCAAGCCCAAGCTGCTGGTCTGTGACGAGGCGGTGTCGGCGCTGGATGTGTCGGTGCAGTCCCAGATAGTCAACCTGCTGCTCACCCTGCAGCGGGAGATGAACCTCGCCATCATCTTCATCGCCCACGACCTGTCGGTGGTCAAGCACATCTCGGATCGGATTGCGGTCATGTACCTGGGCCGGATCGTCGAGCTGGCCGAGGCGCAGTCGCTCTATCTGGCGCCGCGTCACCCCTATACCCAGGCACTCATCTCGGCCATCCCGGTGCCGGATCCGCGTCGGCGCAGCCAGCGCATCTTGCTGACCGGTGATGTGCCATCCCCCATCTCGCCGCCGAGCGGCTGCCACTTTCACCAGCGCTGCCCCTATGCCGGCGAGCTGTGCCGCACCCAGTCGCCAAGTCTGCAGTCGTGCGACGGGGCCGGTCACCAGGTGGCCTGCCACACGCCGTTGCCACTGGCCGAGGCGATCCCCCTGGGAAAGGCGGTATGATGCCGGTGCCCGCATCGCAGCAAGATGGCACGGGAAACAACGAATAAAAAATGGGGCCTGCGGGCCCCATCTTCATGGTTGGAGTTCAGGTTTGGCCGTGGAACATCTGGCCAGGGCAGGACAGCGCCCCCGAGAGGGGATGGCTGCTGTGTGGATTGCTGTTGTTTGTAATTTTACTACTTAAATACCCGGTAACTCTTTCACGAAATTGGCCGCCGACGGTATCAGGCGCCATAACGGAAGTAGTAGTTGCGGGTTGACGGTGCATAGGTATCTTTATCTGCCACGCCTTTCTTGCTGGTTACACCCTTCAGGTGGAACAGTACTGCCAGATTCTCAAACATATATTCACCTCATCGCTCTGTCGTTGACTTGTTATCTGTGACCTTGGTCACGCTTTGATCCTATGGCCTTCTGTGAGCTGGATCAACTTTTTGTGTTGTAAATTTACATAAATCATGGAAAGGGTTTTCAAATCCAGCGCTGTTTATGGAGACGGTTTCAGCGGGCACTTAGGTTGCGGTGCTGATGGCCAGGCTGACAGGCCTGGGTGAGTGGGAGGTGGGGTATGTCAGAGCAGCAGAGCTGTCTGGCGGTTTCGAGGGGAAACATGCCAGGGGTTGGCGGGGGCAGGCAAAAAAATACCCCGCACCTGGCGGGGTATGTGGTGTGGCCGGTCGGCCCTGGTCTGCGGGCTTATTTGGCCGGGATCTGTTCCAGCACGTGGACCAGCAGCTGCCAGAAGCGCTCGACCGCCGGGATGTGCACCTTCTCGCCCGGCGCATGGGCGCCGCGGATGGTCGGGCCGAAGGAGACCATGTCCCACTCCGGGTAGGCGCTCTTGAACAGACCGCACTCGAGGCCAGCGTGGATCACCATGACGTTCGGCATCTCGCCGAACAGGGTCTGGTAGCTGTTCCGTACCAGCGCCATCACCGGGGAGTCCACGTTCGGTGCCCAGCCCGGGTAGGCGCCGGTAAACTCGCAGCTGGCGCCAGCCAGATTGAACAGGGAGCGGGTCATCTGCTCGACGCTCTCGCGACCGGAGTCGATGAGGGAGCGGATCAGGCACTGCACGTACACTTCGCCATCCTGGGTCTTGATGACACCCAGGTTGGTGGAGGTCTCGGTCACGCCCGGGATGGCATCGCTCATGCGGATCACCCCGTTCGGGCAGGCCATCAGGGAGTCCAGCAGGCGGGCCTGCAGGGACTCGCTCATCAGCTGGGCCGGTTTCTCCTGGGCGGTGAGCAGCACGGTCAGGTTGGCTTCGGTGGCGGCCAGCTCGCTCTGGTAGATGCCGGTATAACGGTCAACCAGGGCCTTGAATTCGTTGACGCTGGCGGTGGGCACCAGCAGCTTGGCACGGGCCTCGCGCGGGATGGCGTTGCGCAGGGTGCCACCGTGGATCTCGGCCAGGCGCAGGCCCAGCGGTTCGGCGGCCTTGAGCAGACGCACCAGCAACTTGTTGGCGTTGCCGCGGCCGCGATGGATGTCGACCCCGGAGTGACCGCCGCGCAGCCCTTTTACCTGCAGCTCGAAACCTTCGCCTTCAGCGGCGGCAACCTGCTCCAGCGGGAAGCGGATATTGGCATCCACCCCGCCGGCGCAGCCCATGTAGACCTCGCCATCCTCTTCGGAGTCGGTGTTGAGCAGGATCTCGCCCTCCAGCCAGCCCGCTTCCAGACCGAAGGCGCCGGTCATGCCGGTCTCTTCGTCGGTAGTCAGCAGCACTTCCAGCGGACCGTGCTTGATGCTCTTGTCGGCCAGCACGGCCAGGCAGCCGGCCATGCCCATGCCGTTGTCGGCACCCAGGGTCGTGCCGCGGGCGGTGACCCATTCACCGTCGATGTAGGCATCGATGGGATCCTTGGTGAAGTCGTGCTGGGTGTCGGCGTTGGCCTGGGGCACCATGTCGATGTGGGCCTGCAGCACTACCGCCTTGCGGTTTTCCATCCCCGGCGTGGCCGGTTTCTTGATGATGATGTTGCCGACGGCATCTTGCTTGACCGCCAGCCCTTCCCCTTCGGCCCACTGCATGATCCAGGCGCTCAGCTGGGCTTCGTGCTTGGAGGGGTGGGGGATGGAGCAGATCTGTTCGAAGAAGTGCCAAATCAGTTTGGGAGAGAGAGAGCTAAGCTGTGCCACGTCGGGACTCCTTACCAGCACGGAAAATGACAGAGCCCCGGCAGCGGGGCGAGGAAGAGGATAACGATAATACAGTCAATCACACAAAAATGTGAGCGATCAGCGCAAATTGCGGGCAGCTTGTGCTGGCAAGCGGGGGATTGGCAGCGAACTGCTCCGGTGGGGGCAAAATGAGCCAGCACAAAAGATTTTTTGTGATTCACATCACAAAAATATTGAGTTTATGGCGCCGACTGGTAAATTAACGACCGTGGTTCGCCACCCGTCAGGATGACGATGAATGCCTCCAGGGAACCGAAGCAAAGCAAGTGCGCCTCCATGGAACCGAGTGTCCGTTCAAGGATTTGAACCCGCATAAAGGTACGTAACTTGTTAAGCAATCAGGAGTTTATTATGTCAGGCAGCAATTCAACCTATTGGTTCGCCCAGTCTCTTTATACCCAGGGCTTCAGCTACCCGAACCCCTACGCCAACCGCCGTTGATGCGGGCCGTCAGCCAGGCTGACGACGGGCGTATCGAAAAAAGCAGGTGAGTGAGGAATCCATCCTCCCCCTGCTATTTTTTTATCTGCCGAGCGGCAAACCCCGCCGGGGAGAGGAAAAAGAGGGAGTCAGCCGGACTTGCTTCGATTTTTTTCCTGCATTTCGCATACGTTTGCCAGTCAATTTATCCGCAAACGATGGTATCATGCCCGCCCAACAGCCTGTCTGCGGTCCTGCCCCCGGGTGAGATGACCGCCAGCTCTGCCCATCCTGCTTCCATTGCATCTGTTTTCGCTGCCGAGGGTCTTCTCCCGAGGCGGCCGCGGTGCAAGCCGAATTTGGGGAAAAGGGCCGTCAGCATTAACGAAATCACGTGCGTCTGCACGGGGTTTAAAGTCTTAAGTGATTGTTTTTATAACTCGTTGAGATCGATAGTATGCCGAAAAAGTTTTATGTGTCGTGGGACAACCTGCAACGTGAAGCGCGCCGTCTGGCCCGTCGTCAACTGCCTGTCAGCCAGTGGAAAGGGATCATCGCGGTCAGCCGCGGCGGCCTGGTTCCGGCGGCGCTGATGGCCCGTGAACTTGGCATCCGCAACGTCGAAACCCTCTGCATCTCCAGCTACGACCACAACAACCAGCGCGATCTGGTGGTGGTGAAGGCCGCCAGCACCGCGGGTGACGGCGAAGGCTGGCTGGTGGTGGAAGATCTGGTGGACACTGGCACCACTGCCAAGGTGATCCGCGAGCTCTACCCCAAGGCCAAATTCATCGCCATCTTCGCCAAGCCCATGGGCGAGCCGCTGCTGGATGATTTCGAAGTGGCCATCCCGCAGGACACCTGGATCGAACAGCCGTGGGACATGGCGCTGGAGTTCGCCACCCCCATCTGCGACGAAGAGTAAGCCGCCAACATTGCTGCAAAGGGCCCCTGTATGGGGCCCTGTTTTTTTGTGGTGCAACTGGCTGCCCGGCGGCAAAAGTGGTTAAGATGGAGCCATTGCATGACAGAAATGAGTAACAGCTTTGGACTTGAACGACGACCTCAACCTGACCGAGCAGCTCTTTACCCGGGTCAAGAAGGTGCTGGAGACCTCCGAAGTCTCCAACTCCAGCCCGGTGGAGGAGCAGGATCACAATGTGGACGAGAGCTTCATCGACGGTTCTATGTCAACGCGCTGGTATCGTCTGCTGCGCCGGCCGACCTGGGCCTGGCAGGGGGCGGATCCGGTCGAGGTGGAGCAGACTCTGGCCCGCATCGCCATGGGCGAGGGCGAGCGTACCCACGAGCGTTTCCTCGACACCATCAAGGGTTATGTGCCCGGCAACTGGGTCTATGAGTGGAGCCAGCTGGCTGGCCGCTACTTCAACCGGGGTCGCGAGCTGGTGGCGCAGGGCGAGCGGGGCGCAGCCCTGAAAAGCCTGCTCAAGGCGGTACGTTACTACTCCATTGCCAGTTATCCACACCTGAAGAATGACGAGCTGGCGGATCAGGCCCAGTTGCTCGGCAACATGGCTTACCGTGAGGCGGGCCGCCTGTTCAAGGTGCCGCTCAAGGAGCTCCAGGTGCCGTTTCGCGGCAAGCACATTCAGGGCTACCTGCACCTGCCGACCACCGACAAGCCGGTGCCCCTGGTCATCGTCAGCGGCGGCATCGACTCGCTGCAGGTCGACTTCCTCAACCTCTATCTCAAGTGCCTGGAGCCCAACGGCATCGGCATGCTCTCGCTGGACATGCCGGGCATCGGTTATGCCGAGCACTGGCCGCTGGTGCAGGACACCAGCCGGCTCCACCAGGCGGTCTTGAACCATCTCTCCGAGGTGGCCTGGGTCGATCACCAGCGCATCGCCATGGTGGGATTCCGTCTGGCGGGCAATGTGGCGGCGCGTCTCGCCTTCATCGAACCGTTCAAGCTGCGGACCGTGGTCTGCATCGGTGCCGGCGTCAACCAGGTGTTTACCAATCATGAGATGTTCGCCCGCTGCCCGCGCATGATGCGGGACGGGCTGGCCAACCGCCTCGGCGCCGATGCGGCCGAGTGGGAGTCGCTGCGCACCAAGTGCCAGGTATTTTCACTCAAGACGCAAGGATTGCTGGGGACTCGCACATCTGTGCCGATATTGAGTATTGGACACAAGCGAGATTTCATTTGTCCCGAGCAGGATGTACGGGCATTGGCCTCCGCCAGCCGCAACGGCAAGGCGGTGGTGTTCGATAAACAACCCTTGCTGGAGGTGTACGACGAGGCGTTGAAAGAGATGGTCGACTGGCTCAAGAAGCACTTATGTACATGATATAGCGCTAAAATTTATCGTCATCCCAGGGTGACGTGGCTTGTTCAACAGGGAGGTTAACATGTCAGAAAGAGTGACCTACAAGCGACTGCTGAGGCAGTTTGCCGCGATTGGCCCCTATTTACGTGAGGACCTGTGTGAAGAGGGGCGTTACCGTTTCGACTGCCTTTCCGTCTGTGTCAGTGCCAAGCCGGCACCGGACAAACGGGAGTTCTGGGGCTGGTGGCTGGTGCTGGAGCAAGACGATCACAGCTTCAGCTACCACTATCAGGTCGGCTTCTACAATGCGGACGGGGAGTGGCTCGACAAGCCGTTGCCCAAGAAGCATCAGGTGGAAGTCGAACGCACCCTCAACCACTTCTACAAGCTCATCAGCGACAAGCTGCACCAGCTTGGTTGCCAGCTCGCTCCCGCCGAGCAGGTCACCAACGAGCTGACCGTCACTGCCGCCTGATGACCCGCCGCCCCGCCAGCCACCCATCGGCTGGCGGGGCATTTCTTTGCCGCGCTGCCGGCCATCCCGATTTCCCGCCTGCCGGGCGGCGTTAATTGCCTTGCAGGGCAACAGGGCCGTGGGTATAAAGGGATTCCTTACATTTCAGCCTTTTTGCTCCCATGGAAAACAGAACCATAGTCGTCAAACTGGGCACCAGCGTGCTCACCGGGGGATCTTCCCAGCTCAATCGTGCCCACATGGTCGAGCTGGTCAGACAGTGTGCAGCCTTGCACCGTCACGGCCACAGGGTCGTGATGGTCACCTCGGGGGCCATCGCCGCCGGCCGTGAGCATCTGGGCCACCCTCCGTTGGCGCCAACCCTGCCCAACAAACAGATGCTGGCGGCGGTGGGCCAGACCCAGCTGATCCGGGTCTGGCAGGATCTGTTCAACCTCTATGGGCTACACATCGGCCAGATGCTGCTGACCCGTGCCGATCTGGAGGACAGGGAGCGCTACCTCAATGCCCGCGACACCCTGCGCACTCTGCTCGATCACCGCATCATCCCGGTCATCAACGAGAACGACGCTGTGGCCACCGCCGAGATCAAGGTGGGGGACAACGACAACCTCTCCGCTCGCGCCGCCATCCTGGCCGATGCGGACCTGCTGATCCTGCTCACCGACCAGAAGGGGCTGTTCACCGCCGATCCGCGCACCAATCCGGATGCCCAGCTCATCGAAGAGGTACAAACCATAGACGACACCCTGCGCAAGCTGGCGGGTGACAGCGTCAGCGGGCTCGGCACCGGTGGCATGGCCACCAAGCTGCAGGCGGCCGACGTGGCGCGCCGCGCCGGGGTCAACGTGGTGATCGCCACCGGTCAGATGCCGGAGGTGGTGGGGCGTCTCGCCAGGGGCGAGCGCATCGGCACCCTGTTCCCGGCGCTGGCCTCTCCGCTGGAAGGACGCAAGAGCTGGATCTTGGCAGGGCCACCCCCTCATGGCGAAGTGCAGGTGGATCAGGGGGCTGTCGCCGCCATGCAGGAGAAGGGCTCCAGCCTGCTGCCCAAGGGCATAGTGGCGGTGAAGGGGGATTTCGTGCGCGGCGACGTAGTGCGCATTCTCGATCCCAAGGGGGCCGAGCTGGCGCGCGGCATCTGCCGTTACAATCATCTGGAGCTGGATAAACTGCGCGGTGTCCATTCGGATAACATCGAACAGGTGCTGGGCTACGGCTACGGCGCCGTTGCGATCCACCGCGACGACATGGTGCTGCTGTGAGGCGTCAGCCGCGGCAGAGCATGGGCAGCGGCACACCAGGATAAGAGAGGCGCCGCCATCAGGCGGCCCCGCAAGAACCAAAGGGAAGAGAGATGAGTCTGGAGAAAATGGGGCAGGCGGCCCGTGAAGCCGCCTATCAGCTGGCCACCGTCAGCACGGCGCAGAAGAACCTGGCGCTGGCCGCCATCGCCGACGAGCTGGAGGCGCGCAGCCACCAGATCCTGGCCGCCAACGAGAAAGACATCGCCGCCGGGCGCGAGGCGGGCCTCTCCGAGGCCATGCTGGATCGGCTATTGCTCAACCCGTCCCGACTGGCCGGTATCGTGGCGGACGTGCGCAAGGTGATCACCCTGGATGATCCGGTCGGGGCCGAAATCGACAGTCGGGTGCTGGAGAACGGCCTGCGTCTCTCCCGCCGCCGGGTGCCCATCGGGGTCATCGGCGTCATCTACGAGGCGCGCCCCAACGTTACCATCGACATCGCCAGCCTCTGCCTCAAGACCGGCAACGCCAGCATACTGCGCGGCGGCCGCGAGACCTTCCACTCCAACCTGGAGCTGGTGCGGGTGATCCAGCGCGCGCTGGCGGCCTCCGGTCTGCCCGAGGCGGCGGTGCAATATATCGACAACCCGGACCGGGCCCTGGTGGGTGAGCTGCTGCGCCTCGACCGCTACGTGGACATGATTATCCCCCGCGGCGGCGCGGGTCTTCACAAGATGTGCAAGGAGAACAGCTCCATTCCGGTGATCATCGGCGGATTTGGGATCAGCCACATCTTCGTCGACGAGAGCGCCGATTTGGCCCGGGCCTTGCCCCTCATCGACAACGCCAAGGTGCAGCGCCCCTCCGCCTGCAACGCCCTCGACACCCTGCTGGTGCACGAGAAGGTGGCGCCGGCCCTGTTGCCGCAACTGGTTGGCTTAATGAACGAGCGCAAGGTGGCCCTGGTGGCCAGGCCGGAGGCCATGCCGCTGCTGGCGGGCGCCGACAGCCTGCGTGCCGCCGGCCCGGAAGACTTCGATACCGAGTGGCTCTCGCTGACCCTGGGGATCAAGCTGGTGGCGGACGTGAACGAGGCGCTGGCCCATATGCGCGAGCACAATGCCGGTCACTCCGATGCCATCCTCACCAACGATCTGGCCAATGCCGAGCGTTTCGTCAACGGCGCCGGTTCGGCGGCGGTCTACGTCAACGCCTCCACCCGTTTCACCGATGGCGGCCAGTTTGGTCTCGGCGCCGAGGTGGCGGTATCGACCCAGATGCTGCACGCTCGTGGCCCCATGGGGCTGACCGAGCTCACCAGCTACAAATGGGTAGGATTGGCGGATTATCTGAGCCGCGCCTGAGCCCCTTTTTGCCCTGTGTGAAAATGCCGACCCTGGTCGGCATTTTTTTGCTTTTTTCTTGCGGGCTATCAGGGGCTTGCATATAACTATCCAGCAGGGTGTGGCGATATTTTGCACACTTTGCTAGCAACAAAAACGGGAGCAGATTCAAGGATGAAGCAGACAGATTGGATAAAGCGCTGGGGAGCGCTGTGGCTGAGCATGCCACTGTTGCTGGGGGCGCTCTGTTTCAGCAGCAGCAGCCACGCCAGCTGGGATCAGGATCTCTATCGCCAGCTGGGGCTGGCCGGCAAGCTCGACAAACAGGTGTTTCGCAAGGCCCTCAACAGTTACCAGAGCGTGCGCCACAAGCGCAAACCCATTCTCACCATCATCGACTACAGCAAACCCTCAACCCAGCGCCGCTTGTTCGTCATCGACGTGAAACGCCACAAGCTGCTCTATCACACCTGGGTCAGCCATGGCCGCAATTCGGGTGAGCGGGACGCTCGCCAGTTTTCCAACCAGTTCAACTCCATGAAGAGTTCGCTCGGGGTCTATCGCACCGCCGAAACCTATCAGGGCAAGCACGGCTATTCGCTGCGCCTCGACGGCCTGAGCCCGGGCCAGAACAGCAACGCCCGCAAGCGGGCCATCGTCGTGCACGGCGCTGACTATGCGAGTCCCCGTCATCTGCTCAAATATGACAAGCTGGGGCGCAGCTGGGGTTGCCCGGCACTGCCCAAGGAGCAGTCCAGGGCCATCATCGACATCATCAAGGGGGGCAGCGTCATCTACGCCCACGGCTGAGGCCTGCCTTAGAGCCAAAAAAGAAGGCCAGCATATGCTGGCCTTCTTGTTTCGGGTGATGGATTACTTGCGCACCACCAGCACGGGGCAGGGGGCGTGACGGACCACGGATTCGGCGACGCTGCCCACCAGCAGGTGGCTGATGCCGGAGCGGCCGTGGCTGCCCATCACCACCAGATCGGCCTTCTCTTCTTTGGCCTGCACGACGATCTCGTCGGCGGCGCGGCCGAAGCGTACCTCGAAGGTGGCCGGAATGGGCAGGCTGGCGATCAGCTCCTTCATCTGGCTCTTGGCCTGACGCTCCATCTCGTGGGTGATCTCAATGGCGGTCATGTGCAGGATCTTGTAGCTGTCGAAGCCGTGCAGCTGGTCCACCACGTGAACCAGTTTGAGTTCGGCCTGATGGCTCTGGGCCATGAATACGGCATAGTCGAGCACGGCTTGCGACATCTGGGAAAAATCGACCGGGCAGAGCAGGGTTTTGATGGATGGCATATGAAGGCTCCCCTATGGTTGGGTTACTAATGAATCTCATTGTCAATAATACCCATTCGGTCGGCAATAACCCTCGACTCGCTCGCAAAACCGGTAAAAAGTGGTGCTTTGCCGACGGATCTTCATATCATGGGATATGGCCTGTGCACCCTTGCCAGATAGGCCGGCTCGATGGGTGACAGCATTCGCCTCCGGAGAAATAGTCAAGACATGGTTCGTTTGCTGCTTTCATGGGTATTGCTGCTGCTCTGCTGGCCCGGTCGGGCCGATCCCCTCAATGTCTATTGCGATGACTGGCCGGGTTTTTGCCAGCGGGATGGGCGTGGCATCTATCTGGACATAGTGCGTGCCATCTACCAGCCCAACGGCTACGAGGTCATCCCCCGCATCGTGCCCTACAAGCGGGCGCTGGCGGTGATCGCCCAGCAGGGGGGCGACATGGCGATGGGGGTTTACCGGGATGAGGTGAGCGGCGTGCTGCAGCCCCGTTATCCCGCCTCGGCCGATGACCTGACGGTGCTGATGCTCAATAAGTGGCAGCCCCAGTGGCTGGGCGAGTCGAGCCTCAAGGGGCAGGGGGTGGTGTGGCTGCGAGGCTGGGCCTTTGACAAGTACATCCCGGTCTCCATGCGCTGGCACGAGATAGACAGCCACGACATGGCGCTGCAACTGCTGGCCAAGGAGCGCTACCGTTACTATCTGACTGCCGGGGTGCTCTACTCGGAGGACTCCATTCCTGCCAACATGCATCGCACCTTTCTGCGCTGGATCCCGACCTACCCCATCTTTGCCGACACCGAGAAAGGGCGCACCCTGCAGCAGCTCTGGGATCAGGGCATGGTCAACCTGGTCCGGAACGGCACCCTGGCCGAAATCTACCGACGCTATCGGTTGCACGACTACTACCGCGGTTTTATCGAAGAGCAGGAGCGGCGGCTAAAGCCTGGCAACTGAGGCGCCCTGCGTCGGGGGAGGGCTGGTTACCTGTTCAGGAACTTTTCTGTCAGCTTGCCGAGTTGCCGCGCAGCTGCTTGGCCAGCCGATCGTAGAGGATCACATTGACCGAGGCGGCTAGATTGATGCAGCCCTTGGGTATGGCCACGCAGATCACCTCCTGTTGCTCGTCTTTATCATCAGCGCCTCAACTGCTTGGCCAGCCGGTCGTAGAGGATCACGTTGACCGAGGCCGCCAGATTCATGCATCCCCGGGTCGGTACGTAGATCACCTCTTTCACCGCCTTGAAGCGGGCCGGCTCCAGGGTGCCGTCTTCGGGGCCGAAGATGTAGAAGGCGCGCTCGGGGTGGACGTAGTCCGGCAGCGAGGTCGCCCCCTCGATCAGATCCACCAGCACCGGTGTGCAGCCGTCCGGCACCATGGCCATCAGATCGTCGACCCCGAGCAGGGGGATCTGCTCCACCATCTGCTTGGTGTCGGTGACGAAACGGCGCGCCAGCTCGAAGCGGGTCCCCGTGTAGTAGACCTCATCCGCCCCATAGCAGCCAGCGGCCCGCATCACGGCCCCCACGTTCTCCGGTGACTTGGGGTTGACCAGCCCGATGCAGCAATAACCTGCATCGCCGTGCGGCGCGGACTCATCTCCTTGTGGTGGCAGGCATTCGTGGTCTGACTCTCTCATCTCGCTCTCCTCTGTGGCGGCCGCATTATAAGCCGTGCCCGCCGGCAAACGCAGAAAAAGTAACAGGTAGAGGCCGAGATTCGCTTGCTTCCCATCGTCGAGTTTTTGTGCGCAAGCCGACAATTTTTGCACGAAGCGATGGCGGGTAAACGTTTTTCGGAAATAATGGACAAACGTTTGTAACTGGATGTTTGTCTATGACGGAACGTGAGCAAGAGATCCTCGCCCTGCTGCGCCAGGATCCCATGATTGCCCAGCAGGAGCTGGCGGACAGGCTCGGCATCAGCCGCTCGGCGCTGGCGAGCCACATCTCCAGCCTGATGCGTCAGGGCTATGTGCAGGGGCGCGGCTATGTGCTGCGGGAGGGCCCCTACGCCGTGGTGATCGGCGGTGCCAACATGGATATCTGCGGCTGCAGCCACGACAACCTGCGCATTGGCGACTCCAACCCGGGCCGGGTGCGCACCTCCGCCGGCGGGGTGGGGCGCAACATCGCCGAGAACCTGGCGAGGCTCGGTACCGACACCCGGCTGCTGACCGCGGTGGGCAACGATCAGTACGGCCACCACCTGCTGGAGGTGAGCCAGCGCGCCGGCGTCGACGTGCGCCAGGTGCTGGTGCTGGACGGTCAGGCCACCTCCTGTTACCTCAGTCTGCACGATGGCAGCGGCGAAATGAGCTGCGCCGTCAACGACATGGGGATCATCGACCAGCTCACGCCGGCCCGGCTCGCCCCCCTGAGCGGATTTCTTGGGGCGGCCCGGCTCTGGTTGCTCGACACCAACCTCGCCACCCACACCCTCGACTGGTTGTTCGAGCGTCAGGGGGAGCACACCATCTTCGTCGACACCGTCTCGGTGGCCAAGGTGGAGAAGATCCGCCCCTGGCTGCACCGCATCCACACCCTCAAACCGAATCGCAGCGAGGCGGAGCAGCTGTGCGGCTTGCGCATCGCCGGGCCCGACACCTGGCCCATGGCGGCGGCCTGGTTCCACCGCGCCGGGGTGCAGCGGCTGTTCCTGAGCCTCGGCGATCAGGGGATCTTTTATAGCGACGGGGAGTGCCAGGGCCATCTGTCCGTACTCGGCAGCCCGGTCGTCAACGTGACCGGCGGCGGCGATGCCTTCATGGCAGGGCTGGCCCACGCCTGGTTGCAGGAGCAAGGCATCGTCGAGACCACCCGTTTCGCCCTCGGCTGCGCCGCGCTCACCGTCAATTGTTCCGATACCGTCTTTTCCGGCCTATCCAAGGCCGCCGTTGAACGCATGCTGGAGGAGTACCCATGTTGAACGCTTACCTCGATATCCAACCGGTCGTCGCTGAAGCCCTTGCTGCCGGCAAGCCGGTGGTGGCTCTGGAGTCCACCATCATCTCCCACGGCATGCCCTATCCGCAGAACGTGGAGACGGCGCGCCAGGTGGAGCAGGTGGTGCGCGACAACGGCGCCGTGCCGGCCACCATCGCCATCATCGATGGCCGCCTCAAGGTGGGTCTGGATGAGGGGGCGCTGGAGGCGCTGGGCCGGGCCGGTCATGCCGCCACCAAGTGCAGCCGCCGCGACATCCCCTTCGTGCTGGCCAACAAGGGGCTGGGGGCCACCACGGTGGCTTCTACCATGATCATCGCCGCCATGGCCGGGATCCGGGTGTTCGCCACCGGCGGTATTGGCGGCGTGCACCGCGGCGCCCAGGAGACCTTCGACATCTCGGCCGACCTGCAGGAGTTCGCCCAGACCCCGGTGGCCGTGGTCTGCGCCGGCGCCAAGTCGATCCTCGACATCGGTCTGACCCTGGAGTACCTCGAGACCCAGGGCGTGCCGGTGATCGGCTACCAGACCGAGGAGCTGCCCGCCTTCTACACCCGCGAGAGCGGCTTCAAGGTGGATTACCGCCTCGAGAGCCCGACGGCCATCGCCGAGGCGCTGCGCCTCAAGTGGGAGCTGGGGCTGGCCGGCGGCGCCGTGGTGGCCAACCCCATCCCGGCCCAGTTTGCCATGCCCAAGGCCGACATCGACGCAGCCATTGCCCAGGCACTGCGGGAGGCGGATGAGCAAGGGGTCAAGGGCAAGGCGTCCACCCCCTTCCTGCTGGCCCGGGTGTGCGAACTGACCGGCGGCAACTCGCTGGCGGCCAATATCCAGCTGGTGCTGAACAACGCCGCGTTGGGGGCCCGCATCGCCGCCAGTCTGTAATCAGTTGCTGCAAACGAAAAAGAGGGCCTCTTGGCCCTCTTTTTTCATTTTGGCTCTGTGAGTTGCCGGGTGCGTTATTGCAGCACCAGCCGACCGTGCAGCGGTTGCACGGGGCGGTTGTTGGGGTGGTGCATCACCGCCTTGAAGGCATCGATCTGGGCCTGGCTTACCTGCACCGGCTCCTTCATCACCAGCCAGCGCACCCCTTCCGAGCAGGGCGGGGTGGTCAGCGAGCCGCTGAAGCGGTAGTAGTCGCGTTTGGCGGGCAGCAATGGCTCTGCCGAGACCGGCTCCTTGAGCGCGTGCTGCTCCCCCGCCTTGGCTGGCAAGGATTGCCAGACCTGGCTCAGGGCCCCATTGGCCTTGCCCGGCTCGAACATCACCGCCACCACCGCCAGCTCCCCCTGGTCATTGGCATGGACCAGGTGACCCTCCAGCGGATAGGACTTGCCTTCGATGAGGTTTTCGCTGGGGGCGTGGAAGTGGAACTGCTTGAGGGTGAAGTGCATGCCGTCGAGCTCCAGCGTGCTGCCCGGGGCATAGTCGACCTGCACCGTGTGGCCGTTGTTGGTGACGCTGTGCCCGTCCGCCAGGTAGTGGAACTGCAGCGGGGCCAGCTCGGCCTTGACCAGACCAGAGAGGTTGACCGGCGACTGGTTGCGGCCCGCGCACTGGCCAAATTCCGGGGTCAGGCTGGCCCATTTTGCCGGGCCGGCCTCGCCGCTGTATTCCCAGTGCGGGGTGGCGGCAAAGGCGGCGGGGCAGAGCAACAGGGTGGCGGCCAACAGGGACTCTTTCATCATGCATCCTTATCTTGATTGAAAAGCACGGCCATCCGTTTCCTGCATTGATGAGGAAATAACGGAAGGCATCATCTGAATTGCGGGATACAGAAGGTCAGACGCTATTGTTATTATTGGCTGGGTGAGCGCCGATGATATTTATGATGTATTTAATATGAATCTAAATAATGGGCGGTCACGCCTGCATATTGAATAATCGCTTTATTCAATGACAGCAATCTAATTAATTGGCTGTCATCGCGGATGAATTTGTTCATAATTCACTCATCAGAATTCAGCTCTTTTTTGCCGCGCAAGTCCCCGCCATTATTCCGTCCGTAATAAACTAATTCATTGTTTTAAATGTGGTTTTTGTTGGTCTCATTTGATCTTGAACAAATAATACACAGGCTTTCCCGGGCAGGCTGAGGCTGCTGTTATGCACAGCCACAAGGGAGAGAGAAACAATGAATAAATATTGTCTGTTGCTGGCGCTGGGCCTGCCAGGGATGGGGTGGGCGAACGAGCCTATCCAGGCAGTGGAAGCAGCCAAGGTGAGTGCACCGGAAAAAGTCGAGTTGGGCAAGATGCTGTTTTTCGAGCCGCGGCTCTCGAAATCCAACGCCATCTCCTGCAACTCCTGCCACAACCTGGCGACCGGCGGAGTGGACAACCAGGTCAGTTCCCTCGGCCACAAGTGGAAGGAGGGGCCGATCAACTCGCCCACCGTGCTCAACTCCAGCCTCAACTTCGTGCAGTTCTGGGATGGGCGCGCCAAGGATCTGCAGGCGCAGGCGGCAGGCCCCATCGAGAACCCGCTGGAGATGGCCTTCAGCCACAAGCTGGCGGTGGAGACCCTGCACACCCTGCCCGAGTACCGGGCCCGCTTCAGCGCCGTGTACGGCAAGGGGGACTTCGGCATCGACGAGGTGACCGATGCCATCGCCGCCTTCGAGGAGACCCTGGTCACTCCCAACGCGCCGTTTGATCGCTGGCTGAAGGGGGATGCCAAGGCGCTGACTGCGCAGCAGCTGAAGGGCTATCAGCTGTTCAAGGAGAAGGGCTGCACCGCCTGCCACAACGGGGTGGCCATCGGCGGCAACTCCTACCAGAAGATGGGGCTGGTCAAGCCGTTCAAGACCGACAACCCGGCCCAGGGACGCGGTGGAGTGACCGGCGAGAAGCAGTTCATCGGCTGGTTCAAGGTGCCGACCCTGCGCAACATCGAGCTGACCTACCCCTACTTCCACGACGGTTCCGTGTGGGATCTGAAGGAGGCGGTGCAGATCATGGCGGACATCCAGCTCGGCCAGACCCTGAGCGAGCAGGAGGCGGACGACATGACCGCCTACCTCAAGAGCCTGACCGGCGAGCAGCCGCAGATCGTGTTGCCGATCCTGCCCCCCTCCCAACCCGATACCCCCAGGCCTCAGGTCAAGAGCTGAGCGGGCGTGATGATTGCAGCGGAGCCGCCGGCTCCGCTTTTTTGTTCCTATCTATCTGATAAGCCTCTCGAAGTTACTGCACTACACAATGACAAAGGGATGACAATCCCCCAGCTGGCGACGGCGATTTTATCGATTTGCAGCCCTCTTCACATTTCCGACACGCTCACAATTCGTTCGATTGCCTTACTCATCCGACCTGGTGTCAAATCACTCCGCCTAACACAAGGAGTGGCATAATAATGAATAATATCAATAAATTAGTTCTGGCTATCGGATTCACTCTCACCACCTTCCCGAGCCTGGCGGCGGGCTTCCAATGCAAGGATCACGTCAAGCTCGGGGTACCCAGCCAATCCAGTCAACTGCTGTGCCGGGACGGCTATGCCGCCGGTTACAACTACGACACCAAGGTCTCCGACTGGGTCTCTTATCGGATGACGGCCGCCAGCGCCCAGGGTCAGGTGCCACGCAAGGATGCCTTTGCCGAGGACAAGGAGGTGCCGGTGCAGTTCCGCGCCACCCTGGCCGACTACAAGGGCTCCGGCTATGACCGCGGCCACCAGGCGCCCGCGGCGGACATGCGCTCCACCGCCACCACCATGAAGCAGAGCTTCCTGCTGACCAACATGACCCCGCAGCTACCGGCGCTCAACCAGGGGGCCTGGCGCATCCTGGAGGAGAAGACCCGGCAGTGGGCCATCGCCTATCAGGATGTCTATGTGATCACCGGCCCCATCTTCACCAACTCCGATGCTTCCATCGGCAACGGTGTGACCGTGCCCCACGCCTACTACCGGGTGGTGATGGATGTGGCCAACCAGGAGGCGATCGCCTTCATCCTGCCGCAGGAGAACGTGTCGGCCAGCCGGCTGGCGGATTACATAGTGACGGTGGATGAGGTGGAGCAGCAGACCGGGCTCGATTTCTTCGCCGAGCTGCCGGATGAGCAGGAAGAGGCCATGGAGTCCCAGCTGATGACCATGTGGAGCAACTGAGTTCACCCATGACGCTGATGAAAACAGGGGCCTGTCGGCCCCTGTTTCTATTTGCTCAGCTCATCACCGACCTTCTTGACGGTGTCCCGGGTGCCGTGACCTATCTCGCGGGTCACGTCCCGGGTGGTGTGGCCAATCTCGCGGGTCACGTTGCGGGTGGTGTGCCCCACGGTTCTGCCCGCCTCCTTGATGTCGGCGCAGCCGCCGAGCAGGTTGCCCAGAACCAGGCCGAGGGCCATCAGGGCCATGCAGTCACGCCTCATGCCGTGCTCCTTCTCGTTTCATCATCGTTATGCCGATGGCGGCATTATGGCCTCGTGTGCAACGGGCGGGCAACCAGCAGGGTGTGGCCCGGGCCTGGGATCTCGTGCTCGGCTTCCACGTGGAAGTGGGCCTCGCGCAGGCACTGGTACAGCTCCTTGGAGTGGTAGAAGCGGCTGTTGCCGTTGGCCAGACAGGTGAAGTAGAGGGAGGTGGCGTTGAGACTGAAACTGGCGGCTTCGAAGGATTGGCGGTCCCAGAACAGCTCCAGGATGCAGACCCGGGCGCCCGGCTTCATGGCCAGCCGGATCCGGTTCAGGATGGCGACGATCTGCTCGTGACTGAAGCAGTCGAGGAACTGGCTCATCCACCAGATGTCCGCCTCGCCGGGCAGGGTGCCTGGCTGCAGCAGATCCACCGGGTGACCCTGCACCCGCGTCGCCAGCCCCGCCTCCTCGATGTTGCGGCGAGCCAGTGCCAGCTGCTCGGGCAAGTCCAGGATGGTGACTCGCAGCGCCGGATCCCGCTTGGCGCAGGCGATGGCCCACTTGCCGGTGTTGCCACCCAGGTCGTAGAGGTGGCGCGGCTCGTAGCCGAACACCTTGTCCTGGGCCTGCTGGAAGGCCCAGTCGGAGTAGAAGTGATCGAACGCGAACCAGCTGCGGCGGGCCGGCTCGGGCAGCTCGCTCAGGTGCGGATAGAGGGTCTGCCAGGGGCCGAACTCCTGCAGGCCGGCCGGCGTGCCGTTGCGGATGGCGTCGAGCAGGTGGGCGAGGGGCTGGTAGCAGACGTGCTGGGTGAAGTCGAGATTGACCCGGCTCATGGTGTCGTTCAGCAGGTACTTGCCGACCCGCCCCAGCACATAGTGCTCCTCGGCCAGGTAGCAGAGTCCGCCGCCGAGCCCCATGTCCAGCAGCACGCCGGCGCCGTATTCACTCAGCTCGCATGCCTGGGCGATGTCGGCCAGTGGTGCCCCCCGCTGGCCACGGGTCTCGAGATAGGCCAGCACCCCGGTTTCGCGCAGGCACCAGCTGGCCTGAAACAGCATGGGCCCGAAGGCGATTTTCTGGGCCTCGCTGATGGCTTCCAGCGCGTTGTAGGGGTCTGTCTGATAGTGATTCACGGGGGGCTCCTGCCGGATCAGCGGCTCTGCGCGCGGGCGAGTTCCAGCTGAATGGCCTGGTTCAGACCCAGTACCCAGCGGTTATAACTGCGGTGGATGCTGCCCTTGCCCTTGTCGTCCAGATTGACGCTGCTCACATAATTGATGGAATAATCGCGAGCGCTGTAGGGAATATTGATCACCGCCTGATGCTGACGCACATTGACCTGGCCCCGAATCAGTCCCGGCTGCTCCTGACGCATTACCCAGCTCTTGCTGATACCTGCCGTAATAATGGCGTTGGCGACCTGCTCCTCGGTGAGGTTGGATGGCACCGGATTGGCCGCCATATTGCGGATGGGTTGGCTGGTGGAGCAGGCGGCCAGCAGGGCACAGGCCAGCAGCAGGGATATTTTATTAATAATCTTCATAATATTTTCCTTGAGAAGGATATTCATCAATTGAGCGTGGCAATGAGACAACACAAATTGTTTATTTTCAATCACCAAGGCGGTGGATAATCCGGGCTGGCTATTATTTCTGATGAATAATGGTATTATCCGCCCGGTATTCACCTGATGACGTCATTCAATACCATGGCGCAGGCACTGCCCGTCGGGTGAGTGCCTTTTATGCTCTTCGCTCCCACCACGGTTTTAAGGACAGGTCGCCTGCAACATGCTCTCTTTCTCGCTGCTGGATAGTCAGGCGCTGTCACCCGGTCTGGCCGATGAGGCCGCCTGGCAGGCGTGGGCGCAGCAGGGGCGCTGGCCCGTCGACCCGCCGTTTCCCGCCACTCCCTTGCTGCCCATGATGATGGCGCGCCGCCTGAGCCAGGGCTCACGGCTGGCGGTGCAGGTGGGGCTGAGCCTGCTGGCCCGCCACCAGGTAGACAGTGCCATCTTCGTCAGCCGCCACGGTGAGCTGGCCCGCTCCATGACGCTGCTGCAGGCGCTGGCGGACGGGCAGGCGCTCTCCCCCACCGATTTCTCCATGTCGGTGCACAACACCGCCGCCGGGCTCTGCTCCATCCAGGGCAAGGCCGCCATTCCCATGAGCTCGCTGGCTGGGGGGGAGAACAGCTTGATGGCAGGCCTCATCGAAGCGGTCTGCGCCCTGCAGGCCGGCGCCCGCAAGGTGCTGCTGGTGGCCTTCGAGGGGCCTGTGCCCGAATTTCATCGCCCCTGGCTGGCGGAAGAGGCGCCGCCCCACGCGCTGGGGCTGGTGCTGGAGGCCGGTGAGCAGTGGCGCTGTGAGGGGGTTAGCCCCGTGGTTGAATCCACCCGTTCGCTGCCCCAGAGCCTCGCCATGTGGCGCGCCCTGCTGCTAGGCGAGCCGACCCTGCTCCTCGGCGATGACCGTCAGGCGTGGAGATGGCAGCGTTGCTGAACCGGGCCTGGCGGTTGATCGGCACGGCGCTTGGCTTCACCCTGTTCGGGGTGGGCGGCCTGCTGCTCACCCTGTTCTGGTTCCCCTTGCTGGCGCTCTGTCTGCGCGGGGAGCGGCGGCGCACCCTGGCCCAGCTCACCATCCGCCACAGTTTCCGGCTGTTTCTCGCCATGCTGCGCGGCTGGGGGGTGCTCGACTATCGCGTCAGCGGCATGCCCGCCGATTTGCGTGGCGCCCTGGTGGTGGCCAATCACCCCAGCCTGCTCGACTATGTCATGCTGGCGGCCGAGATGCCGGTGTGCGACTGCATCGTCAAGCAGTCACTCTGGCGCAACCCCTTCATCGGCGGCGTGGTGCGGGCGGCCGACTACCTGCCCAACGTGGCGGGGGAGGATCTGCTGGCCCTGTGCATGGCGCGGATCCGGGCCGGCGGCCTGCTGCTGATCTTCCCGGAAGGGACCCGCACCACGCCGGGCGAACCCATCAAGCTGCAGCGCGGCGCGGCCCAGCTGGCGGTGCGCAGCCAGGTACCGCTGCAACTGGTGCGGATCCACTGCAGCACCCGATTTCTCACCAAGCAGGACAAATGGTTCAAGATCCCGGAAAATAAGCCGACTTTCACCATAGAATTCCTGCAGCAAGTGGCGGCGGACGAGGTGGTCGCCGCCGGCCAGAGCAGTGCGCTGGCCGCTCGCCAGTTGACCCGGTTTCTCACCCGGGCCCTGCAACCCGGGCCCCAATGACAGCATATGGAACAGTTATGCAAGACCTGCATCTAGAGATAAAACAACTCATCATCGACAGCCTCAACCTCGAGGGGCTCACCCCTGACGACATCGACAGCCAGGCACCGCTGTTTGGGGATGGCCTGGGGCTGGACTCCATCGATGCGCTGGAGCTGGGCCTTGCCATCAAGGGCCGCTACGGCATCGTCCTCTCCGCCGAGGATGAGAACACCCGTCGCCACTTTGCCTCCGTTGCGGCCCTGGTGGCCCTGGTGCAGGCCCAGTCGAAAGGGGAGGCCTGAGCCATGACCCGCGACGACATCTTTGCCCAGATTAAGGCTGCCCTCGTCGAGCTGTTCGAAGTCGACGAAGAGGCCGTCACCCCCGAGGCCCGCCTCTATCAGGATCTCGAGCTCGACAGCATAGACGCCATCGATCTGGTGGTGCACCTGCAGAAGCTGACCGGCAAGAAGATCAAGCCGGAGGAGTTCAAGTCGGTGCGCAGCGTCAACGACGTGGTGGATGCGGTCGAGCGTCTGCTGGCCGACGCCTGATGCCGGTGTCAGCCCTGCCATGATGCGCTGGCTCTCCTGGCTGGCCGGTGGTGCCCTGCTGCTCTACCCGCTGGCAGTTTACTGGGGGCTGACCCACGCCGGTCAGACCCCGCTGCTGCTCGGCCTGCTGCTCATCTTCTCGCTGCGACTCTTGCCCGGCCTGCTGAAGGGGCGAGTCCGGCTCGGCCCGCTGCCGGAGTGGCTCTGGCTGGGGCGCCTGCTGGCCTGCATCGGGCTGGGGCTGACCCTGCTCTGCGCTCTGTTCAGCGCCCGGCACTGGCTGCTTTACTACCCGCTGGCGGTGAGCCTCTGCCTGCTCTGCCTGTTTGGCTGGAGCCTGACCCGCCCCATGAGCCTGGTGGAGCGGCTGGCCCGCTTGCAGGATCCCGCTTTGCCGGCGGCGGCCATCGGCTATACCCGGCGGGTGACCCAGGTCTGGTGCGGCTTCTTCGTCATCAACGGCGCCCTGGCGGCCTTCACCATCTGGCACGGGGATCTGGCGCTCTGGAGCCTCTACAACGGCTTTGTCAGCTACGCCCTGATGGGCGGCCTGATGGGGGCTGAGTATCTGGTGCGTCGCCGCCTGCTCAAGAGGCTGACCCCATGAGCCTGCTGCAAACCCTCTGGCTGCGCGATGGTGCCCGGCCGGTGGCCTTCGGCCCGCAGGGGGAGGTGACCCTGGCCGAGCTGCGCCGCGCCAGCCTGCAACTGGCCAGTGCCATGGCCCGTCATGACGGCGCCGGCCAGCCAGGCGCGCGCTGGGCCCTCTGTTTCGACGACAGCCTGCTGTTCACGCAAGCGTTGCTCGCCTGCGCCCTCGGCGGCTATCAGGCGATCTTGCCGGGTCATCAGCGGCTGGCCGGCCTGCAGGAACTGCAGAGCCAGTTCGACGGCCTGCTCACCGACGCCGAGCTGCCGGGGGCGGCACTTGTCGTGCCTCAGCTCAGGCTGCCGCTGGTTGATGTGTACGAGGGGCTGGATGCCGCACACGGAGATCTTGCGCCTGTGCGCCTGGATATCACTCTGTTCAGCTCAGGCTCCACCGGCGAGCCCAAGGCGATCCCCAAGGCCTGGCCCCAGCTGGAGGCCGAGTTGCGGGTGCAGATGGCGCTGTGGGGCGAGCGACTGGCCGATAGCCGGGTGCTGGCCAGCGTCAGCCACCAGCACATCTACGGCCTGCTGTTTCGCATCCTGCTGCCGCTGGCCCTCGGTCGCCCGTTCGATCGCCGCCCCATCGACTACCCGGAGCAGCTGGCGGCGCAAGGCGCCCCCTGGTGTTTGATCGCGTCGCCGGCGTTTCTGAGCCGGCTCGATCCGGCCATGCACGCCACCGGCTGCCGGTTGATCGTCTCCTCCGGCGGCCCCCTGCAGCTGGAAGATGCCCGGCAAGCCCGGGCGCTGTTCGGCCAGCTGCCGGTAGAGATCTTCGGCAGCAGCGAGACCGGTGGCATTGGCTGGCGCCAGCGCCACCAGGAGCAGACCCCCTGGACGGCGCTGCCCGGGGTCGAGGTACGGGTCGGCCCGGAGCAGGGGCTGCTGCTGCGCTCCCCCTTTCTGGAAGAGGATGGCTGGCTGGCCTGCGCCGATCGCATCGCCCTGCGCGAGGAGGGTTTCGAGCTGCTGGGGCGTCAGGACAGGATCGTCAAGCTGGAGGAGAAGCGCATCTCCCTCGACGAGGTGGAGGCGCGCCTGCAGGCCCTGGCAGAGGTGGAATCGGCCGCCGTGCTGCCGCTGCAACAGGGTCAGCGCCAGATCCTCGGCGCCGTGCTGGTGCTAAGCGAATTGGGGGCCGCCCGCTGGGACGAACTCGGTCAGGGTCGTTTCCTGCTGGCCCTGCGCCAGCAGCTGCGCCCCTGGCTCGAGCCGGTCGCCCTGCCGCGCAGCGTGCGCCGGGTGGTGCAGATGCCCGTCAACGCCCAGGGCAAGCGCCCCTGGTCACAACTCAAGGAGCTGTTCGATGAGCCTGTCCGCTGACACGCTGCCAACCGAGCTGGGTTGCGAGGTGCTGGCCGATGGCGTGCGCCTGCGGCTGCGACTCGATCCCGCACTGCCCTGGTTTGCAGGGCACTTTCCCGGCGCGCCTCTGCTACCCGGGGTGACCCAGATCCACTGGGTGATGCACTACGCCGCCAGCCTGCTCAAGCTGACACTGCCGTTTCACGGGGTGGATCAGCTCAAGTTCCAGCGCCCGCTGCGCCCCGGGGCCGAGTGCAGCCTGAGCTTGCAGTGGCAGGCGGACAAGGGCCAGCTTCTCTTCAGCTATCTGCTCGACGACGAGCCGGCGAGCAGCGGACGGGTGCGGCTGACCCCATGAACCCTTGCCTTCTTATTCCCTGTTACAACCACGCCGGACCGCTGGCCGCCGTGCTGGCGCGGCTGGCCGAATTCGAGCTGCCCTGCCTGCTGGTCGACGATGGCAGCGAGCCCGTCGCCGCCGCCGCGCTGGATGCGCTGACCGCCCAGCACCCCTGGGTCAGCCTGCTGCGTCACTCCCACAACCAGGGCAAGGGGGGCGCCGTGATGACGGGGCTGCGCCGCGCCCATGAGCTGGGGTTCAGCCACGCCCTGCAGGTGGATGCCGACGGCCAGCACGATCTGACGGATCTGCCGGCCCTGCTGGCGGAGGCGCGCCAGCACCCGGCGGCGCTCGTCTCCGGTCGCCCTCTCTACGACGATTCCGTGCCCAAGGGGCGCCTCTACGGCCGCTACATCACCCATGTCTGGGTCTGGATCGAGACGCTGTCGTTCGCCATCAAGGACAGCATGTGCGGCTTTCGGGTCTATCCGCTGGCGTCCACCTGCGCCCTGCTGGAGCGGGTGGCCCTCGGCCGGCGGATGGATTTTGACACCGAGGTGATGGTGCGCCTCCATTGGGCCGGGGTGCCGATGCGCTTCGTGCCGACCCGGGTCATCTATCCCGTCGACGGCCGCTCCCACTTTCGGCTTTTTCGCGACAACCTCGACATCTCCTGGATGCACACCCGGCTGGTGTGCCGTCTGCTGTGGGATCTGCTGCTGCGCCTCTGCCGCTGGCCTGCCCGCTTGGGCGCCCAGCTGACCCGGCTGTGGCGCGAGCGGCGCACCCACTGGTCGCGCACCCCGGAGCGGGGCTCCCTGCTCGGGATGCAGATCATGCTGGCCAGCTACCGCCTGCTGGGGCGGCGCGGCTTCTCCCTGCTGCTCTATCCGGTCATCGGCTACTTCTGGCTGACTGGCCGTGCCCAGCGGGAGGCATCCCGGGCCTATCTGGCCCGGCTCGAGGCCTTCGCCAACGCACAAGGCGTTGCGCTGCCCATTGAGCCGAGATCGAGCTTTCGCCACTTCCTGCGTTTTGGCGAGGCGGCCCTCGACAAGCTGGCGGGCTGGCGCGGCGACATCACGGAGCAAGAGGTTGAGCTGGTGGGGGTTGAGCACTACCAGGCCGCCATCAACAGCGGCAAGGGAGTGTTGCTGCTGGGCTCCCACCTGGGCGATCTCGAGCTGTGCCGGGCCCTTGGCAGTCGCAAGCAGGGGCTGCGCATCAATGCGCTGGTGTTCACCCGCCACGCGGCCCGCTTCAACGCCTTGCTCAAGCAGATCAACCCGGATTCGCACCTCAACCTCATCCAGGTGCAGGAGCTGGGGGCCGATACCGCCATCCTGCTCAAGGAGAAGCTGGAGCAGGGAGAGTGGGTGGTGATCGTCGGCGATCGCACCTCGGTGACCCGGGAGAAGCGGGTGATTTGGGCCGATTTCCTCGGCGCTCCTGCGCCGTTTCCCCTCGGCCCCTTCGTGCTCAGCAGCGTGCTGGGCTGCCCCGTCTACCTGATGTTCGGCCTCAAGGAACAGGGGCGCTTTCGGGTGCATTTCGAGCCCTTTGCCGATGGCCAGCCCCTGCCGCGGCAGGGGCGCCAACAGATTCTCGCGTCCCGGGTACAGGCCTATGCCGATCGCCTGCAGCACCACTGCCTGCGCGCCCCGCTGGACTGGTTCAACTTTTTTGATTTCTGGCAGCTGACCGATGAACAAGAGTGAGATGAGCAGGGTTGTCTTCGGCGCGAAGCCGCTGACCATCGAAGACGTGGTGGCCCTGGCCGAACGCCGTGCCACCCCAGCATTGAACCCGGATCCCGCCTTCATGGCCCGCATCCAGCGGGGGGCAGACTTCCTCGACCGGCTGCTGGCCGAAGAGGGGGTCATCTACGGGGTGACCACCGGCTACGGCGATTCGGTGACCCGGCCGGTGCCAACCGAGCTGGTGCCCGAATTGCCGCTGCACCTGACCCGTTTTCACGGCTGCGGGCTGGGGGCGGATCTCGAGCTCGATGCCACGCGCGCCGTGCTGGCGACCCGGCTCTGCTCGCTGGCGCAGGGGGTCTCCGGGGTCAGCCCGGCCCTGCTCGAGCGGCTCTGCTGGCTGCTGGAGCAGGATCTGGTGCCGCGCATTCCCGAAGAGGGATCGGTGGGCGCCAGCGGCGATCTCACCCCGCTCTCCTACGTCGCCGCCGTGCTGGTGGGGGAGCGCGAGCTTCATCATGATGGTGTGCTGCGCCCCGCCGCCGAGGTCTATCGGGAGTTAGGGATCACTCCCCTGACCCTGCGCCCGAAAGAGGGGCTGGCGCTGATGAACGGCACCTCGGTGATGACGGCGCTGGCCTGCCTCGCCTACGCCCGCACCGACTACCTGATGCAACTGGCGACCCGGATCACCGCCCTGGTGAGCGTCGCCATGGGGGGCAACGCCTTCCACTTCGACGAGCGGCTGTTTGCCGCCAAGCCGCACCCCGGCATGCAGGGGGTCGCGGCCTGGTTGAGAGAGGATCTGGTGGCCGGCGAGCTGCCGCGCCACAGCGATAGGCTGCAGGACAGATACTCGTTGCGCTGCGCCCCCCACGTCATCGGGGTGGTGGCCGACAGCCTGCCCTGGTGGCGCCAGCTCATCGAAAACGAGCTCAACAGCGCCAACGACAACCCGCTGATCGATGGCGAAGAGGAGCACGTGATGCACGGCGGCCACTTCTACGGCGGTCACATCGCCATGGCCATGGACAGCATGAAGGCGGCCGTCGCCAACCTGGCCGACCTGCTGGATCGCCAGCTGGCCCAGCTGGTGGACAGCAAGTTCAACGGCGGCCTGCCGAGCAACCTCTCCGGCGCGCCACAGGGGCGGCAGATGATCAACCACGGCTTCAAGGCGGTGCAGATCGGCGTCTCGGCCTGGACTGCGGAGGCGCTCAAGCAGACCATGCCCGCCAGCGTCTTCTCCCGCTCCACCGAGTGCCACAACCAGGACAAGGTGAGCATGGGCACCATAGCGGCGCGGGATGCGCTGCGGGTGCTGACCCTGACCGAGCAGGTGGCGGCCGCCAGCCTGCTGGCGGCGGTGCAGGGGGTGGAGCTGCGCCTCGCCCGACCCACCCCCTTCACCCGCCCGCTCGGCACGGCGCTGGCCGCCATGGTCGCGCAGGTGCGGGCCGAGTTTGCTCCGCTGCTGGAAGACCGGGGGCTCGAGCCCGAGCTGAGGGCGCTGATCGCCCGCATTCGCCAGCGCCACTATCCCCTCTATCAGGACTCTTCACTATGAGCCGTATCCAGACTACGCCTGAACCCTGGCAGATCAGCACCGAGATAGAAGTGACCATCCCGTTCCACGACGTGGACTGGGTGGCTGTGTCGCGCTGGCGGGGGCACTACTTGTGAGAACAACCATGCAGCAAGAACCCTGGCAGATCAGTACTGAGATCGAGGTGACCATCCCGTTCCACGACGTGGATATGATGGCGGTCGCCTGGCACGGCCACTACTTTCGCTACATCGAGCTGGCCCGCTGTGCCCTGCTCGATCTCATCGATTACAACTATCCGCAGATGGAGGCCTCCGGCTACCTCTGGCCCATCATAGACACCCGGATGAAGTACCTGGCACCGCTGCGCTTCGGCCAGCGGGTGCGGGTGCGCGCCACCCTGACCGAGTACCAGAACCGCCTGAAGATCGACTACCTGCTGAGCGACGCCGTGAACGGCACCCGCACCAGCAAGGGTTACAGCATCCAGGTGGCGGTGAGCAAGGCGAGCGGCGAGATGTGTCTGGCCTCGCCCCAGGTGCTGCTGGACAAGCTGGGGGTGAGCCAGTGAGCCGACTGATGGGGCCGCTGCTGGCCGGTCTGATCCTGTTGCTGACATGGCCGCTGCAGGCGGTGCCCCTGAGCCGGGCCGAGGTGCAGCAGCTGCTCGCCCTGAGCCAAGCCAAGGAGGCCCACTTCGAGCAGGAGAAGCAGGTGGCGGGGCTGAGCCAGCCGCTCAAGGCCTCCGGCGAGCTGCTGCTGGTGCGCGATCTGGGGCTCTGGTGGCAGCAGCAGAAGCCCTTCCCGCTGACCCTTGTCCTGACGCCGACGCGCATGGTGCAGCAGATGGCGGGCCAGCCCGCCACCGTCATCGACAACCCCCAGCTGCTGGAGTTCAGCCAGATGCTGCTGGCGCTGTTCGGCTCGGACGAGGCGACCCTGAGCCGTTACTTCAGCATCGACTTTCACAGCACGGAGGATGGCTGGCAGCTGGTGCTGGTGCCGACCCTGGCGCCGCTCGACAAGGTGTTCGCCAGCCTCACCCTGAGCGGGCAGGGGCAGCTGGATCAGCTGCTTATCGCCGACAAGCAGGGTGACAGCACCCGCATCCGCTTCAGCGACTGGCGCGAGCGCCCCCTGCCATTGACCCCTGAGGAGCAGGCCCGCTTTGCTGTCCACTAGTATCCCGCTGCGCCAGCGAACCGCTCCCGCCGGGACGAGGAGAGCCCACCTTGCTGCACGCTGAAACCACCTGGCGCCGGCTCGGGACCCTCTGGATCGGGCTCTGTCTGCTGCTGGCGGCTGTGCTTGCCTGGCAGCTGCCCCACAGCCGCATCAACACCAGCCTGATGGATCTGCTGCCCCACGAGTCCCGCAGCGATCTGGACCCGGCCCTGCAGCAGGGGCTGCTGCAGCAGCTCGACCGCCAGCTGGTCTGGCTGCTGAGCCTACCCGCCGGCCAGGACGGGCGCGCTGCCGCCACCTTCTGGGCGCAGCAGCTCGGCGAGCTGCCTGCCCTGTCCCGCATCAAGGGGTATCAGCCCGAGCTGGCCCCCGCCTGGCAGCGCTATCTGCACGAGCTGGCCTGGCAGCGGCTGGATCCGGCAAGCCGGGCCCGGCTTGCCGGGGGGGCCGAGGGGTGGAGCCAGTGGGTGCTCGGCCAGATCTACTCTCCCTTCGGCGGTGTCTCCCGTGCCGAGTGGCAGAGCGACCCTCTGCTGCTGACCCGGGCCGGGGTGCTGGCCGAGGCCCGCGGCCCCATGCAGCTCAAGGAGGGCTGGCTGGTAAGCCGGGACGACGCCGGCCGCGACTGGTACATGGTACGCGCCGAGCTGGATCTTTCCGCCTTCGACATCCAGCGCAACCAGGCGCTGCTGAGCGAACTGGCCGGGGCCGAGCAGCGCCTCGTCGAGGCCTATCCCGGCGCCGAGCTGCTGCGCCGCGGCACCCTCTTCTACAGCCAGCACGCAAGCCAGCTGGCCCAGCAGGACATCTCCACCATAGGGCTGGGCTCCATGGTCGGGGTCATCCTGCTCATCTGGGGTGTGTTTCGCTCCACCCGGGCGCTACTGCTCTCCCTGCTGCCCATCGGCGTGGGGTTGATGTGGGGGCTCGGCACAGTGCTCATCCTGTTCGGCGAGATCCACGTCTTCACCCTAGTGATCAGCAGCAGCCTCATCGGCATCGCCATCGATTACGCCATCCACTTTCTGTGTGAGCGGCGGCTGCACGGCGACGACGAGACGCCGCACCAGACCCGGCTGAAGTTGCTGCCGAGTCTGTCGCTGGCGGTGCTGACCACCCTGATCGGCTATGGCCTGCTCTGGTTCGCTCCCTTCCCCGGCTTGCAGCAGCTGGCGGTGTGCGCGCTGGCTGGGCTGTTCAGCGCCTTCATCACTGTGCTCTGCCTGTTTCCGCGCTGGGCCGGCCCGCTGCCGACAAGGCCGCTTTTGGGCCAGCGCTGGTTGCAGGGCTGGCTGCTGGCCTGGCAGCAGCGCCCGCTGCTGCGCATCGGTCTGCCGCTCTGCTGCCTGCTGCTGGCGGCCCTCGGCATCAGCCGGTTGCAGGTGGATGACGACATCCGCCGGCTGCAGCCTCTGCCAGTGGTACTGCAGGGGCAGGAGCAGCGGATCCAGGCCCTCACCGGCCAGCAGGGGGGCATGCAGGGCTTGCTGGTGACGGGGGCGGACGGCGAGCAGACACTGCAACGGCTGGAGCGGCTCCACGGCCCGCTGGCCGCGTTGAAGGCGCGCGGTGCGCTGCAGGATTTTGTCTCGCTTGCCCGCTGGCTGCCCTCGCTGGCGCGCCAGCAGGAGGATGCCGCCGCCATCCGGGCCCTGCTACCCGAGGTGGTGAGCCGGCTCAAGACGGCCGGCCTGCCGCTGCAGCCGCCCGTGCGCGAGCCACACTGGCTGACCCCGGCCGCCTGGCTGGCCAGCCCGGTCAGCGAGGGGAGCCGCCTGTTGTGGCATGCCCTGGCGGATGGCCGCGTCGCCATCTGGGTGCCGCTGGTGGGGGTGGCAGACGAAGGAGCCCTGACGGCGCTGGCGGCGGCCGAGCCAGGGGTCTACTGGCAGGATCAGCGCAGCCAGTGGAGCCAGCTGTTCGCCCACTACCGCATCAAGCTGGCGGAGCTGCTGTCGGTGGCCATCGCGCTGGTGGCCCTGCTGCTGTGGCGGCGGATGGGGGCGGCGCGAGCGGCCCGGGTGCTGCTGGTCAACCTGATTGCGCTGGCCATGGGGCTGGCGCTGCTCGCCGCCTGCGGCCAGCCGCTCACCCTGTTCGGGGTGCTGGCGCTCAGCCTCATCTTCGGCATCGGCATCGACTACGGCCTCTTCTTTGCCCACAGCGGGAGCGGGGTGGCGCGCCAGAGTTCCACCTTGCTCGCCATCCTGCTGGCCAACCTCACCACCCAGCTGGCCTTCGGTCTGCTGGCGCTGAGTCACACCCCCGCCATCGCGGGCTTTGGTCTGGTGCTGAGCGGCGGTATCTTTACCGCCTTCCTGCTCTCACCCCTGGTACTGGACCGGGGTCGACCGCAGTTGCCGGGGCCACATGGCCGGGAGCCAACCTCATCATGAAAGCCTTGTTCGTGTTCGTAATCCTGCTGCTGACCGGTTGCAGCAGCCAGCCGACCCCCACCGCCTATCTCGACAAGGGGACCGTCATGACGCTGCCGGCCCCCGTGCTGGCCGCCCCCTTCTATCGCCAGCAACTGCTGACCGCCAGCGTGGGGGGGAGCAACCACCAGCTGATGACGGTACTGGAGGCGGACGGCCACCAGCTGACCCTGGTAGGGCTGACCCCGAGCGGGGTACGGCTGTTTCTGGTGCGCTATGACCAGCAGGGCATCGAGACCCGCCAGCTCAGCCCGCTGCTCACCAGCGGCATGCCGCCGGTGAGCCAGGTGCTGGCGGACGTGATGCTCTGCTACTGGCCGCTGGCCAGCTGGCAACCGCAACTGCCGCCAGGCTGGACGCTGCGTGACGAGGGGCTGCTGCGCCGACTGCGCGCCCCCGACGGCACTTTGGTGACCGAAATCCGCTACCGCGACGCCGACGGCGTGCGCGAGCCGGTCGGCCTGCAGCAACACGTGTTCAACTACCGCCTGCAACTGGAGACCCTGAGCCAATGAGCTGTTATATCGCCGCCTATGGCCTCGTCTCGGCGCTGGGGACGGGGCGTGATGCCAGCGCCGAGGCGCTGCTGGCTTGGCAGAGAGAGGGCATCAGCCCGCTGGATCGCCACCGGACGGCGCTGCTGGATGGTCGGCTGACCCCGGTCGGGCGGGTGGAGGACGCGCTGCCGGCCATCCCGGTGGCGCTGGCCCCCTACGCCTCGCGCAACAACCAGTTGCTGCTGGCGGCGCTGGCCCAGATCCGGCCCGCCCTCGATGAGGCGCTGGCCACCTTTGGCTGCGACCGTGTCGGCCTGGTGCTAGGCACCAGTACCGCCGGGATCGGCGAGGCCGAGCTGGCGGTGGCGGCTGCCCGGCGCGGGGAAGCCGTGCCGCCAGCCTTTGACTATCGCCAGCAGGAGCTGGGCTCGCCGTCGGAATTTCTGGCCCGCCACCTCGGCCTGAGCGGGCCGGCCTGGACGATTTCCACCGCCTGCTCCTCCAGCGCGCGCGCCTTCATCAGTGGCCAGCGGCTGCTGGCGGCCGGACTGGCAGACGTCGTGCTGGTGGGCGGTGCCGACAGCCTGTGCGGGCTCACCCTCAACGGCTTTGACAGCCTGGAGTCCCTCAGCTGTGCGCGTTGCCAGCCGTTCGATGAGACCCGCCAGGGGATCAACATCGGCGAGGGGGCGGCGCTGTTTCTGTTGAGCCGCACGCCTGCGCCGCTGGCGCTGCTGGGAGCGGGGGAGTCCTCCGATGCCTGGCACATCTCGGCGCCTCATCCAGAGGGTGTCGGCGCCGAGGCGGCCATGCGCATGGCGCTGGCCCAGGCGGGCCTGACGCCGGCGCAGGTGGGCTACGTCAACCTGCACGGCACCGCTACCCGCCTCAACGACGCCATGGAGAGCCAGGCGGTGCATCGGCTGTTTGGTGCCGAGGTGCCCTGCAGCTCCACCAAGCCGCTCACCGGTCACACCCTGGGGGCGGCGGGAGCCATCGAGGCCGCGCTCGCCTGCCTGTTGCTGGAGCGCGCTCTGCCACTGCCGCCCCAGCGGGTGGCCACGGCGGATCCGGCCTTGGCCCCCATCCGGCTGGTGAGCGGCGAGGTGCCACTGGCGGCGCCCCGGGTGCTCTCCAACTCCTTTGCCTTCGGTGGCAACAATGTCAGCCTGCTGTTTGGGAGCGTTCACCATGAATGAGCCAGGTTCACTGCCCGCCATCGAGACCCTGCTGCCCCACCAGGCCCCCATGCTGCTGCTGGACCGGCTCTGCGCGGCGGATGCCCAGCAGGCGCGCTGCGAGACCCGTATCGGTGCCCGCCATGCCCTGCTGCTGGATGGTGAGGGCAACTTGCCGGGTTGGGTCGGTATCGAGCTGATGGCCCAGACCATCGCTGCCTGGGCCGGCATGCAGGGGCACCTGCGCGGCGAGCCGGTGCGCATCGGCATGCTGCTCGGCAGTCGCAAGTATCGCTGCCTGCGCCCCGTCTTCGCGGCCGGCAGCCTGCTCACCATAGAGGCGTGCTGCCTGTTGCAAGACGGCGGCATGGCCAGTTTTGATTGCCGGATCCTGCTGGCGGGGGAGGAGTGCGCCCAGGCGCGACTCTCCACCTACCAGCCGAGCCCCGGCGAATTGTCCGATTTGTTAGCCTGAGGAAGCTTCATGATCTCTAGCGTATTGGTCACGGGCGCCAGCAAGGGGATAGGCCGCGCCATCGCCCTCAAGCTGGCGGCCGACGGTTTTTCCATCGTGGTGCACTACCACAGCGATCGGGCTGGCGCCGAGGCCACCCTGGCCAGCTTGCAGGCGGCCGGCGGGCAGGGGCGTCTGCTCCAGTTCGACCTTGCCGATCGCGAGGGGTGCCGCGCGCGGCTGGAGGCCGACATGGCCGAGCATGGCGCCTATTACGGCGTGGTCTGCAACGCCGGCATCATCCGTGACGCCGCCTTTCCCGCCCTCACCGACGAGGAGTGGGACGGGGTGCTGCACACCAACCTGGACGGCTTCTACAACCTGCTCAAGCCCTGCATCATGCCGATGATCGGCCTGCGCCGGGGCGGGCGCATCGTGACCATCTCCTCGGTGTCCGGGCTGATGGGCAACCGGGGCCAGGTCAACTACAGCGCCGCCAAGGCGGGCATCATGGGGGCCACCAAGGCGTTGGCCCTCGAGCTTGCCAAGCGCAAGATCACCGTCAACTGCGTGGCCCCCGGCCTCATCGACACCGGCATGGTGGACGAGGAGGTGAAGGCTGAGGCGATGAAGATCATTCCGCTCAAGCGGATGGGGCAGGCCGACGAGGTGGCCGGTCTGGTCTCCTATCTGATGTCCGACATCGCCGGCTATGTCACGCGCCAGGTCATCTCCATCAACGGAGGCATGGTATGAAGCGAGTCGTAGTCACCGGCATGGCCGGGGTGACCGCCTTCGGGCAGGATTGGCCGAGCGTGCGAGCCCGCCTGCAGGCGGGGAGCAATGCGGTGGTGAACATGCCGGAGTGGGCCATCTACGACGGTCTCAACACCCGGCTGGCGGCCCCCATTCCGGACTTCACGCTGCCGGCCCACTATCCGCGCAAGAAGACCCGCGCCATGGGGCGGGTCTCGGCGCTTGCCACCGTCGCCACCGAGCTGGCGCTGGCGCAGGCGGGATTGCTGGACAACCCGGTGCTCACCGACGGGCGCACCGGCATCGCCTACGGCTCCTCCACCGGCAGCACGGACCCCATTCGCGCCTTCGGGGTCATGCTCAACGACAAGAGCACCGCCAGCATCACGGCCACCACCTATGTGCAGATGATGCCGCACACGGCGGCGGTCAACACAGGGCTGTTCTTCGGCCTGCGCGGGCGGGTCATTCCCACCTCCAGTGCCTGTACCTCCGGCAGCCAGGGGATCGGCTACGCCTTTGAGGCGATCAAGCACGGCTACCAGACCCTGATGGTGGCTGGCGGGGCGGAGGAGCTCTGCCCGTCGGAGGCCGTGGTATTCGATACCCTGTTTGCCACCAGCCAGATGAACGACAACCCGGAGCTGGCGCCGCGTCCGTTTGACCGGCAGCGGGACGGGCTGGTGATAGGCGAGGGGGCCGGCACCCTGGTGCTGGAGGAGCTGGAACATGCGCAGGCGCGCGGTGCCACCATCCTCGCCGAGCTGGTGGGCTTTGCCACCAACTGCGATGCCGCCCACGTGACCCAACCCCAGCAGGAGACCATGCAGCTCTGCATGGAGATGGCGCTGGCCCAGGCCGGGCTCCAGCCTGAGGATATCGGCTACATCAGCGCCCACGGCACCGCCACCGAGCGCGGCGACATCGCCGAGAGTCACGCCACCGCCGCCATATTCGGCGACCGCACCCCCATCTCGTCCCTCAAGAGCTACTTCGGCCATACCCTGGGGGCCTGCGGCGCCATCGAGGCCTGGCTGGCGCTGGAGATGATGCAGGAGGGGTGGTTTGCCCCCACCATCAACCTGACCGAGCCGGATCCGGCCTGCGCTCCGCTCGATCACGTGGTGGGCAGCGGTCGCACGCTGGCGGTGGAGTACCTGATGTCCAACAACTTTGCCTTTGGCGGTATCAACACCTCCCTCATCTTCAAACGCTGGTCCTGAGTGTCGGTGCCCTGCCTGGCAGGGCGCCGGTACAGGCTGGGTTTAGCCTTGATGAATTAATATGCCCCCCGTTTTTTTTCGGGAGGCATCATGTCTGTGTTATCTGCTTTTTCTTTTTCTGCCAAGCGTCTGCGCGTCATTCAGGGCGTTCTGTTATCCACCTTGTTGTGGGCGTTGGCCGCCCCGGCCATGGCCGATGATGAATTTCGGCTGGGCAAGACCATTCTGCTCGGGGTCGGCGATCATCCCGCCATCATCCCCATGCTCGCCTGCCGGCCGACCAAATCCATCATGGTCAAGGCTGGGCGGGAATTAACCCTGGAGCGGGTCAAGGTGTTTTATGGCAATGATCGCAGCAAGACCCTCTATTTCGGCAAGGAGCTGAGAGAGGATCAGGAGTCGGAGTGGAAATCCCTCGGCAGCCGGCTCTGTATCAAGCGGATCGAGGTATACGGCAATTCGGAAGGGAGTCGGGCCGGGGTCAAGGTGTACGGCCGCAAATAAGCAAAGGGCGGGGTAAATCCCCGCCCAGCTTTTATTTCTTCGGGCGAAACGGCTTGATGACGGCCTCGTCGCACTCGAGATAGGGGCCTTCCATCAGATCGATGCAGTAGGGGATGGCGGGGAAGACCGCATCCAGACATTCGCGGATGGACTTGGGCTTGCCCGGCAGATTGACGATGAGCGAGCTGCCGCGCAGGCCGGCGGTCTGGCGCGACAGGATGGCGGTCGGCACGAACTTGAGGGACTCGGCCCGCATCAGCTCGCCAAAGCCCGGCATCATGCGATCGCACACCGCCTCGGTCGCCTCCGGGGTGACGTCCCGTTTGGCCGGCCCGGTGCCACCCGTGGTGACGATGAGGCTGCACTGCTCCTGGTCCGCCAGCCGGATCAGGGTTGCCTCGATCTGCTCCTGCTCGTCGGGGATCACCTCATAAAGGGGTTCCCATTCCGAGGTCAGATAGGCGTTCAGGGTGTCGATGATGGCCTTGCCGGAGAGATCTTCGTAGATGCCCGCACTGGCGCGATCGCTGACGGTGACGATACCGATTCTTGCCTTGCTCATGGTCTGCTCTTGGTTGCCGCTATAAGTGGCAAATAAAATAACATAATCAGCAAGATATGTTAAACCAGCCAGATCGCGGCGCGAAGGCGAGCGTCAAATGGCAAACTATATTGGCCGCTTCCTTTCAATAAGACATAACATCGGCATATTGCCGTGCCAAAAATGTATAAACGAACCCGCCATCGATATTCAGGAATAATCGCTTGATCCATAACGAATAACCGGTTCGGGGTTTCCATGCGCCGTCATCTTTTGGCGCAGCGGGAGGGGAAAGCCGGCCTCATGGATTGAACCGCAGCGGGGTTCGGCTTATATAACACCTGAAGCGATTGGTGAAAATATGAACCGATTGTTGTTGTTTGAGTATCACCATGCAGCGGCTGGCCGCGGGAGGGCATATGGAGTTGCCTGATTTTGATACCTTGAAACGGCTGGCGGTGGCGGAGCCCGAGCGGCTCGACGAGTTGCTTCAGCAAGAGATAGAAGGTCTGATAGACCGGGTCAGCCCGCAGCAGCAAATGCGCCTGCGCGGCCTGCAATTTCGCATCGACTGTCAGCGCCAGCTGGCCAAGAACAATATGGACAGCTGCATCCGGATTGCCGCCATGATGCACGACTCCTTTTATTCCATGCGCTGTGAAATGGTTCAACTCAATAATCCTGATTATGTCGAGCCGCTACCGGAATATAAAGAGAACAACATCCTCTATTTCAGCGATTATTATCGCAAGAAAAAATAATATTATTCCGGATGAGTCATTTTAATATATTCCCGCCATTATCGTGGTTTCCGGGTGAGACTATCTGACTGGCGTTGAACAGTTTGGGGTGATTTGTAATCCATTTGATGTATTTTTGTGTCGCTTTTTATTTTATTTGAGTTTGTTTATTGGCGTGATATGTGTAGATGAACGGCGCCGATAGTTAGGCTAACATGGCGACACTTTTTTAATTTGCTACGACTCGAAGGGATTATGAGAAGTATCACACCAAGGCGGGTGCTGTCGCGGGAACAGCAGACGGAGATCACCCGGATCATCGTCAAGGTAGGCCAGATGCTGGCCCAGTTCGGCGCCGAGAGTCGCATCATAGAGCAGACCACGGTCCGGCTCGGCATGGCGCTCGGGCTTGAGAGCGTAGAGATGGCCATCTCCTCCAGCGCCATCGTGCTCACCAGCCTCTATCAGGGCAGTTGCGTCACCACCACCCGGCGGGTGCGCGAGCACGGCATCAACATGCAGGTGGTGTGCGAGATCCAGCGCATCTGCATCATGGCGGAGAAGGATCTGATCGGCGCGCGGGAAGTGCGTCAGCGCCTGGAGGCCATAGTACCGTTCCACTATCACCCCTGGCTGGTGGTGCCCATGGTGGGGCTCTCCTGCGGTGCCTTCAGTCTGCTGTTTGGCGGTGACTGGCCCATCTTCCTGGTGACCTGTTTCTCTGCTTCGGTCGCCATGCGGGCACGCCAGCTGATGGCGCGTCATCACCACAGCCCCCTCATCAATTTTGCCACCACCGGCTTTATCGCCACCCTGCTCGCCTCCAGCGCTACCTTCTTCAACTGGGGGGCCCAGCCCTATCTCGCCATGGCGGCCAGCGTACTGCTGCTGGTGCCGGGCTTTCCGCTCATCAATGCGGTCTCCGACATGGTGAAGGGTTACTTCAACATGGGGCTGGCCCGTTGGGGCACGGCGACCCTGCTCACCATCAGTGCGGCGATAGGGATTATTCTCGCCATGTCGGTGACCGGCATCTGGGGGTGGAAGGTATGAAGAGCTTTGACGTTGTATCGACTCTGTTGCTCGGGGCAAACCGGCTATCCATCAGCGCGCGGAACCATATCGGGATTATTCTCGCCATGTCGGTGACCGGTATCTGGGGGTGGAAGGTATGAAGAGCTTTGACGTTGTATCGACCCTGTTGAGCGGGGTAAACCGGCTATACATCAGCGCACGGAACCATATCGGGATCATTCTCGCCATGTCGGTGACAGGAAGCTGGGGGAGGGAGCCATGATGGATCTGCTCTGGCTGCTGGCCAAGGACGCCTTCTGGTCGGCCATTCCGGCGGTGGGCTTTGCCATGCTGTTCAACGTGCCGCCACGGATGTTGAAGTACTGCGCCATGGGCGGCGCCCTGGCTCACAGCCTGCGCACCCTGCTCATTCACCATGGCATGCCCATCGAGTGGGCCACTCTGGCGGCGGCGACCACGGTCGGTTTTGTCTGCGTCTACTGGTCGCGCCGGCTGCTGGCGCCGCGCCCGGTGTTCAGCGTCGCCTCCATCATCCCCATGATCCCGGGCAGCTATGCCTTCAAGGCGATGATCGCCGTGGTGGAGCTCAATATCTCCGGGGTGACCATGGAGCTTATCCAGAGCGCGGTGGAGAACGGCCTCAAGGCGCTGTTTATCGTGGGGGCCCTGAGTTTCGGTTTGGCGATCCCGTCTCTGGTCGTGTACCGTAATCGCCCCATTATCTGACAGACGGTGAGAGAAGTTGACCCCATGATGATTTCCATGATTGCCGCCATGGCCCACGATCGGGTGATCGGCCTGGACAACCAGATGCCCTGGCACCTGCCGGCGGATCTGGCCCACTTCAAGCGGGTGACCCTGGGCAAGCCGGTGCTGATGGGGCGCAAGACCTTTGAATCCATCGGGCGGCCGCTGCCTGGCCGCCGCAATCTGGTGATCAGCCGCAACCCCGACTACCGGGCTGACGGCGTGGAGGTCATCGACTCGGTGGACGCGGCGCTGGCGCTGCTGGCCGGCAGCGACGTGGCCGAGCTGATGGTGATCGGGGGCGGTCATCTCTACGGCCAGCTGCTGCCACGGGCCGACAGACTCTATCTGACCCGCATCGATCTGGCGGTGGAGGGGGATACCCGTTTCCCGGCCTTTGACGAGGGCGACTGGTCCTGTATCGAGCGCGAATCACATCAGCCCGACGAGAAGAACCCCCACCCCTACCATTTCGAGACCTGGCAGCGGCGCTGAGACCAGTATGGTCGTGTGACCCCTATTCAATAATGGGTTGACGTTTTTTGAGTGAATGACATGGATAGTGATTCAACAGTGCCTATTGCCGCCCTGCTCGCCAAGTTCGATTACGCTTCCTGGCCCCGCTTTCCCAAGCGAGAGCCCTATTGTCGCAAGAAGTTGCTAGCAAGGGTTTCCAGTGAAAATCAATTCTACGATGCAGATCGACAATGGATTGACAAGACGATCGCCAATATCCCCGTTCCTGAAGGGGATGAATACGCGCTTTTACCAATAGTCGAGAGCGTTTGCCTGGCGGAGCTGGATCACTTGGTGGGAACAAGCCTGCTGGCAGGCCGTTGGCCACAAACAGAATATCGCCGCTATCCGCTGCTCTATTGGCAACTGGTGCGTTACTACCAGATAGAGTTGTATCGCAGTAAACAGTTGAACCAGTTGCAGCCCCATGCAGGATTTAATTTTAAGCGCATGGGTTATGTGGCGATGCTGCTGGCCTTGCTCGGTGATCGCCGTCGTTTGACGGATTGTGTGGCGTTGGTTCATAGCGCCCCGGCTATCTGCCCAGCTACTAGGTATATTCGTCCCTATTTTATAGAAACCTTTGCCTTGCAGCTCACCAGCCGCTTTCTGGGGTGGGGGCCCTTGCCACTGGGCGTCGACCTGGCTCAGGAGCCGCTCTATCTGGCGCTGTTGACCTTGTGGGACAGTGAAGATGTGGGGATAGTGGGACACTTGTTGACCCAGGCATGTCATTTGCACACTTACGGCGAGCTCAAGGATCCCCGTTTCCATCGAGAGGAGGCGATCATCGGCTGGTGGCACTACTGGCCGCTGGAGGTGCTGCTGGTATTGCGCCTGCGTCAATGGGCGGGGTTGCCCTTGCCGGTAGTAGAGCATCCCCTGATGGCTGCGCCTTTTGATGCGCTGCCACCTGCGCTGGAGGATCCCGCCGAGGTGTGGCCTTACGAAGCCTTGCCGCGCCACTTTGCCACCCACTATCCCGAAGCTCCGGGACTGTTGGCGCAGATGTGCCAGCCCCCCGCATCCGCAGCGCCAGGCGTCTGGCCAACGCTGAGTGAACTGGAGCAGGTGCTCTCACGTGGTGTGCCCAAATGGCCGCCACAGCGTGGTGATGCTCCCACACCGGGCAGAAAGAGTGCCACGACATCCTCATCGACCCCATAAGAGAATCTGTATGTCTCCTTGCCTGAGCGCCTTGCTCGCCCAATTTGATTACGCTTCCTGGCCCCGCTTTCCCAAGCGAGAGCCCTATTGTCGTAAGAAGTTGCTAGCAAGGGTTTCAAGTGAAAATCAATTTTACGATCATGCTCGACAATGGATTGACAAGACGCTCGCCAATATTCCCGTTCCTGAAGGGGATGAATACGCGTTGTTGCCAAGGGTTGAGAGTGTTTGCCTGGCGGAGCTGGATCACTTGCTGGGAACAAGCTTGCTGGCAGGCCGTTGGCCACAAACAGAATATCGCCGCTATCCGCTGCTTTATTGGCAACTGGTGCGTTACTACCAGATAGAGTTGCATCGCAGCAGACAGTTGAACCTGTTGCAGCCTCATGCAGGATTTGACTTTGGGCGCATGGGGTATGTGGCGATGCTGCTGGCCTTGCTCGGTGATCGCCGTCGTTTGATGGATTGTGTGGCATTGGCTCATAGCGCCCCGGCTATCTGCCCAGCGACTAGGTTTATTCGCCCCTATTTTATAGAAACCTTTGCCTTGCAACTCACCAGCCGCTTTCTGGGGTGGGGGCCCTTGCCACTGGGCGTCGACCTGGCTCAGGAGCCGCTCTATCTGGCGCTGTTGACCTTGTGGGACAGTGACGATGTGGGCACGGTGGGACATTTGCTGACCCAGGCATGTCATTTGCATACTTACGGCAAGCTCAAGGATCCCCGTTTCCATCGAAATGAGGCGATCATCGGCTGGTGGTGCTACTGGCCGCTGGAGGTGCTGTTGGTATTACGCCTGCGTCAATGGGCGGGGTTGCCCTTGCCGGTAGTAGAGCATCCTCTGATGGCTGCGCCTTTTGATGCGCTGCCACCTGCGCTGGAGGATCCCGCCGAGGTGTGGCCTTATGAAGCCCTGCCGCGCCACTTTGCCACTTATTACCCCGAAGCTACGGGACTGTTGGCGCAGATGTGCCAGCCCCCCGCATCCGCAGCGCCCGGTGTCTGGCCTGGTCTGCGCGAGCTGGAGGCAGTTCTGGCCCAAGGTCTCCCTAAGTGGCCACCACGGCGGGGTGATGTACTCAAGACCACATGAAAACAAGATAACGGTGACTGCGGTTACTATTGCAAAAGTTCGTACAAGCCAATCCCAAAAGGTGCCGAACTGCTTACCAGATAACAGGACATGGCCTGTGCCCGGCCTTGGTATTGTCCAGTAGGTGGAGCTTTTTTATTGCTTCACTTAACTGCCCTCTAGCATTCCCTTATTTATTGCCTGTCTATCAATAGAGCCGTAAGGAATTGCCCAGTCCTTCGGCCTGTGCGGGATCCTGTCTGGTTGCCCTCTCCAATCTGCCTGATTTTCACTTTTCTTGGTTTGTCAAAACGCAATAACGATTAGTTATCTAACAAATGCATTAGTCAATTGTCGATCTTTGCATATAAGTTCGTGTTTTTTGTTGCTTAAATTAACAAGAAAAATCAATTGCTTGTATGTATCTCATTTAGCTGGGACTCTTTTGGTTATTTTGTTTTTGCTTTTAATTGCTTAGTGTTAAAAGTAATTGGCTCACGTTCGACGGTTTGCCAGGCAGCCCGTCGGCCAAGAAAAAAGGACAATATGACAGTCAAACTCGAGGTCAAATCACTCTACAAAATCTTCGGCGATCAGCCGGAAAAAGCGTTCAAATTGCTGGCCAAAGGCCATGACCGCGCCAGCATACTGCAAAAAACCGGGCAGACCCTGGGGGTCCAGGATGTCAATCTGGCCATCGACGAAGGGGAGATCTTCGTGGTGATGGGCCTCTCCGGCTCGGGAAAATCCACCCTGGTGCGTCTCTTCAACCGGCTGATCGAGCCGACCCGCGGCCAGGTGCTGATCGATGGCGAGGACATTGCCGCCATCTCCGACAGCGAGCTGCGTCAGGTGCGGCGCAAGAAGATCAGCATGGTATTCCAGTCCTTCGCCCTGATGCCGCACCTGAGCGTGCTGGAAAACACCGCCTTCGGGCTGGAGCTGGCCGGGGTGCCGCTGGCGGAACGTCAGCAGAGCGCCCGCCAGGCACTGCAGCAGGTGGGGTTGGGGCAGTGGATCGATGCCTTCCCCGATGCGCTCTCCGGCGGCATGAAGCAGCGGGTCGGGCTGGCCCGTGCCCTTGCCAATGACCCCGATATCCTGCTGATGGACGAGGCTTTTTCGGCGCTGGATCCACTGATCCGAACCGAGATGCAGGATGAGCTGCTCAAGCTGCAGGCCAGCCAGCAGCGCACCATCGTCTTCATCTCTCACGATCTGGACGAGGCGATGCGCATCGGCGATCGCATCGCCATCATGCAGGACGGCCAGCTGGTGCAGGTCGGCACCCCGGACGAGATCCTCAACCAGCCCGCCAACGACTATGTGCGCGCCTTCTTTCGCGGGGTGGATCTGGCCCATGTGTTCAGCGCCCGCGACGTGGCCAGCCGCAAGCAGATGCCGCTTATCAAGAAGCACACCACCGACGGGCCGGGCAACGCCCTGCGCCAGCTCAAGGAGCAGGAGCGGGAGTTCGGTTACGTGGTGGATCGCCGGCGCCGCTTCATCGGGGTCGTCTCGGTGGAGTCGCTCGGTCAGGCGGTCAGGGCCAAAGGCAGCCTGGAGCAGGCGCTGCTGGCGGACATCCAGCCCATCCTGGCGGACACCGCCCTCAACGAACTGATCAGCCAGGTGGCGGCCGCCCCCTGTCAGGTGCCCGTAGTCGAGGAGGATGGCACTTATCTCGGCCTCATCTCCAAGGCCAACCTGCTGAACACCCTGGACAGGAGTACCCCGGCATGAAGCGGATGAATCCCCATTTTTTACTGAGCGGGCTGCTGGCCCTGGTGCTGCTGGCGAGCCCCTCCCTGCGGGCCGACGAGGTGGCGGCCGACCCCTGGGGCGCCACGGCCTCCAGTGCCACCGAGGTGGCCGATCCCTGGAGCGATACCGCCACCGCCGCCACCGACTGGCAGGACCAGATCGAGACGGTGGATACCACAGCCGCCGTCGACTGGCTGGATCCCTTCCAGCAGGCGTTGGTGCCACTGGACAGCTGGGTCGAGGGTGGCATCGGCTGGCTGGTGGAGAACCTGCGACCGCTGTTCCAGCTGATCCGCGCGCCGGTGGAGCTGACCCTGAACGGCATGACCCATCTGCTGCAGACGGTGCCCTCCACCCTGATGATCGGCCTGCTGACCCTGATCGCCTGGCAGCTGGTGAACGGCCGCATGGCGCTGGGGACCATGGTCTCGCTGGTGATCGTGGGGCTTATTGGCGCCTGGTCCGATGCCATGGTGACCCTGTCGCTGGTGCTGACCTCGCTCTTTTTCTGCGTCTTGCTCGGGTTGCCGGCCGGCATCCTGCTGGCGCGGAGCGAGCGACTGTCACGCTGGACCCGGCCCTTGCTGGATGCCATGCAGACCACCCCGGCGTTCGTCTACCTCATCCCCATCGTGATGCTGTTCGGCATCGGCAACGTGCCCGGGGTGGTGGTGACCGTCATCTTTGCGCTGCCGCCGATGATCCGGCTCACCATGCTGGGCATTCGCCAGGTGCCTGCCGATCTGGTGGAGGCGGCCCACTCGTTCGGTGCCAGCCCCTCACAGCTGTTGTTCAAGGTGCAGCTGCCGCTCGCCATGCCCACCATCATGGCCGGGGTCAACCAGACCCTGATGCTGGCTCTCTCCATGGTGGTGATCGCCTCCATGATCGCGGTGGGGGGCCTCGGCCAGATGGTGCTGCGCGGCATCGGCCGGCTCGACATGGGGCTCGCCTCCATCGGCGGTCTCGGCATAGTGCTGTTGGCCATCGTGCTCGACCGCCTGACCCAGGCGATGGGACAGCCGGATCGCAGCCGTACCGGCCGCTGGTATCAACGCGGCCCCGCCGCCCTGCTGCTGCGCCTGCTCGGTCGCGACAAGCCAATCGATTACAAAGGAGTAAATGCATGAGACTGATCACCAAAAGGCTGGCCCTGGGCTCCTTGCTGCTGAGCGCCCAGCTGTTCGGTCCGCTCGCCATGGCCAGTACCGAGCTGCCGGGGGAGGGCGTGCGCGTTCAGCCCCTGCAGAGCTCCTTGCCGGAGGAGAGCTTTCAGACTCTGCTGGTCAGCAAGTTGATGGCGCGCCTCGGCTACGATGTCCAGCCGGCCCAGGAGGTGGACTACAACGTGGCCTACGCCTCGGTGGCGCAGGGGGATGGCACTTTTCTGGCCTTCAACTGGATACCGCTGCAGAACAACAAATATGAGCAGGCGGGGGGTGACAAGGTGTTCTTCCGTGAGGGGACCTATGTGGCCGGGGCCGCCCAGGGTTATCTCATCGACAAGCAGACCGCGACCCACTATGGCATCACCAACTTGGGACAGCTCAAGGATCCCAAGCTGGCGGCGCTGTTTGACGGCGATGGCGACGGCAAGGCCGATCTCATCGGTTGCAACCCGGGCTGGGGCTGCGAAGAGGCGATCAACCGCCATCTGGCCGAGTTTGGGCTGACCCCCACCGTCACCCACAAGCAGGGCAACTATGCGGCGCTGATCGCCGATACCCAGGCCCGCTTCAAGAGCGGCAAGCCGGTGCTCTACTACACCTGGACCCCCTACTGGCTCAGCAGCGAGCTGGTGCCCGGCCGGGATGTGGTGTGGCTACAGGTGCCCGCCGATGGCCCTGATGCGGCCAAGACCCGGCTGCCGAACGGCAAGAACTACGGCTTCCCGGTCAACACCATGCACATCGTCGCCAACAAGCGGTTCGCCGAGGCCAACCCGGCGGCCGCCAGGCTCTTCTCCATCGTCAAGCTGCCGCTCAATGACATCAACGTGCAGAACGGCCTGATGAACAAGGGACAGAACAAGCCGGCGGACGTGGAGCGTCACGCCGACGCCTGGCTCAAGGGCCACGAGGCGCTGGTGACGGACTGGCTGACCCAGGCGCGCGCCGCCGCCAGGTAATGAGGGGCGGTAGCTCGCTCTTTGCGCAAAGAAAAACGCCCGGCAGTTGCCGGGCGTTTTTTATGGGAGCCGTGCGGGGGGAACGTTCGGCTCAGATGCCGGAGCCGTCGCTCTCGCCACTCTCCTCGTGCAGGCCGCACTCGCGCTTGAGGCCGAAGAAGCGGGTCTGCTCCTCGCTCATGCCGGGCTCCCACTTGGTGGTGGTGTGCACGTCGCCGACCGAGAGGTAACCCTGCTCCCACAAGGGGTGGTAGGGGAGGTCGAACTCCTTGAAGTAGTAGAAGACGTCCTTGTTGCTCCAGTCGATCACCGGCAGGAACTTGAAGCGACCGCGCTGGATGGCCAGCACCGGCAGCTTGCCCCGGCTGCCGGACTGCTCACGGCGCAAACCCGAGAACCAGGTGCGGGCACCCAGCTCGTTGAGGGCGCGATCCATCGGCTCCACCTTGTTGAGCTGGTTGTAGCGGGTGATCCCCTCCACCCCCTGCTCCCACAGGAGGCCGAAGCGGGCCTCCTGCCAGGCCGGGGTGAGCTCGGCCCGGTAGACCTTGAGGTTGAGGGCGAGCCGCTCGGTCAGCTCGTCGATGAAGCGGTAGGTCTCGGGGAAGAGATAACCGGTATCGGTCAGCACCACCGGCACGTCGGCCCGCTCGCGGCTTACCAGGTGCAGCATCAGCGCTGCCTGAATGCCGAAGCTCGATGACAGCACGTGCTCCCCCGGCAGGTTGGCCAGAGCCCAGCGCACCCGCTCGGGGGCGCTCATGGCGTCCAGCATCCGGTTGAGGGGGGCCAGCGCCTCGACCTGCTCCTCCCGGCTCAAGGCCAGCAGGGCGTCGAGGTCGAGCCGGCCGTCGGCGGTGCGCGCCAGCCGGGCTGTATCAGTCTGTTCAGGCTGCATAGAAGTCCCTCGCGGAGTCGATGACCGGGGCTATGATCCCGGCGCGAATGACGAAATCACCGAAGCACTCGCCCGGGTTGCGATCCTTGGCCCAACGGCCGATCAGGGCGTCCAGCTCGGCCAGGATCTGCGGCTCCGTGATGTTCTCCTGATAGAGGCGCGGGATGCGGGTCCCCTCCAGGTTGCCACCCAGGTGCAGGTTGTAGCGACCCGGCGCCTTGCCCACCAGACCCACCTCCGCCAGCATGGCGCGGCCGCAGCCATTGGGGCAGCCGGTGACCCGGAAGATGATGGCGTCATCTGCCAGCCCATGTTTGGTGAGCAGCCCCTCGATGTCGGTGACAAAGGCGGGCAGCATACGCTCGGCCTCGGCCATCGCCAGCGGGCAGGTGGGCAGGGCCACGCAGGCCATGGACTGCTTGCGCTGCTCGCTCACGCCGTCATCGAGCAGGCCGTACTGGCGCGCCAGCCCTTCGATGCGGGCCTTCTCGCCGGCCGGGACGCCCGCGATGATGAGGTTCTGGTTGGCGGTCAGGCGGAAGTCCCCCTGATGCACCTTGGCGATCTCCAGCATGCCGGTCTTGAGGGGCTTGCCCGGGAAGTCCAGCAGGCGGCCGTTCTCGATAAACAGGGTCAGGTGGTGCTTTCCGTCGATCCCCTCTACCCAACCGAAGCGATCGCCACGGCTGGTAAACTCATAGGGGCGTACCGGTCCGAACTGGATGCCGGCGCGGCTCTCCACCTCGGCCTTGAAGGCCTCGACCCCCACCCGCTCCAGGGTGTACTTGGTCTTGGCGTTCTTGCGGTTGACCCGGTTGCCCCAGTCGCGCTGGGTGCTGACCACGGCGGCCGCCACCTCCAGCACGTGGGAGAGGGGCACGAAACCGAAGTCGCTCGCCTTGCGCGGATAGGTGCTGGTGTCACCGTGAGTCATGGCCAGACCCCCGCCCACCAGCACGTTGAAGCCCACCAGCTTGCCACCTTCGGCGATGGCCACGAAGTTGAGATCGTTGGCGTGGATGTCCACGTCGTTGTGGGGCGGGATCACCACGGTGGTCTTGAATTTGCGCGGCAGGTAGTTGGAACCCAGGATCGGCTCCTCGTCACCCCCCAGCTTCTCACCGTCCAGCCAGATCTCCACGTAGGCGCGGGTCTTGGGCAGCAGGTGCTCGGAGATCTTCTTGGCCCACTCGTAGGCCTCCTGGTGCAGCTCGGACTCCACCGGGTTGCTGGTGCACAGCACGTTGCGGTTCACGTCGCCGGCGGTGGCGATGGAGTCGATGCCGGTGCTGTTCAGGGTCTGGTGCATCAGCTTGATGTCGCGCTTCAGTACCCCGTGGAACTGGAAGGTCTGGCGGGTGGTCAGGCGGATGCTGCCGTACAGGCTGTGTTCCTCGGCAAACTTGTCGATCACCAGCCACTGGGCCGGGGTGATGATGCCGCCGGGCAGGCGGGCACGCAGCATGACGTTGTGCAGTGGCTCCAGCTTCTGGGCGGCGCGCTCCGGGCGAATGTCGCGGTCATCCTGCTGATACATGCCGTGAAAGCGGATCAGCTGGAAGTTGTCGCCGTTGAAGCCGCCGGTGAGCGGGTCCTTGAGATCCTGCTCTATGGTGCCGCGCAGAAAGTTGCTCTCGCGTTTCAGACGTTCGTTGTCGGCCAGCGGTCCTTCCACCGGTCCTGGAATAACTTGTTTGCTCATCAATAGACATCCCTTTGATAACGTTTGGCACGACGCAATTCGCTCAGATACTCTTCTGCTTCCTCACGGCTCTTCTGGCCATGTTCGGCAATCACATCCAGCAGGGCTTCCTGCACATCTTTGGCCATATGATTGGCGTCGCCGCACACATAGAAGTGAGCGCCTGCTTCCAGCCACTGGTAGAGCTCGAGCCCCGCCTCGCGCAGGCGATCCTGCACATAAATCTTGTTGGCCTGATCCCGGCTGAAGGCCAGGGAGATCTTCGACAGCAGGCCCGACTTCACATAACGCTGCCACTCCACCTGATAGAGGAAATCCTGGGTAAAGTGGGGGTTGCCGAAGAAGAGCCAGTTCTTGCCGTCGGCCCCTTGCGCTTCCCGCTCCTGCAAGAAGGCTCGGAAGGGGGCGATGCCGGTGCCCGGGCCCACCATGATGACGGGGGCATCGGGGTTAGCAGGCAGGCGGAAGTTGTCGTTGTGCTCCACGAATACCCGCACCTCGGCATCTTCCGGCAGACGGTCCGCCAGATAGGAGGAGGCGGCGCCGCTGCGCACTGTGCCGTCTTCCTGCGGGTAGCGCACCACGCCGACGGTCAGGTGCACCTCCTCTTCCACCTCGCTCTGGCTGGAAGCGATGGAGTAGAGGCGCGGAGTGAGCGGGCGCAGCAGGCCGATCAGCTGTTCGGCTGTGAGCGCGGTCGGGAAGCGTTTGAGCACATCCACTACCTGGGCAGAGGCCACCAGGGCGTTGACCTGGGCCTTGTCGCCGGCCAGATCCTTGAGGGCCGCGTTGTCCGAGATCTCTGCCAAGCCGGTGATAAAGCCGCCGTGCAAGCGAGTCAGCTCCAGCTCGCGGCTGAGCACCTCGCGCAGGCTGCCGCGGGCGGTGGCCTCGTCGCCGGAGAGATGAGCCAGCGCCAAGACCTCACCGACCAGATCGGCATCGTTGTCAAACCAGATGCCCAGCGCATCCCCCGGCTGGTAGCGGATGCCGGACTCTTCGAGGCTGATCTCGATGTGGCGTATATCCTTGGTCGAGTCGCGGCCGGTGATCTTCTGGTTGACCGAGAGCCTGGCCGGGAAGGGATTCTCCTTGCTGTACTGGCTGTGGCCGACCGCCTGTTGGACCGCGCTGGCCACGCTGCTGCCGGCGGAGCCGGCAGAGAGGGTGGCGGCGATGGCGTTGAGTGCCTGTTCACCCCACGCCTTGGCGGCATCCTGATAATCCACGTCCAGGCTGGCGAGTTCATGCACCCGATCGGCGCCGGCCTTGGTCAGCAGGCTGTCAAAGTCCTTGCCGGTCTGACAGAAGAACTCATAGGAGCTGTCACCCAGCCCCAGTACGGCGAACTTGAGCCCTTCCAGCTTGCCAACCTTGCCCTTCTTGAGCTGCTCGTACAGATCGACCGCGCTCTCCGGCGGTTCACCCTCCCCGTAAGTGCTCACTACCACTAGCAGGTGGGTCTCTTTCTTGAGCTGCTTGGGTTTGTAGTCAGCCATGGAGGTGAGGGTCACCGGCAGGCCTCGCGCCTCGGCCTGTGCCTTGATGGCGCTGGCCACGCCCTTGGCGTTGCCGGTCTGGGAGCCGTAGAGGATGGTGAGGCTGCCGCTGGGGGCGGCTGCTGCTGCACCGGTCACGGCAGGCTGGCTGCCCGCCTGGGAGAGACCGTAGAGATAACCGCTCACCCAGGCAAGTTGCTGGGTATTGAGGGTCGATAGAGCCTGGCTCAGCTGTCGCTGCTGCTCATCAGAGAGGGGAGTCAGGTTGGTCAGGGAGTCCTTCAATTGCATCACACACGTCTTCCATGGTCTGATTTTTGGTCAGGTTAAGGGGTGTGATGGATAACAACAAAGAATAAAAATGTCTTTTTTATTCTATTACTGCATTAAAAAGGCGATGGAGAGGGTCGCAAGGCGACTCAGGTCGACAGGGTTCTCATGGTATAAAGGGCAATGAATGAGCCCGTATTACCCACACAGGAAGCGTGAATGTCGATCATCAGCTTGTTTCATGTCAATGCCTTCAGCCGGCACCCCTTTGGCGGCAACCCGGCGGTGGTGGCGCTGGGGCCGAGTCAGCCGGATGCCACCCTGCTGGCCATGGCGGCCGAGTTCAACCAGTCGGAGACCGCCTTTCTGGTGCCTTTGGGCCGGGCCCGCTACCAGCTGCGCTGGTTCACCCCCGAGCTGGAAGTGGATCTCTGCGGTCACGGCACCCTGGCGGCCGCCCATGTGTTGTGGCAGACGGGGGCGGTGGCTGAGGATGAGGTCATTGGCTTCGAGACCCGCAGCGGCGAGCTGCTGGCCCGGCGCGAAGGGGAGTTGATCTGGCTCGATTTCCCGCGCATTGCCCCGGCGCCGCTCGTTCTGGATCCGGCCTATGCGGCGGCGGTCGGTTGCCAGCCGTTGCAAATTCTGGCGGCCGGCGCCAAGTTCTTGCTGGAGCTCGCCAGCGAGGAGGAGGTTCGTGCGCTTACCCCCGATTTTCAGGCCCTGCGCGCCCTGCCCGGTCGCGGCCTGATGGTGACGGCGCCCTCGCGCGATCCGGACCATGACTTCGTCTCCCGCTACTTCGCTCCCTGGGTCGGGGTAGATGAGGATCCGGTGACCGGCTCCAACCACTGCGCTCTGGTGCCCTTTTGGGCCGAGCGGCTAGGCAAACAGCAACTGCGGGCCCGCCAGATCTCGGCCCGGGGTGGTGAGCTGCGGCTTGAATTGCAGGGAGATAGGGTGCTGATGGCCGGTCAGGCCGTCATCTTGTGGCAGGGGGAGTGGCTGCTGCCACCAGCCTCATAAGCGCGAGACTGACGGCGGCTTGAGCGTTCGCCACACCGGTTTGTGCCTACCATAAAAAACGCCCCGCAGTTGCGGGGCGTTTTGATTGTCATGGACGGCAGCTGTGCTGCTACGACCCTGTTTCTGCGGCGCTTACTTTTGTGGACGCAGAGCCGGGAACAGGATGACGTCGCGGATGGTGTGGCTGTTGGTGAACAGCATCACCAGACGGTCGATACCGATCCCCTGACCGGCAGTCGGCGGCAGACCGTGTTCCAGCGCGGTGACGAAGTCGGCGTCGTAGAACATGGCTTCGTCGTCGCCTGCGGCTTTCTGGTCAACCTGAGCCTGGAAGCGCTCGGCCTGATCTTCCGCATCGTTCAGCTCGGAGAAGCCGTTGGCCAGCTCGCGGCCGCCGATGAAGAATTCGAAGCGGTCGGTGACGTCCGGGTTCTGGTCGTTGCGACGGGCCAGCGGAGAGACGGCGGCCGGGTACTCGGTGATGAAGGTCGGCTGCAGCAGCATGTGCTCCACGGTCTCTTCGAAGATCGCGGTGATCACGTGGCCCAGCTCCCAGCTCTTCATCAGCTCGATGTGCAGGCGCTTGGCGACGGCGGTGGCCTTCTCCAGGGTCGCCAGATCGTCACGGGTCACATCCGGGTTGTACTTCAGGATGGAGTCAACCATGGAGAGGCGCTGGAACGGCTGACCGAAATCGATGGTCAGGCCCTCTTCGCCCTCTTTGGCGTAACGGATCTTGGTGTCGCCCAGGATGTCTTGCGCCAGGGTGCGCAGCATCTCTTCGGTGAGATCCATCAGATCGATGTAGTCGGCGTAGGCCATATAGAACTCGAGCATGGTGAACTCGGGGTTATGGCGAACGGAGATACCTTCGTTACGGAAGTTGCGGTTGATCTCGTAGACACGCTCGAAGCCACCGACCACCAGACGCTTCAGATAGAGTTCCGGAGCGATACGCAGGTACATGTCGATGTCCAGCGCGTTGTGGTGGGTGATGAACGGACGGGCAGAGGCGCCACCCGGGATGACCTGCATCATGGGGGTTTCCACTTCCATGAAGCGCTTGTCGTTCAGGAACTTGCGGATACCGGCCACGACCTTGGTACGGGTCACGAAGGTCTTGCGGGACTCTTCGTTGGCGATCAGATCCAGGTAACGCTGACGGCAGCGGGCTTCCTGGTCGGTCAGACCTTTGTGCTTCTCGGGCAGCGGGCGCAGGGCCTTGGTCAGCAGGCGAATGTCGGAGACGTGAACGGAGAGTTCGCCTGTGTTGGTGCGGAACAGGGTACCTTCGACACCCACGATGTCGCCCAGATCCCACTTCTTGAACTGCTCGTTGTAGAAGCCTTCCGGCAGGTCGTCACGGGTGACGTAGACCTGGATCTTGCCTGCCATGTCCTGCAGGGTGGCGAAAGACGCCTTGCCCATGATCCGGCGGGTCATGATGCGACCGGCAATCTTCACCCGTTTACCCAGTGCGGCCAGCTCGTCGGCGCTCTTGTCGCCAAACTCGGCGTGCAGATCGCCGGAGAGGTGGTCACGACGGAAGTCGTTGGGGAAGGGGTTGCCCTGGGCGCGCAAGGCGGCCAGCTTGGAACGACGCTCCTGCATCTCGTTGTTCAGTTCGAGAGTTTGGTCGACTTCCGGAGTGGTGGTTTGTTCAGACATGGTGATTCCTGCTGTTCTGTTTTTTTACAGGCCTGACTTCAGGCTAGCTTCGATAAACTTGTCCAGATCGCCGTCGAGTACCGCCTGGGTGTTGCGGGTTTCGACGCCGGTACGTAGATCCTTGATGCGCGCATCATCCAGCACATAGGAACGGATCTGGCTGCCCCAGCCGATGTCGGACTTGGTCTCTTCGAGGGCTTGCTTCTCGGCATTCTGCTTCTGAATTTCCAGCTCGTAGAGCTTGGCTTTCAGCTGCTTCATACACTGATCTTTGTTTTTGTGCTGGGAACGATCGTTCTGGCACTGTACCACGACCCCAGTGGGAATGTGGGTAATACGTACCGCGGATTCGGTCCGGTTGACGTGCTGACCACCGGCGCCGGAGGCACGGTAGACGTCGATGCGCAGGTCGGCCGGGTTGATCTCGATGTCGATGTCATCGTCGATCTCGGGGTAGACGAACACGGAGCAGAACGAGGTGTGGCGACGACCGCCGGAATCGAACGGCGATTTGCGCACCAGGCGGTGGACGCCGGTCTCGGTGCGCAGCCAGCCGAAGGCGTACTCACCGGTGAACTTGATGGTGGCGGACTTGATGCCGGCCACGTCGCCTTCGGAGCATTCGATGAGCTCGGGCTTGTAGCCGTGGGCATCGCCCCAGCGCAGGTACATGCGCAGCACCATGTTGGCCCAGTCCTGGGCCTCGGTACCGCCGGAGCCGGACTGGATGTCGATGTAGCAGTCGGAGGGATCGTGCTGGCCGGAGAACATGCGGCGGAACTCGAGGTCCACCAGCTTGGACTCCAGCACGTCGGCTTCAGCCACAGCTTCGTTGAAGGTATCTTCGTCTTCGCCTTCCACGGCCAACTCGACCAGCATGGCCACATCGTCAGCACCCTGGGTCAGGGTGTCGATGGTGCCGACCACGTTCTCCAGCGCGACGCGCTCCTTGCCCAGCGCCTGTGCGCGCTCGGGTTCATTCCAGACGTCCGGCTGTTCCAGCTCGGCGTTGACCTCTTCTAGACGCTCTTTCTTGGCGTCATAGTCAAAGGTACCCCCTAAGCAGCTCGGTCCTCTCAGACAGCTCCTTAAGCTTGTTTAATACAGGATTGACTTCAAACATCGTGAAAACTCTCGGGGTCGATGTGATTTAAAAACGGGATATTCTAGCCAATTGTGGAAGGAATAAACAGGGTCGGCTGTCCTTGTGCGTGTCCGGTAGTCAATTTCTGGTGCAGTTTTCCCCAACTCGGTGGAAAATATCGCCCACCGCCCCATTTTCCGGTTCAGTTTTGTGCCGACGGGTCGTTAATAACTACGCAGTGCTGTGCACTTTTTGGGAAATCCTGTTCCTGACCTCCATAAGAAGAACGCATGATGAAAAATCTATCACTCAAGCAGAAGATACTGTTGTCAGTGGTCATCGCCCTCTCGCTGGTGATCCTGCTGCTCTCCTGGCAGAGCTACACCAGCCAGAAGTCCCTGTTGCTGCAAGGCAGTCAGGAACAGGTGCAACGCCTCGGCAACCAGCAGGCCGCCAGCGTCAGTGACTGGCTCGCGGCCCGTCGCGACGTCATTCAGGCGCTCGGCAACAAGGCCGGTGCCGAACCCCTCAACGCCCTGCAACAGGCGCAAGTCTCCGGCCGCTTCCAGCTCACCTACTTTGGCGAGAGCAGCGGCAAGATGAACGACTCCGATCCCTCCATCAACCGTGACGGTTACGATCCCCGCTCCCGCGGCTGGTATCAGGAGGCGATGGGCAAGGGTGGCATGATCGTCACCAAGCCTTACCTTGACGTGGCCTACAACATCATGGTGGTGACCCTGGCCCAGCCGGCGCAGGGCGGCGTGGTCGGCGGCGACCTCTCCATCGCCTCCCTGGTGGAAGACGTCACCAAGATGAAGCTGCCGGCCGACGGTTTCGCCATCATGATGCACAAGGATGGCACCGTCATCGCCTACAAGGACGCAGCCAAGGCGATGAAACCGGCCACCGAGATCGACAACGATCTGACCAATGCCCTGATCGAGCAGAGCAAGACCAGCAACAGCCTGGTGCCGGCCTACTTCGACGGCGAAGGGCGCGACAAGCTGCTGTGGGCGGTGGATATCCCCGACACCGACTGGGAGCTGGTGCTGGTGCTGGACAAGGAGACCCTGGAGGCGCCGCTCTCTTCCCTGCTGATGACTCAGCTCGGCCTGGCCCTGCTGGTGCTGGTGGGCAGCATCCTCGCCATCTCCTGGCTGGTCAGCCTGCTGCTCGGCCCGCTCGGCAAGGTCTCCCAGGCCCTGGCCCGCATCGCCGACGGTAACGGCGATCTGACCCAGCGCATCAAGATCGACACCAACGACGAGGTGGGTCAGCTGGCCAACAGCTTCAACCGCTTCGTCGGCAGCCAGCACCAGCTGATCGGCAACATCCGCCAACTGGCCAACGAGCTGAATGCCGATGCCGAGCGCAGTCTGGTGACCAACCAGGCCGCCGTGGACGAGCTGCAGCGCCAGCAGCAGGAGGTGACCATGGTCGCCACCGCGGTTACCGAGATGGCGAGCGCCACCATGGAGATCGCCGGCAACGCCGAGAACACCGCCGCCGCGGCCCAGCAGTCCGCCCAGAGCAGTGAGCAGGGCAAGATGCTGGTGAACCAGACCCGTCAGTCCATCAACGGTCTGGCCGAGGAAGTGGGGCAGGCGACCGAGGTGATCGGCGAGCTGAGTCGCCACGCCCAGGCCATCTCCGGCATCCTCTCCACCATTCAGGGTATCGCCGAGCAGACCAACCTGCTGGCGCTGAACGCGGCCATCGAAGCGGCCCGCGCCGGTGAACAGGGTCGCGGTTTCGCGGTGGTGGCGGACGAGGTGCGGGTGCTGTCGCGCCGCACCCAGGACTCCACCCAGGAGATCCAGTCCACCATCGAGACCCTGCAGCAGACCACGGCCCGTGCGGTGAGCCTGATGCAGACCAGTCAGGGGCTGGCGGACAACAGCGTGAAAGACGCCGATGCCGCCGCCGCTGCGCTCGAAGAGATCACCCAGGCAGTCAGCCTCATCTCCGACATGGCAGGCCAGATCGCTACGGCCGCCGAGGAGCAGACCCAGGTGACCGGCGAGATCACCCAGAACACCACCGCCATCAAGGATGTGAGTGACGAGATCACCGCCGCTGCCATGCGCGATCTGGATCAGGCCGAGAGCCTCAAGGGGCGGGCCACCGACCTGAACAAGCAGGTCTCGACCTTTATCCTGTAAGTGCTTGAACGCGGCGAACACGGCCGCCATGACCAAGCCCCGCACTCTGCCGAGTGCGGGGCTTTTTGTTTATGGGTCTCGCCACGGCTATCCATGAAGGAAGTGGTGCAGAGAAGCTGGCCAGCAGAAATGGCAGAGCCCACCAGGGGGTGGGCTCTGTTCATATACGTCTGACGGGAAAGGAGTTACAGGAAGGGCAGTGCCAGGAACAGCTTGATCACCATGGCGTTGATGATGTCGATGAAGAAGGCGCCCACCATGGGCACCACCAGAAACGCCAGGTGGGAGGGACCGAAGCGCTGGGTGATGGCCTGCATGTTGGCGATGGCGGTGGGGGTGGCCCCCAGACCAAAGCCGCAGTGGCCCGCTGCCAGCACGGCCGCATCATAGTTGCGGCCCATCACCCGGAAGGTGACGAAGATGGCGTAGAGCGCCATGGCCACGGTCTGGGCCGCCAGCAGGATGAAGATGGGCAGCGCCAGGTTGGCCAGATCCCACAGTCGCAGGCTCATCAGCGCCATCGCCAGGAACAGCGACAGACTGACGTTGCCGAGCAGGGAGACTTCGCGGTCGCTCACCTCGTGCCAGTTGAGCAGGGTCAGCACGTTGCGCAGCAGCACGCCGACGAACAGCACGCAGACGAACACCGGCAGCTCAAAGGCGCCGCCCTTGAGATAGGCGGAGAGCATCTCGCCCCCCTTCAGGCTGATGGCGATCAGCGCCAGGGTCTCGATCAGGCTGAAGGTGGTGAGCGGGCGCTCCATGTCCGGCATCTCGAAGCCTTGCGGCGCGTCGTCCCGGTTGTGCTCCTCGCCGGGCACCTGCACCTTCTTCACCAGATAGCGGGCCACCGGACCACCGATCAGGCCGCCCAGCACCAGGCCGAAGGTGGCACAGGCGATGGCGAGCTCGGCGGCGGATTGCACCCCGTACTTCTCGGTGAAGGTGGCGCCCCAGGCCGCCCCGGTGCCGTGGCCGCCGGAGAGGGTGATGGAGCCGGCCAGCAGCCCCATGTGGGGATCCAGACCGAGCAGGGTGGCCAGGCCCACCCCCAGGCTGTTCTGCACCAGCAGCAGGCCGGTGACCACCAGCAGGAAGGTGAGCACCGCCTTGCCGCCGCGCTTGAGGCTGGCGAGATCGGCGGAGAGACCGATGGAGGCGAAGAACGCCAGCATCAGCGGGGTTTGCAGGCTGGTATCGAACTGCAGCTCCATCTGCAGGGTGGCGCGCAGCAGCAGCAGCACCAGGGCGACCACCAGGCCGCCGGCAACCGGTTTGGGGATGTTGAAGGTGCGCAGCAGCCCGACTCGGGTCACCAGCAGACGACCGAGCAGCAACACCAGGGTGGCTGCGACCAGGGTGGCGTAGGAATCAAGTTGTAGCATTCAGTACTCCCATGTTGATTGGCTGTGTCTTTCGTTGATGCAGACTCACAGATTCAGCCGGGATAAAAACAGTGTGGCTCAGGTGCCAACAAAGAAGGGGCGACATGCCCCCGCCCCACGTAAGAATGGGACCGGTGCGGGCCTGAATTGATCAGGCATCCAGATGAGATTTATGAAAAATCGAGCGGATAGTAGCAAAAAACACCACTTATATCCACATTTGTCAGATAAATGGTCGCTCATTGTGTTTGTTGTGAAATTTAACACTATCTGGTTGGTCGCGGTGCAAGCCGGGGTGAGGGCTATTTCCTGGCTGTCATTTGGGGCACCAGTCCCTATAATTCGGCGGTTTTTGGCCCGCGGACGGCACTGGTGGGATGTGAGCCGGCGGCCTGGCGCGCTATCATGTGCGGGCTTTCGGCCCATGGCGAATGCGGCAGGCAGTCGATGCCACCGTTTCGTCCCGTTTGAGCCACGATTCGCGGCTGTTGTGCCCATCAAAGAGGAGAGGGTGTGAAGAAGTCCATCTATATCGCCTACACAGGCGGCACCATAGGGATGCAGCGTTCCGACCACGGCTATGTGCCGATGGCGGGCTTCATGGAAGACTGTCTGGCGCGGATGCCCGAGTTCCATCGTCCCGAGATGCCGGATTACCATATTCACGAATATGCGCCCCTCATCGACTCTTCCGACATGACGCCGGCGGACTGGCAGCGCATCGCCGAGGACATTCGTGACAACTACGAGAAATACGACGGTTTCGTCATCCTGCACGGCACCGACACCATGTCGTTCACCGCCTCGGCGCTCTCCTTCATGCTGGAGGATCTGCACAAGCCGGTGATCATCACCGGCTCCCAGATCCCGCTCGCCGAGCTGCGCTCCGACGGTCAGCAGAACCTGCTCAACGCCCTCTACATCGCGGCCAACTACCCGATCCACGAGGTGACGCTGTTCTTCAACAACCAGCTCTATCGCGGCAACCGCAGCAAGAAGGTGCACGCCGACGGCTTCCACGCCTTCGATTCGCCGAACTACCCGCCGCTGCTCAACGCCGGCATCGCCATCTCGCTGGAGGCAGGCGAGCTGGGCGTGCCCTCCGAGCGGCCGCTGGTGCTGCACGACATCACCCCCCAGCCCATCGGTGTGGTGACCCTCTATCCCGGCATCTCGGCCGAGGTGATCGCCAACATCCTGCAGCAACCGGTGCGGGCGCTGATCCTGCTCTCGTTCGGGGTGGGCAATGCACCGCAGAATCCGGCCATGCTGGCGCTGCTCTCCGAGGCATCCGCCCGCGGCGTCATCATCGTCAACCTGAGCCAGTGTCTGCACGGCAAGGTCAACATGGGGGGCTATGCCACCGGCAACGCCCTGTCGCGGGCCGGGGTCATCTCGGGCTTTGACATGACCGCCGAGGCGGCGCTGACCAAGCTGCACTTCCTGCTGAGCCAGGATCTGCCGGCGCCGCGCATCCGCGAGCTGATGCAGCAGTCCCTGCGTGGTGAGCTGACCCCCTGAGAAACTGTCCACGACCTTACTGCGAAGCCGTGATCAAGGCTCATGTGCTGCTCGGAATCCTCATGTATGCGTATACACTCCGGTTCCTGCGCTGCTCTTCACCTTGTTGACGTCTTCTCGCGACAGGTTGTGAACAGCTTCTGACCTCCCTACCATGGGGGGAGAGGGGATAGCTCGAGGTGCTGTTGACCGCGAAGCTTGCCATGAAGATCGCCGGCAGGTGGCCCGCTTACGGTTCGCAGCTGCGAGCCTGCTCCCTTCTCCCCTGGCGGGAGAAGGGCTGGGGATGAGGGGGATCACTTTGCAGAGATAAAAAAGAGGGGAGCCATCATGGCTCCCCTCTTTCGTTTTGTTACCGCGATAGGTGACGTGCGGCCTGCCTCAGTGGCTGAGGTCGACCCGCACTATCTCTTCCTCGTCGCGATACTGGCGCTTGAGCTCGCTCTTGCTCTTCATCACGATCTCGCCGTCACGGCCGATGTTCATGTGCTCGGGGTTGTCGAGGTGCATCGCCTGCCAGGCCATTACCGCCTGCAGCGACGTGGCCTTCTGCTCGTTGGTGAGCGGTTTGCCATCGGGCCACTTGCCGAGCTCGACCGCGGTCTTGAGGCGCTCGTACACCTCTGCGGGCATCTGCCTGATTGCTTGCAAAAACTCACCTTGTTGAAATGACATCCGGCCTTCTCCTTGCACATTGAGCCATGACGAATCGGGATCAGACCGGCAGATCCTGGCGAACTGCGCCAGCCATCTGCTCCATCACCCGCACTACCTGACAACTGTACCCGAACTCGTTGTCATACCACACGTAGAGCACGCAGTGATCCCCCTCGGCGATGGTGGCCTGGGAGTCGACGATGCCCGCAAAGCGGGAGCCCACCATGTCGGAGGAGACCAGCTCGGTGCTGGCGCTGAAGTCGATCTGGCGATGCAGGGCGGAGCTCAGTGCCATCTGCTGCAGATAGGCGTTGAGGCTCTCCCGATCGGTGGTCTGCTCCAGCGACAGGTTGATGATGGCCAGCGACACGTTGGGGGTGGGCACCCGGATGGCGTTGCCGGTCAGCTTGCCCTTGAGCTCGGGCAGCGCCTTGGCCACCGCCTTGGCGGCGCCGGTGCTGGTCATCACCATGTTGAGGGCCGCGCTGCGACCGCGGCGCTCGCCCTTGTGATAGTTGTCGATGAGGTTCTGGTCGTTGGTGTAGGAGTGGACCGTCTCCACATGGCCGTGGCGGATGCCGTACTTGTCCTGCATCACCTTGAGCACCGGGGTGATGGCGTTGGTGGTGCAGGAGGCGGCGGAGATGATGCGATCGTCAGACGTGATCACCTCGTGGTTGACCCCGAACACCACGTTCTTCATCTCCCCCTTGCCGGGAGCGGTCAGCAGCACCCGGGCGGCGCCGCGCGCCTTGAGGTGTTCAGACAGACCCGCCTCGTCACGCCAGACGCCGGTGTTGTCGACGATCAGCGCATCGTGAATGCCGTAGGCGGTGTAGTCGATGTCGGCCGGGCTGTTCGCATAGATCACCTGGATGAAGGTGCCATTGGCGATGATGGCGCTGCGTTCCACATCCACTTCGATGGAGCCGTTGAAGGGGCCGTGTACTGAGTCACGGCGCAGCAGGCTGGCACGCTTCTCCAGATCCCCGTCGCGACCGCCGCGCACCACGATGGCGCGCAGGCGCAGGGAGTTGGCGGCGCCGGTGCGCTCGATCAGCAACCGGGCCAGCAGACGGCCGATGCGGCCGAAGCCGTACAGCACCACGTCGGTCGGAGCCGGTACGCCGCGACCCAGGGCCGGTGCCAGCTTGGCACGCAGGTAGTCGTCGATGCTGGCGTCATCCTGGTGATCCTGCCAGTAACCCACGGCCAGCTTGCCCAGATCGATCTCGGCGGCGGTCGGGTTCAGGGCCAGGATGGCTTGCAGCAGGGGAAAGCTCTGTTGGATCGGGAGGGGGGCTCCCTGGTGGCGGCGAACGACCCGGTGGGCCTTGAGGATATCGATGGTGGAGGCGTTTTGCAGCGGGCGGCCGAAGATGGTGATCTCGATCCCTTGCTGACGGTAGAGGCGACCGATCAGGGGTTGCATGGCTTCGGCGAGCTCCTGGCTCTCCTGCCACGCCTGCAGATAGTGCTCGTGGGTCATTGACCAGATCCTTTATTTCACGTTGTTGGGGCAAATAGAAATTCGTCGAATGCAGATCAGTGTAGGGGTGTATATTTCGTTATATTATTCTGCAGTCGCGGCCTTATACGGCGCGCGCATTGTAATGGATATGTAACCGGTTTGCTAGTCGTAGGTGGCCGCTCGAGGCTCCCGTTGTTATCAACCTGCGTTTTCAACAAGATGTGAGCCATGGCCAATTTGCCCCTGCGACAGACCTTCATCATGCTTTCCGTCGGCCTTGCCGTTGCGGGCTGCAATGACGACCGGATCCACAATATTTGCAGCAACCATCCCGAGCTCTGTCAGGATCTGGTAGACGATGGCTGGTGCCGCTACGAGCGTACCGACATCATTCGCAGCCGCTTCTATCTCAAGGAGGAGGGGACGGATCGGCGCAAGTATGAGCTGATGCGCAACCTGGAGCGCTACCTCAAATGTGCCGAACGCTCCACCAACATCGAGTACAAGAATGCCCGCGAGCAGAAGAGCCCGCGGGTGGAGGGGATGCTGGCGGCCGGCGACCAGCTGGCCCAGCTCGATGCCGCCACCCGCAACGCCAAGGATCCCTATCTGCTGCTCTGGCACTGGACCAACAACACCAACGAGCTGGCCCGCCAGCAGTTTCTGGCGCTGGAGGGGCAGCCCGCGCTGGAGGAGCCCGAACTGCAGCTGGCGCTCGGGGGCATCTATGCCAAGCGCGAGCCGCAAAAGGCCATCGCGCTGATGCAGCACGCCCTCTCTCTCTACCGGGAAGGGGATCAGGTGAACGGCCGCATCCTCACTTCCCTCAGCACCCTCTACATGGGCCAGAAGGAGTACGGGCAGGCCTATCTGTGGGGCAAGGTGAGCGAGTCGTTCCAGAACGCCGCCGAGGTGTCGGCCAGCCGTTTCAGCCTCTACCACTCCCTGAGCAAACAACAGCAGGAGGGTCTGGACAGCCAGGCCGCCATCCTGGTCGAACAGCTGAAAAGCGGAACCTATCGTCCCTGAGTCCTGATGAACCACATTGAACCTCTGGCCAGCGACTGGCCGCACCCCTTCGACATCCGGCTCACCCACGGCCGGGTCAATACGGATGGCCGCCAGCTGGAGCGGGTCACAGTCCGGGCCATCGTGCTGCGTGGCGACCAGCTGCTGCTGGTGCACTCCAGTGTCAACGGCGATCTCATGTTTCCTGGTGGTGGCATCGAGCACGGAGAGTGCCACAACACGGCCCTGGCCCGCGAGCTGCGCGAAGAGTGTGGTGCCGAGCTGGTGGCGGTCGGCGCCCTGCTCGGGCAGACGCGGGAGTACCGTCCGGCCCGCGAGGCCGACTACGACGCCTACTGCATCCGCTCCTTCTACTACCTCTGTCAGGTGGGGGAGAACTGGAGCGAGCCGCGGCCCCAGCCCTACGAGATAAGGCTCGGCTTCACGCCGGGCTGGTTCGAGCTGGCCGAGGCGCTGCAGACCAACAAGACCCAGCTGGCGGGCTCCTGCCCCCAGTGGACGGCGCGGGAGACCCGGGTGCTGGCCGAACTGCAGCACTGGCACGGTGCCGGCCTGCTGGGCTGAGTTCTTTCACCACGCCAACAAAAAAACCGCCGATTGGCGGTTTTTTTGTTGGTTGCCGATCAGGGTGTGCAGACCGGGCAGAGGGCGTAGGTGCCCTGCGGATCGTTGAAGCGGGTCAGCGGGTCCAGGCTGCGGTTCACCTCCACCAGCGCCTTGCCAAGGCCTGCCGGCAGCCAGCTCTGCAGGTGCGAAGCCAGCACCTGGGCGCTGCTGTCGAACAGCTGGCGCAGGAACTTGTCCTTGGCCGACTCTTCCTGCTCGATGGGGGCGACCTGCCACTCCTTGAGGTTGGCCAGCTCGGCTGCCGCCTTGATGGCCGCCTCCTGATCGCCAAACTCGTCCACCAGGCCCAGCGCCTTGGCATCCTGACCGGTCCAGACCCGGCCCTCGGCCGCTTTCTCTGTCTCTTCCGGGCTCAGGCCGCGGCCCTTGCTCACCAGACCGACGAAGCGCTGGTAGGTATCCTCCACGTTCAGCTGGATCGCCTGGCCGACGTGTTCCGGCAGGGCGCGGGTCAGGCCGACGCCGACATAGTCGGTGGTGCCGACGCCGTCGGTGTGCACCCCGTACTGGGAGAGCGCCTTGTCGATGGTGGCGAACATACCGAACACCCCGATGGAGCCGGTGAGGGTGGTGGGGGAGGCGAAGATCTTGTCCGCATCGGCGGAGATCCAGTAACCGCCGGAGGCGGCGTAGCTGCCCATGGAGATCACCACCGGCTTGCCGGCCTGCTTGAGGGCCAGCAGCTCGGCGCGGATCTGCTCGGCGGCGAAGGCGCTGCCGCCGGGGCTGTCGACCCGCAGCACCACGGCCTTCACCTTGTCGTCACGGCGGGCATCGGCCAGCAGATCGGAGAGGCTGTCACCGCCGATGGTGCCGGCAGGCTGGACGCCATCCATGATGGCGCCGCTGGCGACGATGAGGCCCACCTCATCCTTGCCGCTCTGGGGATACTGGTTCGGAATGGCGGCCAGGTACTCCTTGAGGCCAACCCCCTTCCAGCCGTGGTCATCGCTCTCGCCCACTTCCTTGATCACCGCCTGGGTCATCTCGTCGCGGGTCGCCAGCTGGTCCACCAGACCATTGTCGAGGGCGTAGTTGGCGGCATTGCCGCCGGCCTTGCGCAGCAGCTCGAGGAAGCGATCCTTGCCCGGTGCCACGGCGTCCGGTTCGATTTCGCGCTGCTCGGCCACGTCGGCCACATAGGATTGCCACAGCTGATCCAGCCAGCGCTGGTTCGCCTCCTTGCTCTCGGGGGACATCTCGTCGCGGGTATAGGGTTCGACGAAAGACTTGTAGGTACCGACCTTGAACACGTGCGGGGTGATGTTGAGCTTCTCCAGCGCCGACTTGTAGTAGGTCTGGTAGACGCCGAGCCCCTCGATCACCACGGCGCCGCTCTGGTTGAGCAGCACGTGATCGGCGTGGGCGGCCAGCAGGTACTGGCCCTGGGTGTAGAAGTCGGCCATGGCGATGACCGGCTTGCCGCTCTCCTTGAATGCATCGATGGCGTTCGCCACCTCCTGCAGCTTGGAGAAGCTGGTGCCCTGCAGCCCCTGGGGCTTGATCACCAGTGCCTTGATGCGATCGTCATCCTTGGCGTTCTTGATGGCCCACAGCAGATCGGAGAGGACGATCTCGCTGGGCAGATCGTCGCTGTTGTCCACCTGGCGCAGCAGCTGCACAGTGGGATCGGTTTGCGAGCGCTGTTCCACCAGTACGCCGGAGAGATTGAGGGTGAGGGCCCCTTCGATGGGGGCGCTGGGGGCCTCTTTCTGGCTGACGCTGAAAACGATGATCAAGACCACGACGAGAAACAGCAGATTGACCAGCATCAGCCGGGTGAAATTGAGCAGGCGCCACAGGCTGCGAAACAGCCAACCCAGACCTTTGAAAATAGACATAGTCGCGTTATCGCCCTGTTAATGGGGAGGGAAGCGCCATTATTAACCAGTTGGCCGGTGAAATGCCATTTCCGCTTGGAGAGGATTGGAGCCGGTGAGTTCGGAACACGTCTGTTCGCCGAAAAATTGTCCAAACATTTGTTTGAAAAAGCATTTTTGATTCTTTACTCTAGCCTCGGTTTGATAACAAAAAATTAACTGGAGGCCCTGTGAGCCGCCCACCCATGCTGCCGCCTTGTTCCAGGCCTGAGTCCGGACGGCGGGGGATGGGCGTGGTGCCATCCAGCCCGGCCCCGACAAGGAGTTCATGATGAGCCGTTACCCGACCCTGCTGACCCCCCTCGATCTGGGCTTTACCCAGCTGCGCAACCGCGTGTTGATGGGATCCATGCACACCGGCCTCGAAGAGGAGAAGGGGGGCTTTGACAAGCTGGCCGCCTTCTATGGCGAGCGGGCCCGGGGCGGGGTCGGCCTCATCGTGACCGGCGGCATCGCCCCCAACCTGCGTGGCCGACTGGTGCCTCACGGATCCCAGCTGAGCTTTCCCTGGCAGGTGGCCAAGCACAAGAAGGTGACCAGTGCGGTGCATCAGGAAGGGGGCAAGATAGCGCTGCAGATCCTCCATGCCGGCCGCTACGCCTATCATCCGTTCAGCTTGGCGCCGAGTGCCCTCAAGGCCCCCATCTCTCCGTTCAAGCCGCGCGCCATGAGCGAACGGCAGATCCGCGGCACCATCCGCGACTTCGCCTCCACCGCGCAACTGGCCAGGAGCGCGGGCTACGACGGGGTCGAGGTGATGGGCTCGGAAGGCTACCTCATCAACCAGTTCATCTGCGAGCGCACCAACAAGCGCACCGACGGCTGGGGCGGCAGCAGCGAAAACCGCATGCGCTTCCCGGTGGAGATTGTCCGCGCCATCCGCGAGCGGGTCGGGCCGGATTTCATCATCATCTTCCGCCTCTCCATGCTGGATCTGGTGGAGCAGGGCTCGACCCTGGAAGAGGTGATTGCGCTCGGCAAGGCGCTGGAGCAGGTGGGGGTCACCCTCATCAACACCGGCATCGGCTGGCACGAGGCGCGTATTCCCACCATCGCCACCAGCGTGCCGCGCGGCGCCTTCAGCTGGGTGACCGCCGAGCTGAAAAAACACCTCAAGGTGCCGCTCATCACCACCAACCGCATCAACACCCCCGAGGTGGCCGAGCGCATTCTGGCGGGCGGCGAGGCGGATATGGTCTCCATGGCGCGCCCCTTCCTGGCGGACCCCGAATTCGTCATCAAGGCGGCCGAAGACAGGGCGGACGAGATCAACACTTGCATCGCCTGCAACCAGGCCTGCCTCGACCACATCTTCAAGCAGAAGCGGGCCTCCTGCCTGGTCAATCCGCGCGCCTGCTTCGAGACCGAACTCAACTTCGGCCGGGTGCCTCAGCCCAAGAAGCTGGCGGTGGTGGGGGCCGGTCCGGCCGGGCTGGCGTTTGCCTGCTACGCCGCCGAGCGCGGCCATCAGGTGAGCCTGTTCGATCAGGCGAGCGAAATCGGCGGCCAGTTCAACTTCGCCAAGCAGATCCCGGGCAAGGAGGAGTTTCACGAAACCCTGCGCTACTTTGCCAAGCGGCTGGAGAAGTGCGGCGTCGAGCTCTATCTGGGCCAGCGCCAGAGTGCCGAGAGCTTGCTTGGCGGCGGCTTTGACGAGGTGATCCTCGCCACCGGTATCCGCCCGCGCACCCCCAACATTCCGGGTATCGAGCATCCCAAGGTGCTGAGTTACCTGGACGTGCTGCGGGATCACAAGCCGGTGGGCGAGAAGGTGGCGGTGATCGGCGCCGGCGGCATCGGCTTCGACGTGGCCGAATATCTGGTGGAAAAACGGGCGGATGGGGGCCAGAGCCGGGATCACTGGCTCAAGGAGTGGGGCATCGACAAGCAGCTCGGCGAGCGCGGCGGTCTGACGACCCCGGTGATCGACGCCCCCGAGCGCCAGATCTGGCTGCTCCAGCGCAAGGAGAGCAAGGTGGGCGATGGCCTGGGCAAGACCACTGGCTGGATCCACCGCACCGTCTTGAAGAACCGCAAGGTGGAGATGCTCTCCGGCGTGCAGTATCTGCGCATCGACGACGAGGGGCTTCACATCCGGGTGGGCGACCAGCAGCAGTGCCTGCCGGTGGATCAGGTGATCATCTGCGCCGGCCAGGAGCCGCTCAAGGAGCTGCAGGCCGGTCTGCAGGCGGCGGGCAAGCCGGTGCACATCATCGGCGGGGCCGACGTGGCCGCCGAGCTGGACGCCAAGCGCGCCATCCGTCAGGGGGCCGAGCTGGCAGCCCTCATCTAGAAGAGGTTCAGGCACGGGAAAGCGAGAGGGGCGACAAGCCCCTCTTTGCATAGGAAATCTCCTTGCTCTGACAGAGCCGGCGCTTGTGGCTTGACTGAAATTAACATAGGGTCAACAAATAACTGTCTGGCGTCATGAGGGATGTACCGCCAGACGGGGGCAGGCTCAGCAAGCCAGATATGCCCCCTTGGTGCCACTATTGGCCTGAACGTGTCGGCCAATCCCCTCTCCCGGACAAGGCAATAAGGACATTACCATGTGCCCGGCAACACCCATACACCCAGTCTGCAACCCTGCTCCTCGTGTTGGCTCAGTCGCATTGGCGGTGATGCTGTATTGCTCACCGGCGTTGGCGGATCCTGCCGGCAGATTGATCTTTCTTGGCTGGACCAGCGATCAACTGCATTCGGTCTGGCTCTCAGCCGTGTCATCCGGCCAGTTTGAGGTGGAGTCGGCCAAGCAGGGGCAAGTCTATGACAACTGGAGTCAGGACCGCAGAGGCCTGCATCTGACCCTGTCACCCGAGGTACAAAACGGCGGCACCCACAAGCTATATGCCTATCTGGATACGACATCAGGTAAACGAGTCCTGCTCGATACGGATAACCAGCAAAATGGACATTTCACCTTTCCCGGTAATTTCACTCCGCCCACTCTGCCGACCAGGCCGCTCCCTCCTATCGCTGTTTTGCCTCCCGAGAGCGGTGTAACACCGCCGATAGGTACTCTGCCGCCACAGGGGATGATGCCGACCCGGCCCGGTGGCGTAACACCGCCGATGGGCACTTTGCCGCCGCAGGGGATGATGCCGACTCGGCCCGGCGGCGTAACACCACCGATGGGCATTTTGCCGCCGCAGGGGATGATGCCGACCCGGCCCGGTGGCGTAACACCGCCGGTGGGCACTTTACCGCCACAGGGGATGATGCCGACCCGGCCCGGTGGCGTAACACCGCCGGTGGGCACTTTGCCGCCGCAGGGAATGATGCCGACCCGGCCCGGCGGCGTAACACCGCCGGTGGGCACTTTACCGCCACAGGGGATGATGCCTACCCGGCCCGGCGGCGTAACACCGCCGATGGGCACTTTGCCGCCTCAGGGGATGATGCCGACCCGGCCCGGCGGCGTAACACCGCCGGTGGGCACTTTACCGCCACAGGGGATGATGCCGACCCTGCCCGGCGGCGTAACACCGCCGGTTGGCACTCTGCCGCCGCAGGGAGTGATGCCGACTCGACCCGGAGTTTTACAGCCGCCCACAGGTCTGCTGCCCACACCTGTGCTCCCGATGGTAACGCATCCGGCCGGAGAGCTGGCGAGCGAGCGCGCCTGGAATGAAACCAGATTGTGCGTCATGGCAGACGAGCGAGCACAGCTGCCGCCCACTCTGCGCGATCGATATCCGGATTGTCCCTCTTCCCGGGAGGCTGTGGTTGTGGTGGGGCAGCCACAGCCCAGACGCTGGGCCTTGTGGGGGGACGAGGTCTACTACGACATAGCGGATCACCGGGAAGGGAGCGATCTGTCCGGCAGTACCAATGTGTTTACCTTGGGGGCAGAGACTCGTCTCGATCAGGCTATGTCGCTGGGATTTGCCGTCTCCCGACTCGACAGCAAGGCAAGTGCCTTCGAAGGGGGAATGAGGCTGGCTGCAGGGGGCTACAATCTGAGCCCCTACTTCACTTATCAATTGTCGAAACGCTGGATGCTGGATGCGACCCTGATGTATGGCTGGATGGACAACGAGCAAGGCTTGTTGTTTCTCAGCGGTGACTACGGTTCGACGTCCGTGAGCGGCAACCTGGGGGGCTCGGCCCAGTTCGAGTGGGACGCGTTCACCCTCCGTCCCCGACTCGCGATCAGTTACAGTCATGGCCGCAGTGACGGCTATCGGTTGCAAGGGGATTACCGTGGCCTGCCCCTGCAGCTGGAACGGGGGAGCGACAGTTACAACCAGGGCAACATGACGGGGACGCTGGAGCTGAGCCGGCTCTATCATACCCGCGATGGTGTGCCGGTGATGCCTTATGGGGAACTGGGTCTCGATTATGGCTTTGAGAGACCTAACGATGGCTATATCCTGACGGGCAATCTGGACATGGCCCGCACCCAGCCGTTGAGCGGCACTATGCGGGTCGGGCTGCGCACTCTGCTGGGTGGAGACACCACGGTCACGGCCAGTACCGGTTATCTCAGCCTGGGTCAGGGGGGGCTGAATGTCTGGGAATGGAGGCTCAATCTTTCCAGGTCATTCTGAGCCCGGGCCCGACCTTTTCTCAATGAAGGAGATTTTGATGGATGCACTGACGTTATTGCTCAACCGCCACTCCTGTGGCCGTCTGGCCGAGCCCGCCCCGAGCGGTGAGGTACTCGACAATATCCTCAAGGCCGGGTTGCGGGCGCCGGATCACGGCACCCTGACCCCCTGGCAGTTCATCCTGTTCGAAGGGGAGGGCCGCGAGCGGTTGGGCACCCTTTTGGCGGAAGCCGCTCGTAGCCGCGGTGAGGATGAAGAGAGCATCAAGAAGTGCCGGGAAGCACCGCTGCGCGCACCGCTGGTGATCGCGGTGGCGACCCGCCATCAGGAGCACCCCAAGGTGCCGCGACTGGAGCAGGAGCTTTCCGCCGGCTGCGCCCTGATGGCGATGCAGATGGCGGCCCAGGCCCAGGGCTTCAACGGCATCTGGCGCTCCGGCTGGTTTATCTTTGACGAGCAGATCCAGGCCGGCCTTGGCCTTGGCACAGACGATCAGCTGGTGGGCTTCCTCTACCTTGGCACCCCCATGCTGGAGGCCCGCAAGCTGCGCGAGCTGCCGGTGAGCGAATTCGTGCGCCGCTTCTAGTCCGATGAACTGTCGATAAAGCCCTGACTTGTCAGGGCTTTTTTGTTTCTGGCGACAGGCTGTACTGATATTTGAAGGATTGCCAAGAGGGAGGCCGTGGCTGGCAGGGAATTTTTTAAATAGTGAGATGCCGTTCTCAATCCTGGTTTATTACGCTATGTAAAACGTTTGCGCCTCGTTAATATCCCTGTGCCAGTTTAGAAGGTGACCCCTTCTAATTTTCTGCGATGAGAGTCGCAATTCCGTAGCACCTTTTTACAGCCCAACGTCTTGATGACATTGGGCTTCATTTTTATGGGTGTTTTTCAGGTGCCGGTCCCCTTAACTCCCTGATACCGGCAAACCCACCTTTTACGGGTGGTTCTCGGTACGTGCTGCTAGCTCGCCTGCGTCTTGCCTTTGGCGGGCAGCACGCGGGCCGGGTTGCCGGCCACCCGGGCACCGGCTGGCACATCTTTGGTGACCACGGCTCCGGCGCCCACGATGGCCTCCCGCCCTATGGTGACGCCGGGCAGCAGGATGGCGCCACCGCCAATCCAGACCCTGTCCTCGATGGTGACCGGCAGCGCGGTCTCCACCCCCTGGATCCGTTCATCGGCGTCCAGCGCATGGGCGGCGGTGTAGATCTGCACGTTCGGCCCAATCATTACCTCGGCGCCGATGCGAATGGGGGCATTGTCCAGCAGGGTGGCCCCCATGTTGATGTAGCTGCGCTCGCCAAGATGGATGTGGCGGCCATAGGTGCAGTAGAGGGGTGGGCAGATAAAGGCGCCCTGGGCCAGCTCACCGACGATCTGCTGCAGCAGCGCCAGCTGTTCATCCCCCTCGTCGCTGCGATTGAAGCGGCGGTACAGGCGGGCCGTCTCCCGGCGCAGCAGATCCAGTTCCGGTGCCATGCAGTTGTAAAGCTGGCTGGCGATCATCTTGTCGTACTCGGTCATGGGAGCTCCTGTGGCTTGTCTTTGTGGCGCCTAGGTTATACATGCTAGCGGCCCGGTCGCCGGATAACCGTGATCAGCGGCCCGCTACGGGCAGCACCAGATTGGTCGGCCTGCCCTCGGCAAAGGCAATCAGGTTGTCAAAGGCGGCCTGAAAGTAGAGTTGGTAGCTGTTGCGCTCCACATAGCCAAGATGAGGCGTCGCCAGCACATTGGGCAGGCGCAGCAAAGGCTCGCTCTGCGCCGTGGCGGGCTCTGCATCGAACACGTCGAGGGCTGCACGCCGGGTCGGGTTGGCGACGAGTTCGGCATAGAAGGCGCCGGGCTCGACAAGCTCAGCCCGACTGACGTTGACCAGCAGGGAGTCCGCTTTCATCCGCGCAAGATCGGCGCGGGTCACGCAGCCACGGGTGGCCTCGTTCAGGCGCAGATGCAAAGAGAGGACGTCGGCCTCGCGAAAGAAGCTCTCTTTGTCACAGGCGCTGGCATGGCCATCCTGCTCGGCCTGCCGGCGGGAGCCCTCGCTGCCCCAGATCAGCACCGACATGCCGAAGGCCCGACCGTAACCGGCCACCAGTTTGCCAATCTTGCCGTAGCCCCAGATGCCGAGCGTCAGCCCCTGCAAGGTACGCCCCAGCCCCAGCGTGCCAGATTGCTGCCACTGCCCCTGGGCGAGGGCATGGCAATAGGCCGGGAGGTGGCGGGAGGCCGCCATGATGAGGGCCCAGCAGAGCTCGGCGGGCGCCACGGGGCTGCCGATGCCTTCGGCGACGGCCACCCCGTGGCGCTGACACAGGAGGGGGTCGATATGCTGGCTGATCTTGCCGGTCTGGCTGATGAGCCGAAGGGAGGGGAGCCTGCGCAGCAAGGCTTCGTCGATGCGGGTGCGCTCACGGATGAGCACCAGCGCCTCCACCCCTGCCAGCTTGGCGGCAAGGCGCTCGGGGTCAGGTTCGCTTCGGGTGAGAATGGTGATGTCGTGGCCCGCCAGGCGGGTAAAGCAGGGCAGATGACGCACCTGATCCTGATAGTCGTCCAGTATGGCAATCCGCATAAGCACTCCGTGTCGCAGGGGGACTGGCGGCCTATCCTACCGGAAACGGGGTGAGCTGTGTGGTCAAATGAGCATGGATGGCGCTGGGTGGTGGAATCAGCGAAGAAGCGGCTGCCGCCGGCGGGCTGAAAACAGACGAGGCTCCCGTGTGGGAGCCCCGTTGATAGTTTGGCAAGTGCCGCTTAGCCGAGTTTGCGGCCGATGGGTTGGCAGCCGCCGTGGCTTGTTGCTTATCAGCCGAGCTTGCGGCCGATGGGTTGGCAGCCGCCGTGGCTTGTTGCTTATCAGCCGAGTTTGCGGCCGGAGAGGCGGCACCACTCTTCCTTGACGGCGGTCGGGTCCATCTCGAACCACTGGCCGTAGATGGTCTCCAGCTCTGGCGCCTGGCTTTCCAGCACGCCGGAGAGGGCCATCAGGCTGCCCGCCTTGCCGTGGCCGGCGATAAGCGGCGCCAGCTCGCGCAGCGGGCCGGCCAGAATGTTGGCGACCACCACGTCCGCTTCGACATCTTGCGGCTGATCCGCCGGCAGATAGAGTTCGATCTGATCGGCGACGCCATTGCGCTCGGCGTTGTCACGGCTGGCCTGGATGGCCTGCGGATCGATGTCGATGCCGATGACCCGGGCCGCGCCCAGTTTCAGGGCGGCGATGCCGAGGATGCCGGAGCCGCAACCAAAGTCGACCACTGTCTTGCCAGCCAGATCCAGCCCGTCCAGCCACTGCAGGCAGAGCGCCGTGGTGGGGTGGGTACCGGTACCGAAGGCCAGACCCGGGTCCAGCATGACGTTGACCGCATCGGGGTTTGGCACGTCGCGCCAGCTCGGGCAGATCCAGAGCCGCTCGCCGAACTGCATGGGGTGGAAGTGATCCATCCACTCGCGCACCCAGTCCTTGTCTTCCAGCTGCTCCACCTTGTAGCCCACGTCTTCGCCGAAGATCTGCTGGAAGAAGGCGATGGTGGGCGCCGGATCGGTTTCGGCGTCAAACAGCCCCATCACTTCGGTCTCGCCCCACAGCGGGGTCTCGCCCGGCATGGGTTCATAGACGGGCACATCCTTGGCATCCATAAAGGTCACCGCCTGGGCACCACGCCCCAGCAGCATGTTGCTCACCTTGTCTGCGGTCTTGGCAGTGGCGTTGATTCGAATTTGTATCCAGGGCATGGCGTCGACTCTTCATAAATGTGAAACCGCGGGATTCTATCATCATGGGCGTGTGCTGTCGTGGTTTGCCCATGCAGTGTGGTGGAGGATGGGGACTTTGCCGAATTGGCACGGTTCATGTATTCCTCATTGGGTGACGGGAAGCAACCTGTTCCCGCTGAATGCTTTGCTCTAGGAAAGTTCCGTCATCTTTTTCAGCCACCTTCGGGTGGCTTTTTTTTTGCCTGCAGAGTGGCCAGGGGCTGCAGACCCTGGTGGCAGTGCAAAATGGGGGAAGCAAGCGGGGA
>NZ_JBFOCR010000020.1:0-212925 GCF_040907935.1 Aeromonas sp. s2 | reverse complement strand
TTGGCACACTAGCTGCAAAGGTACAGAGGTCCTGCATAAGGATATGTGTGTGATTGTTACCCCAACGTTCAGGTATTTAGGGCCATCCCGGCGGGATGGCCCCTTTTTTTGGCTTTTTTATGGTGAGGCTGCGTGGTGACTGTCTGTTGCCTGATGTGAGCTGTGCTGTGATGGGGCTTGTCACTGGTGAGTTCACCCCATGATGGTGCAGTTTTTACCCATAAGGGATTAGTTGCCGAACCGGCTCATGTCGATCACCAGCTTGCCCACCATGCGGCCGGCTTCCACCTCGGCATGGGCCTGAGCCAGGGTAGTCGGGGTCAGCTCGGGTACCACCTTGCTGAGGGTGCTCTTGACCACGCCCTGATCCACCAGGGCGGCGACCAGCCCCAACAGGTTGTGCTGCTCGATCATGTCCGGGGTCTGGAACAGGGAGCGGGTAAACATGAACTCCTGGCTGAAGGTGACGCTCTTGCTCTTGAGCAGGGAGAGATCCCAGGGCTCGCTCGATTCGGCGATGGTGCAGATATGGCCGAACGGGCTGATGAGGCTGGCCATGGCATCCCAGTGCTGCTCGGTGGCATTGGTGCAGAAGATGGCGTCCACCTGGTTGATGCCGAGGGCGGTGAGCTCCTCCTGCAACTGGTGATGGCTCACCACCTGGTGGGCCCCCATCTGCAGGCACCAGGCCCGGGTTTCGGGGCGCGAGGCGGTGGCGATCACCTCCATGCCGGTGAGCTGGCGGGCCAGCTGGATGGCGATGGAGCCGACCCCGCCGGCACCGCCGATGATCAGCAGCCGTCCGCGGCTTTCGCGGCTGAGGCTCATGCGCTCGAACAGGGTCTCCCAGGCGGTGATGGCGGTGAGCGGCAGGGCGGCCGCTTCCAGGTCGCTCAGGCTGGCGGGGGCGAGGGCGGCGATGCGCTCATCCACCAGTTGCAGGGCGCTGTTGCTGCCGGGGCGGCTGATGTCGCCGGCATACCAGACCCGGTCGCCCGCCTTGAACAGGGTCACCTCAGGGCCGACGGCGATCACCTCGCCCACGGCGTCCCAGCCCAGCACCCGCGGGCTGCTCTCGATCTTGGCCTTGGGGGCGCGCACCTTGGTGTCGACCGGGTTGATGGAGGTGGCGTTGACCCGCACCAGCAGGTCGCGCGGGCCCGGCGTCGGGTCGGCCAGATTGGCCTCGATGAAGCAGTCGGGATGATCGCTCGGCAGATAGTGGGTCAGGGCGATGGCTTTCATGGCAGTTCCTTTCAAATCGGTTGGATGGGGATTGCCAGCCACTCTAGTCTGGTTGATTATTCAGATTAAGATGGGTAATTGGTAAAGACTGTTTGAATATATGAACAATGTCGAACTGGAGCTGATGGGGCTGTTTGCCACCGTGGTGGAGCAGGGCAGTTTTACCGGCGCGGCCGAGCTGCTTGGCATGCCCAAATCCTCGGTCAGCCAGAAGATCTCGCGGCTCGAATCCCAGCTCGGGGTGCGCCTGTTGCAGCGCACCACCCGCCGGCTGAGCCTGACCCCGCAGGGAGAGGTCTATGTGGAGCAGTGCCGGGCGCTGCTGGCGCTGGCCCGCAGCGCCAATCTGGCGATGGCGCGGCTGCGCGCGGCCCCGGCCGGGCGGGTGCGGATCACCGCGCCGGAGGCCACCGGCACCCTGCTGCTCGGCCGGATCCTGGCCGAGTTTCGGGCCCTCTATCCCGAGGTGGTGCTGGAGCTGACCCTCTGCGATGAACAGCTCGACCTGGTGGGGGAGGGTTACGATCTGGCGCTGCGGGCGGCGCCGCTGAAAGACTCCAGCCTCATCTGCCGGCGCATCGGTCAGGTGCCGCGCCATCTGGTGGCGGCACCCGCTTATCTGGCGGCCCACGGCATGCCGCAACAGCTGAGCGAGCTGGGTCGATACGCCTGCCTGGTGCACACGTCGTTGCCGGTGTGGCCGCTGCAGGAGGGGGGCTGGCGGCCGCAGGGGGCCTGCATCAGCAACAGCCTGCTGGCGCTGCGGGAGCTGGCCATCAATGAAGGGGGAATTGCCCTGCTGCCCCATCACGTCTGCGAAGGGGATCTGGCGAGTGGCCGCTTGCAGAAGGTGTTGCCCGAGCTCGCCGTGCCGCCCAACCCCTTCTATCTCATCTACCCGAGCCGGGAGCACCTGGCCCCCGCCCTGCGCAGCCTGATGGATTTTGTGGCCGAGCGCTTGCCGTTTGCTTGAGGCTACCAGCCGCTCTGGCCGGCCGACTCCTGATTGGGCTTGAGGCCGAGTGGCACCGACTGGCGTTCCGCCAGCATGCGGATCTGCCCCTCGATCAGGCTGGCGTTGGGGCCCAGCACCAGCACCAGCTGATGGTCGTTGAGCTGGATCCAGGAGAGGCAGCCCAGCCCCAGCAGGCGGGATTGATCCACCAGCGAGATGTCGCGTACCCGCAGGCTGAGGCGGGTGAGGCAGACGCTCATTGCCTGAAGGTTGTCCATGCCCCCCAGCACCTTGAGGTACTGGATGGCCAGCATCTGGGGATCGGAGGGGGCGACACTGGCCAGGCGCGGGTGCTCCGGCGCGATGGGCTTGCTCGGCAGGCTGAGGGGCGTGCGCTCCAGCAGCTGATAAAACAGCAAGGTGTAGGCGACGAAGAACAGGATGCCGACCGGAATGAGCCAGAAGCTGTGCTCGCCGGCGTGGTAGCTCAGCACCAGATCCAGCAGGCCGGCGGAGAAGTAACTGCCCACCTTGATGCCGAGCGCACTGCAGGTGGCGAGCGACAATCCGGTCAGCAGGGCGTGGGCCAGAAACAGCCAGGGGGCGGTGAAGGCGAACAGGAACTCGATGGGCTCGGTGATCCCCACCAGCGCCGAGGTGAGCGCCAGGGTGAGCAGCAGCCCCCCTTGCGGCAGCCGCTGCATGCGCTGGCGGTGCAGCCAGATGGAGAAGCAGGCGCCAGGCAGGCCGAACATGATGATGGGGTAGAGCCCGGCCACATAGCCTTCGTGCAGCGGCTGGGCGCTGGCCAGCGCCTGCAGGTTGCTCTCCCCCAGCCCGATGAGGCTGCCCAGCACCTGGTGCAGACCGAGCGGGATCAGCAGCCGGTTCAGCACGCCGTAGCAGAAGGCGCCGAACGGGGTGGTGAGCAGCTCGGAGGCGAGCAGGGTGATGCCCTGCTCCAGCAGCGGCCAGAGCAGCGCGAGGGGGAAGGCCAGCAGCAGGCAGGCCAGCGCCGAGGCGAGCAGGCTGGTGAAATCGCCATTGATCAGCCGCAGCCAGTGGGGCATGGGGTGGCGCTTGAGCCAGGGGTAGACGATGGCGGTGGTCAATCCCGCCAGCAGGCCGCAGATCATGTCGCTGTGCAGGCCGGGGGCCAGGGTGCCGAGCGCCGAGCTCAGTAGCAGGAAGTTGACCGCCCCGGCCAGCGCCTGGCTCCCCTCACCCTGGCGGCTCAGCCCGAAGGCGATGGCCACCGCATAGATGAGCGGCATCTGGCTGAACAGGGCGCGACCGGTGAGGGAGAGTACCGCCAGATCCAGCACATCCGGCTGGCCGAGCCGATAGAGCAGGGCCGCCAGCGGCAGGATGGAGACCGGCAGCAACAGGGCGTAACCGAGTCGCTGCAGGGCTTGGGTCAGGATCTGTCTGGCGTTCTGGACGGGCATAAGGGTGCACTATTTTGTGACATGGCGCACAGTTTACCCTTAAAGCACCCATTTTGGGATAGTTTCGGAACCCTTTATTAATCCATTGCTGAACAAGGTTCGAAGAGCCGCCGCACGCTCTGGCTTGGAGCCGGGGTGAGCAGGCTGACCAGCACGAAGGCGACCAGCCCCAGCGCCAGGCTCGGCACGATGGCGTGCAGACCGGCCAGCTTGATCCCCCACTGGCTCAGGACGGCGTAGCAGAGGATGCCGCACACCATGCTGGCCAGGGCGCCCGGGCCGTTGGCCCGTGACCAGTAGAGGCCGAGCACCAGCGGCCAGAGGAACACCGCCTGCAGACCACCGAAGGCGAGCAGGTTGAGCCAGATGATCATCTCGGGGGGCTGCAGCGCCGCCAGCAGCACCAGGGTACCCAGGATCAGGGTGCAGAGCAGGGAGAGGCGCGGCACCCGTACCTCCAGCTTCTCCTGGCCGGCCTTCTCCGGGCTCAGGTAGTTGAGGTAGAGATCCTTCACCAACGTGGCGGAGGCCTGGATCAGCTGGGAGTCGATGGTGGACATGATGGCCGCCATGGGGGCCGCCAAGAAGACCCCGGCCAGCCAGGGGGGCAGCACTTCCATCATCAGTGAGGGCATGATCTTGTCCGGGCTGTCCATGCCGGGCAGGATGGCGCGGCCCAGCGCCCCGGCCAGGTGCATGCCGAACATCAGGAAGGCGCTGACGATGGTGCCGATCAGGATGCCGCGATGCAGCGCCTTGCTGTCGCGATAGCCAAAACAGCGCAGGGCCGAGTGGGGCAGTCCCACCACCCCGACGCAGACCAGCACCCAGAAGCTCAGCATGAAGGGCTGGGTCAGCATGTCGCCGGCCCCCTGCGGGCTCACCAGCTTGGGATCGATCGCCTTGAGCTGGTGGATGAGGTTGGGCAAGCCATCCCCCGCGATCAGGATCCCCGCCAGCAGGGCGCCGGTGCCGATCAGCATGATGATCCCCTGCAGCGCATCGGTCATCACCACGGCGCGAAAGCCGCCGATCACCGTGTAGAGCAGCACGCAGCCGGCAAACAGGAACAGCCCCTGCTGATAAGAGAGGCCGGTGGCGGTCTCCAGCAGGCGGGCGCCGCCGATGAACTGCACCACCATGGTGGCGATGAAGGCGAGGATGATGGTGACCGAGCCCAGCACCACTACGGCCCTGCTCTGGTAGCGGGCCCACAGCATGTCGTTGATGGTCACCGCATTGACCCGGCGGGCTATGATGGCGAACTTCTTGCCAAGCACTCCTAGGGTGAGCCAGACGGTGGGCAGCTGGATCATCGCCAGCAACACCCAGCCAAGGCCAATCTTGTAGGCGGCACCCGGCCCGCCGATAAAGGAGGAGGCCGAGGTGTAAGTGGCCACCAGGGTCATGGCCAGCACCAGGCCGCCCATGCTGCGGTTGCCGATGAAGTACTCCTGCACGAAGTCACCGCCCACCCGGTGGCGGCTGGCCCAGAAACCGACCCCCAGCACCAGCACCAGATAGATGCACAGCGGCAGCAGCAGCTCAAGATTCATGGGGAGGCTCCTTGTCATCGAGGGGCTGGGAGTCGAGGGGGATATCCACGAACAGGCGATCCACCATCAGGCCGCACAGCACGATGAACAGCAGCGGCATCAGAATGCAGCTGAGCAGGAACCAGAGCGGCATATCCCAGAATTCGATCTCTTCGGGGATGAAATAGGCCGTGCCATACCAGGCAAGGAAGTAGAGCAGGGTCAGCAGCAGGCAGAGTGCTGCTTCCCGACGAGCGAGCGCAAAACGGTTCACCTTGGCCTCCGACAATTTCGAGGGGCGCAAGGATAACAAAAAAGGGCCATGTCGCCATGGCCCTTTTTCAGCAGAAGATCTGCGGACGCGAGTCTTACAGACCCAGCTTCTTGTGCAGGTAGTGGATATTGGTACCACCGTGCTGGAAGTTTTCGTCCTTCATGATCTCTTTTTGCAGGGAGACGTTGGTCTTGATCCCTTCCACCACCAGCTCGTCCAGCGCCTGACGCATGCGGGCAATGGCGACGTCGCGGTTTTCACCGTAACAGATCAGCTTACCGATCATGGAGTCATAGTAGGGCGGCACCTTGTAGCCGGCGTAGATGTGGGAGTCCCAACGCACGCCCAGACCACCCGGCGCGTGGAAGCGCTGGATCAGGCCCGGAGACGGCATGAAGGTGGCCGGGTCTTCGGCGTTGATCCGGCACTCGATGGCGTGGCCACGGATGCGGATGTCCTGCTGGGTGATCGACAGGGGCTGGCCGGCGGCGATGCGCAGCTGCTCCTTGATGAGGTCGACGCCGGTGACCATCTCGGTAACCGGGTGCTCTACCTGGATACGGGTGTTCATCTCGATGAAATAGAACTCGCCGTTTTCGTACAGGAACTCGAAAGTACCCGCACCGCGGTAGCCGATCTCGATACAGGCGCGCACGCAGCGCTCACCGATGAACTTGCGCATCTCGGCGGTGATGCCCGGCGCCGGTGCCTCTTCGACCACCTTCTGGTGGCGACGCTGCATGGAGCAGTCGCGCTCGCCCAGATAGAGGGCGTTGCCCTGGCCGTCTGCCAGCACCTGGATCTCGATGTGACGCGGGTTCTCCAGGTACTTCTCCATGTAGACCATGTCGTTCTTGAAGAACTGGCCTGCTTCGGACTTGGTCAGCGCGATGGCGGCAGCCAGCTCGGCTTCGCTACGCACCACGCGCATGCCGCGACCACCACCGCCACCGGCGGCCTTGATGATCACCGGGTAGCCGATGCGCTTGGCAATGGCGGCGTTGTGCTTGGCATCGCTGTCAACCGGACCGTCGGAGCCCGGTACGCAGGGTACGCCCGCCTTCTTCATCGCCTCGATGGCGGAGACCTTGTCACCCATCAGGCGAATGGTCTCGGCGCGCGGGCCGATGAAGACGAAGCCGGATTTCTCGACCACTTCGGCAAAGTCGGCGTTCTCGGAGAGGAAGCCGTAGCCGGGGTGAATGGCAACGGCACCGGTCACCTCGGCGGCGGCGATGATCGCTGGCACGTTGAGGTAGGAGTCGGTACTGGCCGGTTTGCCGATACAGATGGTTTCGTCGGCCAGCAGCACATGCTTGAGCTCCCGGTCGGCGGTGGAGTGAACGGCCACTGTCTTGATCCCGAGCTCTTTGCAGGCGCGCAGGATCCGCAGGGCAATTTCACCGCGGTTGGCGATGACTACTTTGTCCAACATGGGTGGCGATTTCCCTTATTCGATGATGAACAGCGGCTCGTCGAATTCGACGGCCTGACCATTTTCAACCAGGATCGCTTTGATCACGCCGGCCTTGTCGGATTCGATTTGGTTCATCATTTTCATGGCTTCGACGATGCACAGGGTATCGCCGACATTGACGTGCTGGCCCACTTCTACGAACGGCTTGGCTTCCGGGCTGGAAGAGCGGTAGAAGGAACCGACCATGGGGGAGCGCATCAGGTGACCGGCCGGGGTGGCGTCGGCAGCCGGTGCTGCGGCGGCCGGGGTGGCGGCGACAGGAGCGGCTACCGGAGCAGCAACCTGCGGCATGATCATCTGCGGAGCAGCGGTCACCTGACCGGAGAAGTTGCGGCTGATGCGAACGGATTCTTCACCTTCGGAGATCTCCAGTTCGGCGATGCCGGACTCTTCAACCAGTTCAATCAGCTTCTTGATTTTGCGGATATCCATTAGCATTCTCTTTCTTCTTTATCTGATCAGTGATTATCAAGCCGCGCGCAACTGGTGCACGGCCGCGGTTAAAGCGAATTGGTAGCCATCGGCCCCCAGCCCACAAATGACCCCCTTGGCGACATCAGACAGATAGGAGTGATGACGGAAGGGTTCCCTGGCGTGGACGTTGGACAGGTGAACCTCGATAAAGGGGATGGCCACACCCAGCAGCGCATCGCGGATGGCGACGCTGGTGTGGGTGAAGGCGGCCGGATTGATGATGATGAAGTCCACCTGACCCATGGCCTGGTGGATGCGGCCGACCAGCTCGTGTTCGGCGTTGGATTGCAGGTGTTCCAGTGTGACCCCGAGTTCGCCGGCACTTAGCGTCAGATCGGCGACGATCTCATCGAGCGTCTTGCTGCCGTAGATGCCCGGTTCCCGTTTGCCCAGCAGGTTCAGGTTCGGCCCGTTGAGCAGGAGAATTCGGTGTTTTTGCGACATATTGAGTACATCCTCGATGATAATGCTGCTATCTGTCAGCTATCTTGTGGACTACCAGAAATCTAGCCATTTTCTGCTCAAATCGGTGTGCACTGGCACACAGATTTCGCAATTATATTGATTTCGTGAAAATTAGCAGCATTTTACTGGTCTAATCTCTACATCTGTCTGTTTTTTGCTCTATCTGGTCGGCTGTCAAAACACTCACTAGCAGGAATGACAAAGCCGGCACAGGGCCGGCTTTGGAGGCAAAAGGCAGACGGGATCAGGCGGCTTCGGACTTCTCGCGAATGAGTTTGTCCACTACGCCCGGATCCGCCAGGGTGGAGATATCCCCCAGGCTGTCGGTCTCGCCGGTGGCGATCTTGCGCAGAATGCGCCGCATGATCTTGCCGGAACGGGTCTTGGGCAGCCCCTCGGCCCAGTGGATCACGTCAGGGGTGGCGATGGCGCCGATCTCCTTGCGGACCCACTCCTTCACCTCCTTGTGCAGCTCCCGGCTCGGCTCTTCGCCGGCGATCAGGGTGACATAGGCATAGATGCCCTGGCCCTTGATCTCGTGCGGTACCCCCACCACAGCCGCTTCGGCAATCTTCGGATGAGCCACCAGCGCGGATTCGATCTCGGCGGTACCCATGCGGTGGCCGGAGACGTTCAGTACATCATCCACCCGGCCGGTGATCCAGTAGTAGCCATCCTCGTCGCGACGGGCACCGTCGCCGGTGAAGTAGCGGCCGGGGAAGGTGGAGAAGTAGGTCTGCTCGAAGCGCTCGTGATCGCCGAATACGGTGCGCATCTGGCCCGGCCAGGAGTCGGTGATCACCAGGTTGCCCTCGGTGGCCCCCTCCAGCGGCTCGCCCATGTTGTCCACCAGCGCCGGCTGCACGCCGAAGAAGGGGCGGGTGGCCGAGCCTGGCTTGAGATCGGTGACGCCGGGCAGCGGGCTGATGAGGATGCCGCCAGTCTCGGTCTGCCACCAGGTGTCGACGATGGGGCAGCGCTCGTCGCCTATGGTGCGGTAGTACCACTCCCAGGCTTCCGGGTTGATGGGCTCGCCCACGGAACCCATGATGCGCAGGCTCGAACGGGAGGTACCCTCAACGGCCTCGTTGCCCTTGGCCATCAGCGCGCGGATGGCGGTGGGGGCGGTGTAGAGGATGGTGACCTGGTGCTTGTCCACCACCTGGCTCATGCGGTTGGTCGCCGGGTAGTTGGGCACCCCTTCGAACATGATGGTGGTGGCGCCGTTGGCGAGCGGCCCGTAGACCAGGTAGGAGTGGCCGGTGACCCAGCCCACGTCGGCGGTACACCAGTAGATGTCCTCCTCGTGGTAGTCGAAGATGTACTTGAAGGTGAGGGTGGCATAGACCAGATAGCCGCCGGTGGTGTGCAGCACCCCCTTGGGCTTGCCGGTGGAGCCGGAGGTGTAAAGGATGAAGAGCGGGTCTTCGGCCCCCATCGCCTCGGGCGGGCAGTCGCTGCTGACGGCAGCCGTTGCCTCATGCCACCACAGATCGCGGTGGTTGTGCCAGGCGATGTTGCCGCCGGTACGTTTGAGCACGATCACCTTGCTGACCTTGGTCTCCGGGTTGGTGAGCGCTTCATCCACGTTCTTCTTGAGCGGCACCGGGCGGCCACCGCGCAGCCCCTCATCGGCGGTGACGACGATGGTGGAGCCGGAGTCGATGATGCGACCGGCCAAGGCTTCTGGCGAGAAACCGCCGAAGACGATGCTGTGCACGGCGCCGATGCGGGTACAGGCCAGCATGGCGATGGCCGCTTCCGGCACCATGGGCATGTAGAGGCAGACCACGTCGCCGCGATGCACCCCTTGTGCCTTCAAGACGTTGGCAAACTTGCACACCTCGGTGTGCAGCTCGCGATAGGTGAGCTTGCGATCCTCGGCCGGGTTGTCCCCTTCCCAGATGATGGCGACCTTGTCGCCGCGCTCGCTCAGATGGCGATCCAGGCAGTTGGCAGAGACGTTGAGCAGGCCATCTTCATACCACTTGATGGAGACGTGGCCCGGATCGTAGGAGGTGTTCTTGACCCGGGTATAGGGCTTCATCCAGTCGAGGATCTTGCCCTGCTCGCCCCAGAAGGCATCCGGGTTCTGCACCGAGGCCTGGTACATGGCCTCATAGCCTGCCTTGTCCAGCAGGGCGCCCTGGCTGATGTGGGCTTTGACCGGGTAGACCTTGCTCTCGCTCATGTGTCACTCCTTTGAATACATTTTTGTAATGATTGGATAACAACTTATACCTTTGGCGGGGGAGGGCAATTAGACTTTTGGATAGATGGCAACATCCGCTTACAGTCGCGTCGATGACAATTCATCGCCGATTGGGTAAAACGTCGCTTTTACCGATGGAGACAGCCCCCGTGTTGACCCTGCTTCTTTGCTCCTCCCTCTGGCAGTTCGAGGCCCCGAAGGCCACCGATGAGGCCACATTGGCCGCCCCCCATGCCAACGGTCTTGAACTGACACCGACACAGCCCGATTCACCCTCACTGCGGGATCACATCAGCGGCCAGCTGAGCGAAGCATGGCTGGCGCGCAAGCCGCCGGTGTCCGTCACCCTCGGGGAGAAAAAGTCCTCCTATCCGCAGGACTCCTTGCTGGAAGAGTCACGCCGGCAGCAGGACGAAGGGTGGGACGCCAGGCTGACCTTCAACGATTGAGTTGGCTGTGGCTGTCACCCCCCTGGCGCGGGGCTCAGCACCAGTGATTCCTGCCCGATGCCAGCTGCGCCGCCAGATGGGGCTCGGCCAGCGGATGGCTGAACAGATAGCCCTGCCCCTCCTGACAGTGGAGGGATTGCAGAAACTGGCGCTGGGCCTGGGTCTCTATCCCTTCGGCGGTCACCATCATGCCCAGGCTGTCGGCCAGGTTGACGATGGTGCGGCACAGCTCCCGGCTGTGCTTGTCATCGGGCAGCGCCTGCACGAAGGTCTTGTCTATCTTGATCCGATCGATGGGCAGGCTTTTCAGCAGGCTCAGGGATGAGAAGCCGGTGCCAAAATCGTCGATGGCGATCTGCACCCCCAGCTCCTTCAGCCGCTTGAACAGCTGCAGACTCTGGTCGACCCGCTGGATGATGCTCTCGGTGACCTCTATCTCCAGCCGTTGTGGCGGAAAACCGGTCTCGGCCAGGATGGCGGCGACCCGCTCCACGTAACCTGCCGAGCGCATCTCCCGTACCGACACATTGACCGACAGTCTGGGCACCGCCAGCCCTGCGGCCAGCCAGGCTTGTCCCTGCTGGCAGGCGGTACGCATCACCCACTCCCCGATCTGCTCGATGAGACCGCACTCCTCGGCCACCGGAATGAAGCGGGTCGGCCCTATCATGCCCTCGCTGGGGTGTTGCCAGCGCAGCAGGGCTTCCAGCCCGCTCAGCTGGTTGCTGGCCAGATCCGTCATGGGTTGATAGAGGATGCAGAGCTGCTGCTGCTCGATGGCCTGGAACAGCCCCTGCTCCATGCTCAGTCGCTCCCGGGTCTGTTCCGTCATGTCCGGGGTATAGAAGAGGTAACCGTTGCGGCCCTGGTTTTTCGCCTCGTACATGGCGCTGTCGGCGGCACTGACCAGGGTGTCCGGGGTGGTGGCGTGTTCCGGATAGAGGGCGATGCCGATGCTGGCGGAGATGGCCACCCGCTCGTGATCCAGCTCGACCGGCTCGCGCAGGCGGGCCAGCAGCTGCTCGGCGAGCCTGGCCAGCTCCTCCGGCTGTTCGAAGTAGGGGATCAGCACCAGAAACTCGTCGCCACCCAGCCGGGCCGCCACGTCGTTGTGGTGCAGGAGCCGGCGAATGCGCTCGGCCAGCAGCTTGAGCAGCTCGTCTCCGGCCCGGTGGCCCAGGGTGTCGTTGATCAGCTTGAAGCCGTCCAGATCGATGAACAGCAAGGCGAGCTGCTGCCGGTTGAGGTGGGCGGTCTTGATCTCCAGCTCAAGCCGCTCCTGCAGCAGGTTGCGGTTGCCGAGCTCGGTCAGGGGATCGTGATAGGCGAGGTGGTTGAGCTGTGCCTCGGCCTTGCGAATGGCGCTGATGTCGGAGAAGGCGATGACATAGTTGGTGGTGTTGTGGCGGCTGTCGTGGACGGCGCTGACATGCTGCCAGGAGGTGAAGTAGCCGCCATCCTTGCGCAGGCACATCATCTCGCCATGCCAGGCGTGGCTGCCGGGCAGCAGGGTGTGCCAGGGGTAGTCGATGTCGGTGTGGCGGCGCGGGTGCATGATGGCTTCCGGTGACTTGCCGACGACCTCCTCCTCCTCGTACTGGGTCATGCTGCAGAAGGCCGGGTTGACCGAGATGATCTGGCGCTGGCCATCCATGATGATGATGCCTTCGGCAGCGGTTTCGAACACCACGTTGGCCTGGCGCAGCTTGTCTTCCTGGGTGCAGCGATCGGTGGCGTCGTGGATCACCCCGGTGATGCGTCGCCCCAGATGTTCGCTGGCCGCCACGTGATCGGCATGGATGTCGACCCAGTCTCGCTGCTGATCGGGCCCCAGATAACCGAGGGTGAGATGAATGGGGGCCGTGCTCTTGAGCGCCGCCCTGAGCTGCTCGCCAGAGAGGGGGTCGAAGCGCTTGATGAACTGCTCCATTCCCCCCTGAAATTCGCTGGCGGCGGTGCCGAGCAGCTGCTCGACCCGGCCGTCAAACTGCAGTCTGTCCTCCTTGACGTGCCACTCCCACACCCCGATCCGGCCGGCATTCATGGCCAGTTGCAGCCGCCGCTGCGACTCGACCTGTTCGGTCACGTCGCGCACTATGGTGAGAATGCCGTCGGGCACGCCCTGTTCGTCGAGCATGGGGCTGTAGATCGCCTGCCAGTGGCGTTGCTGGCCCTGATGGGCGGCGGTATGGCCGCTCAGGTTCAGCTCGACCCGGGGGACGCCGCTGCTGATGATCTGCTGGAACAGGGGCTCCAGCACGGGGGCCAGGGCCGGGACGATTTCCCGCAGGGTATGGCCATAGTGCTCCTCCCGGGAGAGGCCGTTGAGGTCGGCCAGGGTCTGGTTGACGCTGCGGCAGCGAAAGTGGCGATCGAAGATGCCTATGCCAAACGGGGCCAGTTCGAACAGCTGCTGCAGCTCGTTCACGCTCAACTGCCCCGCCTGCGGCGGATCGGGCATGGCGTCGAAAAGCTCTTTCCCCATCACGGGACTCCGAAATTGACTGTTTTGTCATTTGAGGTGTTGTCAGTATGGCATGAAGCCTACTGGAGGGAAGAGGTGGGGGCTCATTTGCCCCCAATTTGGTTATTTTCCGAAGTGGTAGCTCAGGGTGAGGTTGATCACCGGCTGCCAGTCATGCTCCTTGATGAGCCACTGCTTGGCGCCGAACTCGGTGCCCAGTCGCCACTGCTGCCAGCACCAGCTGCGCTCCAGCGTGAGCCCCCAGTCCCGCAAGCCTTCGTTCGCCCCATAGGCGGCCATGTGGGCCTGACTGCCGCGGGTCAGCCAGAGATTGAGGGAGAGCCCGGCGGGCAGCGGCAGGCTGTGCTCCATGTACCAGAGCTGGCCATAGCGCCCGCTGACGTCATAGAGCTGGCCCAGGGTCAGCTGGTGATCGTCATCCAGTTGCCAGCCCAGGCGCCAGAGTGTGCTGAAGCGGGTGCGGTCGATCACCTCCATCGGGCTGACGCCGAGGGCGATAAAGCTCTTGTCGTAGAGCGGCAGCGCCACCCCGGCGCTCTGGCCGTCGGCGAAGATGAGGCCGACCTGGGTCTCCCGCTCGTAGCCGACCCAGAACTGGGAGCTGTCGCTGCTGCCGCTGCCCGCCTGCTTGCTGTCCAGCTGCCACTGACCGCCGATGGCCAGCTCCTTGGCGCAAACCGGCAGCGCCAGGAGCAGCAGCACCAGCCAGTGCTTATTTGTTGCCATAGAGCCGCACCCAGTCCCGATCCTGATGCATGCCCATCAGGTGGCAGATGATGCCGGAGCGCTGGAAGGCGTAGATGAGCAGCACGCTGGTGGCGCTGAGCGCCATGATGAGGCCGAAGTTGTTGGGCAGTATGGTGCCCTGGCGGGCGGTCCACCACAGCAGGAGCGGGCCCCACAGGTGCACGAAGATGCTCTTGTGGAAGATGAAGACGGTCAGCGAGTACATGCCGATCCAGTTGAGGGGGCGCCAGCAGAGGCGAATGTTGCGTTGATGCAGCCAGAGCACGGCCCCGATCACCAGAAACTCCATTCCCCAGATGCCGGCACGCCCGATCATGTCCATCGCCAGTTCGTGCTCGTTGGCGTAGATGTCGCTGAGCTCGACCGTGCTGGTCTCGCCGAACATGAGATAGCAGGCCAGCGCCAGCAGCGAGAGCGTCAGCACCAGCGTGTTGAGGCGGTCCCGCCATTGGGGCCGCTGATGCCAGCACCAGCCGTAGAGGAAGCCGAAGCAGCCGCTGGCCATGAAGAGGTCGAGGCGGGCATCCAGCTCGTAGTCGGGGTGCACGTGCAGCTTCATCCAGCCGTCGAGGTGACCGAGCAGATCCTGCACGCCGAGCTGATCCAGCAGCAGGCTGAGCAGGGTCAGCAGCAACATGCCGCGGATGCCGAACCAGGCGTAGACCAGCGAGAAGAGCGCCAGCAGGCACATCCACAGCATCACCGGATAGAAAGAGATCGCCTCGCCGAAGTTGGGAGCGATCACCAGTCCTTCCACATAGAGCACCAGTATGATGCTGGCGAACAGCACCAGCTTGCCGCCCAGCTGCGGTCTGAAGCTGACCTGATCACGGCGACTGAGGTTGAAGGCGGCCAGCGCCAGGTAGATCTGGCTGACCCAGGGGATGAGCCAGGCCGACACCTGGGCCGTCAGATGATCCATGGGCAGCAGCTGACCGGCCATCGCCTTGTGGGAGAGGTAGAAGCTGTCCCACAGGGCGTGCTCCCGATTGAAGAAGTCGATGTACCAGTAGTTGAGGTAGCCGGTGTAGTGCTCGAAGACGGCCATGAAGATGACGAGCCCTCGCAGCAGATCGAGGCCCGTGATGCGCGCATCCTGTGGAGGCATGCTGATGCTCCTGTATCGGTCGGAAAAGGAGCGGCACTATAGCGGTTGTCGTGAAACTGAACGGGAGCTGAATGTAAGCGAATGTTACCCGCAATTGCCCCGCTGACCTTGCCACAAGGGCAACCGGGGGGATCGGGCTGTCATGATTTGTAATAGTTTTGGCGCTTTTTCAGCCTTTCTGGCGGCCAAACGCCTGGATGCCGCGCACCAGGACCAGCCAGCCGACCACGTGAAACGGCAGCGCCATGGCGTAGAGCAGCAGCCAGTGGGCCTCGCTGCCGCTGCTATGGATGAAGTCTATCCAGGCGGCCAGCAGGGCCAGCATGCCCGCTATCTGGAAGCGGCGGCGCAGCACCACCTCGACGCCGAGGTTGGCAAGGTAGAGGGTCAGCAGTATGCCGGCGAAGCCGGTGAGCTGGGCGGTGCCGTAGAGTTCCCGGTCCGGATTGAACAGCAGGGCGACGAGGGGAGTAATGCCCTGATCCTGCGGGATCAGGGCCAGCAGCCAGCATGCTATCAGGAGCAGGGCTGTCTTCATCGGCTTAGTCGGCGGCTTGCGCCGGTTTGACCAAGCTGAGGTAGTTGGCATCCATCTTGAGGAATACCCCCAGCAGCCGGGCACTGGCGCCGTAGAAGCCGAACTGGTCGGCGGCGCGGCAGGCGCTCTCGAATTTGTCGAACCAGCCCAGCAGGTGGCCGTGCAGCAGGGACTCCTGCTCGCCGAGCCAGCTTTCACGCTGGGCGGCGGTGGTCGCCTCGGCGGCGCGGATGATGAGGTTGCCCATCAGATCCAGCTCGATGGCCAGGTGATCGGCAGGCTCCTTGTATTTGTCGCTGACGTTGATGCCCAGGCGATCGAGGCGGGCCTGCATCTCGCTCATGGGGGCCTGCATCAGCAGCTTGCCCTCGCCGCGATAGAGCGACTCGTAAGGCAGGGCCCCCTGCTTGGGATCCACCAGGAACAGACCGGCGAAGTCGGCGGCGAGCTCCAGCTGGCGATCCGGGCGCACCAGCAGGCGGGCGATGGCCTCGTTCAGTTCGGCCACGGCCTCGCGCATGGGATCGAGAGTGGAGAGGCTCTTCAAGAAGCTGCGCACGTCGTAGGTGTCGTATTCAGCGATCTGTGCATCACTGAGCTCGGCAGCGAACAGGGTGGAGAACCACCAGTAAAGCTCGGCCCGGCGTTCGCTGGTAGCCATGAATTCCTGCATTTATCCTCCGTGGATGACAATCGGGAGCCATAGAGGCTCCCGATTCTAACGACTTTAAAAATAAAGGAAACTCAAGGGGTGACTTTCGTCCCCTCGGGTCACAGTGCCGGGAACATGGGATCTATGCCCTTGGCGGATTCCGGCGCTCCGAAGGCGGTGACGGCCGGCGCCTGCCCGCGGAACTTCTCGATCTCCACCAGGGCGGTGTGGGCCGTGGTGGCCTGCGCCAGGCTGGAGGAGCCGATGTCCGCGGTCAGCACGTTGGGATCGCCATAGGTACACAAGGTCCCCACCTTGCCGCCCTCCTGGGGGCCGTACCAGGCCCCTTCCTGGATGCGCACCACGCCGGGGGCGTAGTCTTCGCTCACCACCAGACCGGCCAGCACCTGACCGCGGCCGTTGAAGACCCGCACCAGATCCCCGTCCTTGAGCCCGCGCGCCCTGGCGTCTTGCGGGTTCATGTAGACAGGCTCGCGCCCCTGCACCGTGTAGGTGGCACGGTAGGCATCGGAGGAGCAGAGCTGGCTATGCAGGCGCTTGTCCGGGTGACAGGATTGCAGGTGCAGCGGGAACTGCTGGCTGCCCGGTCCGCCGTGGGAGCGCTCATAAGGCTCGATCCAGACCGGGTGGCCCGGGCAATCCGCGTAGCCGTAGTCGGCGATGGTCTTGGAGTAGATCTCGATGAGGCCGGACGGGGTGCCCAGCGGCTCCAGATCTGGCTCCTTGCGGAACGACTCGTGCCGCACCCAGGGCTGGCCCGCCGGGAAGCTGACGAAGCCTTCGCCGTGCCAGAACTGGCTGAAGCGGGGCAGGCGGATGCCGATGCCGCGGCCCTGCAGGCGGGCATCGTCATAGATGCTCTGGATCCACTCCAGCTTGCTCTTGCCACCGGTGAACTCGGCCTCGCGATCGAAGCGACGGCAGAGATCGGCGAAGATGTCGTAGTCGTCGCGCGCCTCGAACAGCGGCTCGACCACCTTGTGCATGGCCAGGATGCCGGCGTTGGAGTGGGAACCCCACTGCTCGATGTCATCCCGCTCGTAAGTGGTGGTGGCCGGCAGCACGATGTCCGCGAAGCGGCAGCTGGCGGTCCACTGGTGATCCACGCTCACCACGGTTTCCAGCTTGCGCCAGGCGGCGATCATCTTGTTGCGATCCTGTTGGTGGTGGAACGGGTTGTTGCCGCAGAACACCGCCATCTTCATCTGGGGATAGGTGATGGTCTGACCGTTGAAGGCGATAGTCTTGCCCGGGTTCAGGATGCAGTCGACGAAACGGGCCACCGGGATGAACCTGGAGTAGCCCTTCCAGTCGCCGTCGTGCAGCGGCTTGACCCCGGGAATGACGGAGCTGAAGCCGGACATGATGGGGCCTGTGCTGGTGATGGTACCGGCGCCGTTGTAGTGCCAGCCAAAACCGTAGCCGCCGCCCGGCAGGCCAATTTGGCCCAGCATGGAGGCCAATACCACCAGCATCCAGGCGTACTGTTCGCCGTGGTGCATACGCTGCACGCACCAGCCGCCGATGAGCTGGGTGCGGCCGCTGGCCATGGTGCGCGCCAGCTCGCGAATGGTCTCGGCAGGCACGCCACAGATGGCGGAGGCCCACTCGGCATCCTTCACCTGGCCATCCTTGGTACCCAGCAGATAGGGCAGGAACTTGTCAAAGCCGGTGGTGTAGTTTTTGAGGAAGGCCTCGTCGTGACGCTTTTCGCTGTAGAGGGTATGGGCGATACCCAGCATCAGGGGGACGTCGGTCTGCGGGTTCAGGGTCACCTGATCGCAATTGAGGTACTTCTGGGTCTTGGACTTGACCGGGTCGACGCTGATGACCTTGATCTCGCCCCTGGCCACTTTCTCTTTCAGCTGTGCCCAGTATTCGTAGACGCTGTGATCCGGCACCAACCAGCCCACCTGCAGGTTCTTGATGGGATCAGAACCCCAGATGACGATGGTCTTGCTGTGCTCCAGCACCAAGGGCCAGGAAGTCTGCTGCTCGTACACCTCCATGGCGCCCGCCACGTGGGGCAGGATCACCTGGGCGGCGCCGGTGGAGTAGTCACCGGCCTTGGCCAGATAGGTACCGTGCAGGTTCATGGCGCGGCCCAGCATGGCGCCGGCGGAGTGCAGCTTGCCGACCGACTGCCAGCCGGAGTGACCGGCGTAGAGGGCGCTCGGGCCATAGGTTTTCTGCACTCGTTCCAGCTCGTGATAGAAGAAGTCCAGCGCCTGGGACCAGGTCACCCGCACGAAGCGGTTCTGGCCGCGCTCGCTGGTGTCGGACTGGTGGCCCTTGCGCAGCCAGTCCAGACGCACCATGGGGTAGCGGATGCGGGAGGGGTTGTAGACCACTTCACTCAGGGCCTTGAGCATCTCGGTCGGATGCTTGTCATGCTCGAACGGCAGGGTCTCGACCCAGCGGCCATCGACCACACGGGCGCGGAAGGCGCCCCAGTGGGAGCCGGACTGCACCAGTTTTTCGCCGGACTCGGCGGCCATCGCGGCGCGACCAAGCAGGGAGGGGCCGATCAGGGCGCTGGCACCGCTGGCCAGCAAGCCACCCAGAAAACCACGACGGGAAATATTGATCATCTTGTTATTCCTTTCTCGAATCCGGACTTAGTGGCTGCCCTGACCACCGGTATCGGCGGCATGGTTTTGCAGGTATTTGAGCAGGGTGCGCTCCTCTTCCTTGCTCAGGCGGTAGTAGGCGGACATGGCCTTGAGACCCGAGATCCAGCCGTTGGCGGTGAAGTGAGCCGGATCCGGCGCCGCGTGGCAGGAGTTGCAGGTGGACTTGTACATCTCGCCGGCATAATCCCAGATCGGTTTGAGGGAGGATTCGAGGCCCTTGCCATCGACCCAGGCCTGCACCTGCACCTGTTCCCACTCGATATGGGTGGCGCTGTCGGTTTCCTGTTTCAGGATCTGCTCGTTGGCCCTGAGCTCGTCACGGATGGTGGCGACGAAGACCCGCTTGCCCATGTATTCGCTCAGCACGCGGCCCTTGCCTTCGGTTTCGCGCCACCCTTCGATGGTCACCTTGAGGCGATCGCCGCTGCGGGCCACCACCTCGATACGGGAGGCGGGCAGCAGCTTGCCGACCGGATCGGTACTCTCTTCGCTTTCGTAGAGATCCTTCTCGCCCAGGGTGTAGAGGGTCTCGGCGGCCGGTGCCTCTTGCGCATCGCCTGCCAGGGTGGCGTAGGTGGCACGGAAGCCGCCCGCCATGTTCGGCAGCTCGTGGGCGATGCCCTTGTGGCACTCGATGCAGTTCATGTTCTTGGCGGCGGCATCCTTCATCGCCAGGGCGGCGGCGGGGGACTGCTTGGCGTGGTCCATGTTGTCGTAGCTGTGGCAGGACTTGCAGGTCTTGGAGTTCTGGCTGCTCATGCGGGCCCACACCTTCTCGGCCAGGTGCAGACGCCTGTCTTCAAACTTCTCCTGGGTGTCGATGCTGTGGCCTATGTACTGCTGATAGAGGTCGTTGGCCGCCTCCATCTTGCGGGCCACCTTGCCGACGAAGTCCTTCGGCTGGTGGCAGTCGGTACAGATGGCCTGGACGCCGGAGGCGTTCTTGAAGTGGACGGACTCCTTGTACTCGGGGTAGACGGTGTCCTTCATGGTATGGCAGGAGATGCAGAACTCGAGGGTACTGGTCTTCTCGAAGCCGTAGTGCAGGCCGACGCTGCCGGCCAGGGTGACCCCGACGCCCGCCAGCACCAGCGCCAATACCGACCAGCGGCGGCTGGGGGTGCGCAGGAAATGCCACAGTTTTTTCATCATGTTCTCTCACATCGCTTTTTTGATGGAGGCCATGATAGGGAGGCGTTGTGAACAGGGCTGCCGCCGAAAATTAACGAAATAGGGGTATTTATGAAAAATTATGAATAGAATAATTCCCCCATGTTGAACTCTGTCGAACCCTGCGGAACCTGCCCATGAGCCACCACATTCTGGTTGTTGAAGACGATGTCGTGACCCGCGAGAAGCTGACCGGCTATTTCGAGCGGGAGGGCTATCGGGTGACCGCGGTCGAGAACGGCCAGGAGATGCGGGCCGTGCTGGCCGAGCGGGAGGTGGCGCTGGTGATGCTGGACATCAACCTGCCGGGGGAGGATGGCCTGCTGCTGACCCGCGAGCTGCGCGCCCGCAGCACGGTGGGGATCATCCTGGTGACCGGCCGCAGCGATGCGGTGGACCGGATAGTGGGCCTCGAGATGGGGGCCGACGACTATGTCACCAAGCCGTTTGAACTGAGAGAGTTGCTGGTGCGGGTCAAGAACCTGCTATGGCGCATCTCGTTGGCCGCAGCCCAGCCGAGCGAGCCGGCGGTGGCGGACGATGCGGTGCGCTTCGGTCCCTGGCGCTTCGACATCCCCCGCCGCCAGCTCAGCCGTGACGGGGTGCCGGTGCGCCTGACCAAGGCGGAGTACGAGGTGCTGGTGGCCTTTATCGCCAACGCCGGGCGGGTGCTGAGCCGGGAGCGGATCCTGGCCCTCACCAGCCACCGCGGTGATGGCCCGAGCGATCGCACCATAGACGTGCTGATCCGCCGCCTGCGCGGCAAGATGGAGCAGGATCCCCGTGACCCGCAACTGTTCGTCACCGTGCACGGGGAAGGCTACCTGTTTGCCGGCGAGCTGGCCGCCTGACCCTCTGCTTTGCGGGGCGTTCAGGCCGATGGCCGGGTGTCAAACTGCGGGCAGTCATCCCCTATCTGGTGCCAGGGCGCCTTGGAGCCGACGAAGATGTGAAACGCGGGCTTCTGGCTCGGCGCCTCGTCCAGTATCCCCAGCCGCAGATTGATCTTGCCCGTGCTGCGCTTCTGGCTGAACAGGCTGGAGCCGCAGTGGCGGCAGAAGGCGAGGCTGGTCTCGTCCGATTTCTGGTAGCGGCCGATGGCCTCGCTCCCCTTCGCGATGGTCACCTTGTCACCATCCAGCCCGCCGACCGAGGCGTAGTCCGCCCCGGAAAACTTGCGGCATTCGGAGCAATGGCAGTTGCCCATGTAGTCGAACTGATCCGGCAGGGTCAGGGCCACGGCGCCGCACAGGCAGCTCGCATGCAATGTGTTCATCTCTTCTCCTTGAGTACTTGGTTAGTTGCCGCTGGCGTCGAAGCCGACCCGGTAGACGGGGCGAAAGGTGCCATCGGACAGAGAGTTGGCGGGATTGGCCAGGGGGGCCTCCAGAGTCAGGATGGGGGGGCCCATCACCCGCGGGCACTGCTGCTCGCCGGCCTCGGGACTTTGCAGCAGGCAGACCGCCTGGGCCACTGCAAGACGTCCCTGCTGGCGCATCTGATCGCTGTTGGCGGCCAGGACCTTGCCCCGGCGCAGGCCGCGCTGCACACCGTGGCTGAAGTAGGTGCTCAACACTTGGGGTTTTATGAGTTGGCGCTGGGCCAGCTCGTTGACCGCCACTTCGGCGGCGATGGCGCCCCCCACCAGATAGTCGAGGTCGGGGTGGCGGGCCAGGGTCTGCTGCACCAGGGTGCGCTGGATCTCGCGGCTGTTGTCACCGCGCGCCGTGGTCACCAGTCTGATGGCGCTGCTCTGGATGGCTGCGGCAAAGCCGGGCTCGACGAAGTTGTTGCCGCCACTCGCCTGCGGGCCGGGAAAGAGCGCCACCGTCACCGGCGGGCTGCCGGCAGGGTGGCGCTTGGCTAGCCAGTGGCCCATCTGCCAGCCCATCTGATACCAGGAGACCCCCACCTTGGCCTTGACCAGTCCGGCGGGCAGGTCGTTGACCAGGCCGAACACCGGTAGCGGGCTGGCGCCGATCGCTTCGCCGAGCCCGTCGTAGCTCACCGCGCCGAGCAGGATGGCATCGCTCCCCTCGCTCACGCACTGCTGCAACTGGCGGCGCTGTTCGGCAAGGGCGCCGTAGCCCCCCGCCTCGTGGATACGCAGCTTCACGCCGAGTCGCTTGGCCTCCTCCACCATGCCCTGATTGACCGACAGCCAGTAGGCGTCGCGCAGATGGGGATAGAGGGCGCACAGGGTCAGGGGGCGGGTGACGGGGGCGGGCCCTTGCCAGTTCAGGCGGGCCGGCTTGCCGCCGAAGGCGCCATCCGGCCAGTGATCCACCTCGAAGGCGAGGGCGCAGGCCGGGAGCAGCAGGAGCAACAGGGAGAGACAGACGCTTCGCATGGCCGGGGGTTTTGTTAAAGTGTGGGGCCATATTATCCGGTCAAAGTCGACCACAACCAAGGGGCTTCGCGTGAGAATCTTTTCCGGCCTGGGTGGCAAGCTGCTGCTGGCCTTCTCCCTGATGGCGCTGCTGACCCTAGGGGCCTCCCTGTTGGGCTGGTTCGGGCTCAGCCACCTGCGCCAGCTGGAGCAGGGGGTGCAGCAGACCCTGGCGGATCAGGAGCTGGCCCGCACCCTGGCGCGGCTCGGCGGCGAGATCCAGAGCTCATCTCACCTGCTGGCCTCCGCCACCAGCGAGGGGGAGCGGGAGCATCAGGGGCGGCGGCTCACCCTGCAGGGGCAGCAGATGCAACAGGTGCTGGAGCAGCTGGGCCATGGTGGCGGCAAGCAGACCCCAGACGAGTTGCATCGCCTCAGCCAGACCATCATCGGCAACCTGGGCCAGCAGGGCTGGCTGGTAGGGGAGCGGCTGACGCTGATGGCCGAAGGCAACGCCCTGCGCTCCCGGCTGGTGACGGCCGCCGGTCAGGTGGCGGAGCTGGCCCGCAGCCAGATGGAGAACGCCGAAACCGTGATGGTGGCGGGGCTTGGCTCCCTCTATTCACTGCAAGGGCGGTCTGCAGATGGGGCGATCGACCGGCTGCTGGAGCAGGATCTCGACTGGCTGGAGCAGATGACGGAGCTGCGCCACCGTACCCTGATGCAGCAGCAGCGTATCGAGGAGATCTGGCGCAGCGACCGGCAGGACGGGCTGCAAACCCTGCTGCAGGAGGTGCGCGGGGAACTGGCCATCCTGCGGCTGCGAGCGGGAGCGGTGACCGATCCGGCCCGCCGCCAGGCGGTGGAGCAGGCGCTGACTGTGCTGGAGCAGAGCGATCGGCTGGTGCAACTGCGCAGCGACTGGCTCGGCAAGGGGGAGGCGCTGCGGGTGCTGGCCGCCGCCAACGACGCCCTGATGGGGAGTCTCAACCGTCAGGTCGGTACCCTGGTCAGTCAGGCCCGCGATTCCTTGGGGCAGAGCCAGCAGGCATTGAGCCAGCGGCTCAAGCTGCTGGAGCGGGCCCTGATGGTGATCGGCCTGCTCACCCTGGTGCTGCTCATCCTGTTGATGTGGCGGGTGGTCTATGGTCGCATCGTCTGGCCGCTGCAGCGAGCGGTCGCCGGGATGAGCCGGCTGGCGAAGGGGGATCTGGCGCCGCTGACGCCGGTTGGGGAGGTCGGGCGCGACGAGCTGGCGGAGCTGGGGCGGGCGCTGCAGGTGTTTCGCGACAACGCCATCGAGCTTGGCCGCTACCAGCGGGAGCTGGAGTCGCGGGTCGAGGAGCGCACGGAGCAGCTCAGCCATGCCAATGTGCGCCTCAACGAGGAGGTGGAGAAGCAGCGGCTGGCCCGCGCCGAGGCGGAGCAGGCCAACCGGGCAAAATCGGTGTTCCTTGCCACTATGAGCCACGAAATTCGCACCCCCATGAACGGCATCCTCGGTGGCCTCACCCTGCTGGAGGACACCCACCTCAGCGAGACCCAGCAGCGCTACCTGGCCGCCATCGAGCAGAGCGGTGAATCCCTGCTGGAGATCCTCAACGACATTCTCGACTACTCCAAGATTGAGGCGGGCCATGTGGAGGCGCGCCGTGAGCCCTTCTCCCTGCGCCCGCTGGCCGAGGAGCTGATCGCCCTGTTTGGGCCGAGGGCCGACGCGAAAGGGGTGACGCTGGCGCTGGAATATGCCCCCTCGCTCCCCCCCGTGGTGGAGGGGGATTTGGGCAAGTTGCGCCAGGTGCTGGCGAACCTCTTGGGCAATGCGGTCAAGTTTACCGGCGAGGGGCGCATCACCCTGGTGGTGGCGCCGCTGGCCTGCGCGGGTCCCTGCGCCGAGCCCTGCATCCGCTTTGTGGTGAAAGACACCGGCCCCGGCATCCCGTCCGGGGAGCTGGAGGCTGTATTCGAGGCCTTCCGCCAGCGCAAGCGGGACATGGGCCATCAGGGGGGCACGGGGCTGGGGCTCGCCATCAGCCGCCGGCTGGTGGCCGCCATGGGGGGAGAGCTTATGCTCTCCAGCGAGCCGGGGCAGGGGTGTGAATTCAGCTTCAGCCTGCCGCTGCAGCGCTCGGCTGCCCGGTTGCCGGCCAGCGCCCAGCCGGTGCGCCTCGGCCAGCCGCGGGAGATCCTGCTGGTGGAGGACAACGAGATCAACCGGCTGGTGGCCGAGGGCATGCTGGTGCGCCTCGGCCACAGGGTCACCCTGGCCGAGGATGGACGCAGCGCGCTGGCGCGGGTGACCGAGCGCCCCTTCGAGCTGGCTCTGCTCGACATCAACCTGCCGGACATGGATGGCATGACGCTGCGCGAGGATCTGGTGGCCATCAGCGAGGAGGAGCATGGCTGCGGCCTGCCCGCCATCGCCATCTCGGCCCAGATGTACCCGGAGGATGTGCGCGCCTGTCTCGCCGCCGGGTTTGCCGATTTCGTCGGCAAGCCGGTGCGGCTGGCGGCGCTGGCCGCGGCCATCGACCGTTTGTCAGCGGGGGAGGAGGCGCCTCGCCTGGTGGCGGGCGAGCCGCTCGCTGGTGGCGGGAGCGTTAACCGGGTGCTGGAGGCGGATCTGACCCTGCTCGGCAGTCAGCGCATCCGCCAGCTCATCGCCCTGTTTGCCGAGCAGGGGACGCCCCTGGTGGCCGAGCTGGCGCACAGCGAAGGGGAAGCGCAGCGCGCGCTGGCCCACAGGCTCAAGGGCAGCGCCCTGGCGCTCGGGCTGGATGATTTCGCGGCGCAGTGCGCCGCCGTGGAGCAGGGGCTGCTGGATGGGTGGGTGCTGGCCGGGCCGTTTGAGCAGGCGCTGGCCGGTTTGCAGGCCTGGCAGACGAAGCATCTGCCGGATTAGCGGCAAGGGGGCATGGTTCACGCCCTCGCAGGAAAGTCATTGCTCTTCGCGGTAGAGCGGCTGCCTGCACTGGGCGCAGAGGTGCTGGCGACGGAAGTCGGCCTGGTGCACCAGGCCCACATCCAGCTGCTGATGATGGCCGCAGTGAATGCAGAAGAGGATGTCGCCGTCGATGGCGTCCGGGTGGGCCGCCAGATATTGCTCGCGGGTGGGCAACTGGTCCCATTGGGTGGTGAAAGGGCTCTTGCGACTGCCGGTGTAGTAAATCCAGTAGAACAGAGCGAATACCGAAATAATCAGAAACAGCATCAAGTTATCCAGCATGGCTTACTCCCGTGAGTCTGCGGTGTGACAAGACAAGAGGGTGACGCGAGCAGCAGTTGACCGGATGTGGTGAGGGGCCCTTCCGTTGCCGGCCTGCGCGCCGGGCAACTGCTGTGCCTGCTAAAGATGTTATCTGTTAGTAAATGCTATATCCATGATCTGGCTCTGGTTTTGGCCGGCCGATGAGCCACGCTCCGGCTCTTGGCCGAGTGTATCGGCGGCGCATGAAGCGTGCGCCGGCCGGGCGGGCGTGGGCTCGCCAACGGGTCGCAGCCCGCCTGGTCGGTGTGAAATTTGCGACGCATTTTACATTTTTTAAACAAATTTTTGGGTGGTTGGACTGTCTCTTTGATCCAGCTCACGTTACAATGCGCCTGCCCACTTCACCTATCGCGCAAACGATTTTCAGGAGAGAAACGGATGTTGAAACGTGACATGACCATTGCCGGCTATGATCCCCAGCTGTGGCAGGCCATCACAGACGAGACCCGTCGTCAGGAAGAGCATATCGAGCTGATTGCGTCCGAGAACTACACCAGCCCCCGCGTCATGGAAGCCCAGGGCTCCCAGCTGACCAACAAGTACGCCGAAGGTTACCCCTCCAAGCGCTACTACGGTGGTTGCGAGTATGTGGATGTGGTTGAAACCCTGGCTATCGAGCGTGCCAAAGAGCTGTTCGGTGCCACCTACGCCAACGTGCAGCCGCACTCCGGCTCCCAGGCCAACAGCGCCGTCTACATGGCCCTGCTGCAACCGGGCGACACCGTGCTGGGTATGAACCTGGCTCACGGCGGTCACCTGACCCACGGCTCCCCGGTCAACTTCTCCGGCAAGCTGTACAACATCATCCCCTACGGCATCGACGAGTCCGGCAAGATCGACTACGACGAGATGGAACGTCTGGCCGTTGAGCACAAGCCGAAGATGATGATCGGCGGCTTCTCCGCCTACTCCGGCGTTGTCGACTGGGCTCGCATGCGCGAAATCGCCGACAAGATCGGTGCTTACCTGTTCGTCGATATGGCCCACGTGGCTGGCCTCATCGCCGCCGGTGTCTACCCGAACCCGGTTCCCCACGCTCATGTGGTCACCTCCACCACTCACAAGACCCTGGCCGGTCCGCGCGGTGGTCTGATCCTCTCCGCCGCTGACGACGAGGAGCTCTACAAGAAGCTCAACTCCGCCGTCTTCCCGGGTGGTCAGGGTGGTCCGCTGATGCACGTCATCGCCGGCAAGGCCGTTGCCTTCAAAGAGGCGCTGGAGCCCGAGTTCAAGACCTATCAGGCCCAGGTCGTCAAAAACGCCAAGGCGATGGCTGCCACCTTCATCGAGCGCGGCTACAAGATCGTCTCCGGCGGCACCGACAACCACCTGATGCTGGTTGATCTGATTGGCCGTGAGCTGACCGGTAAGGATGCCGATGCTGCGCTGGGCAAAGCCAACATCACCGTCAACAAGAACTCCGTGCCCAACGACCCGCGCTCCCCGTTCGTCACCTCCGGTGTGCGCATCGGTACTCCGGCCATCACCCGCCGCGGTTTCAAGGAAGCCGAGTCCATCCAGCTGACCCACTGGATCTGCGACGTGCTGGACAACCACGACAACGACGAAGTGCTGGCCACCGTGCGCGAGAAGGTGCTGGATATCTGCCGCCGTTTCCCGGTTTACGCATAATCGACCCGCTTTTCAGGTTGAACCGCAATGCCACCCTCGGGTGGCATTGTTTTTTGTGACGTTTGGCAACATGAGAGGGGCTATGAGTCAGCACAGCAAAGAGCAGTTGCAGGGCACAGGGGGCGGGGGCAACGCTGAGCGGGACTTGGCGTCGGCAGCGCTCAGGCAGGCGATCCGTGCCCAGTACCATTTTCGCGCCAGCGAACAGGGGCTGCTGGCCTGGGACGTGCGCCGGCTGGTGTGGTTGAGCCGCGATCTGCCGGTGCAGGCGGTGGCACTCGGTGAGATTGCCGAGCTCGACCAGCTGCACTGGTACGGCCATGGCGCCGCCAGCCCCACGGTGCGCAGCGTGGTGGAGCACTGCCAGCTCATAATGGCGGCCGATCTCGCCTATCCCATCCTGTTGGACAGCGCCGGCCGGGTGATGGACGGCATGCACCGGGTGGGCAAGGCATTGATGCTGGGCCACAGCCATATCGAGGCGCGCCGCTTTGCCGTGGATCCGGCGCCCGACTATCAGGATTGTGACCCCGACACCCTGCCTTATGCTGACTGAGCCCGGTCTAATGGATGACTGGGATGGGCGCCTAAAACAGCTGTGATGTTCAAGAAACGGATGGCAGGAGATAGCTCAATGAAGAGAGTGCTGGAGATCAGGAACTACCGGCTCAAGGCCGGTAGTCGGGCAGAGTTTCATAGGTTGGTTGCAGAGCAGAGTTTGCCGCTGCACCGCGAGTGGGGAATGGATGTGGTGAATCATGGCCCTTCCTTGCACGATCCGGACGTCTATTTTTTGATGCGGGCTTACGCTGATCTTGACGATCTGAACCGTTCACAGGCGGCATTCTATGCCACGGATGCATGGAGAAAAGGTCCGAGAGAAGCCATCGTAGAGCTGATAGAGAGCGACACCAATACTGTGCTCTGGCTACCTGATATCGCCATTGATGCACTTCGTGGTTGCTGATGGCATCTGTCACTTCCCTTGTTTTCACGGGCTTTTACCGGTTCTGGATGGCCGTGCTACACTGGCCGGCCTAGAGCCGGCCCGGTGGTCGGCGCCCTTTTCCGTCAACGCCGGAGGTCCGATGCATTGCCCTTTCTGTAGTGCGGTAGATACCAAGGTGATCGATTCCCGTCTGGTGGCCGAAGGCCATCAGGTACGCCGCCGTCGCGAATGCCTGCTCTGCCACGAGCGCTTCACGACCTTCGAGATGGCCGAGCTGGTCATGCCCCGCGTCATCAAGTCCAACGGCTCGCGCGAGCCTTTCAACGAAGACAAGCTGCGTGCCGGCATCCTGCGGGCACTGGAGAAGCGGCCGGTGAGCATGGAGGCCATCGAGAAGGCGGTCAACCACATCAAATCCCGCCTGCGGGCCACCGGCGAACGCGAAGTGGCCTCCGAGCTGGTGGGCAACCTGGTGATGGACGAGCTCAAGGGGCTCGACAAGGTGGCCTATATCCGCTTTGCCTCCGTCTATCGCAGCTTTGAAGACATTCGTGAGTTTGGTGAAGAGATCGCCAAGCTGGAGAAGTAAGTCTTTCTTCCAAACCTGGTTGCCGCGTTCGATTACGCTGCGCTAATCGAACCTACGATATTGCGTAAGCCTGGATGTGCTGTCAGAGGAGCCCAGATGTTTAGTCAAGACGATTACCAATGGATGAGCCGGGCCCTCGAACTGGCCCGCCGCGGCCGTTACACCACGGCGCCCAACCCCTGTGTCGGTGCCGTGCTGGTGAAGGCTGGCGTGGTGGTGGGAGAGGGCTGGCATCAGCGGGCCGGCGAGCCCCATGCCGAGGTCTATGCCCTGCACGCGGCCGGTGAAGAGGCCCGCGGCGCCACCGCCTACGTGACCCTGGAGCCCTGCTCTCATCACGGTCGCACCCCGCCCTGCGCCGAGGCGCTGATCAAGGCCGGTGTGAGCCGGGTGGTAGCCGCCATGGTGGACCCCAACCCTCAGGTAGGGGGGCGCGGCCTGCGCATGCTCTCCGAGGCGGGGATCAAGACCGATTTCGGTCTGCTGGCTGCCGAGGCCGAGGCGCTCAACCCGGGCTTTTTCAAGCGGATGCGTACCGCCTTCCCGCAGGTGACGGTCAAGCTCGGTGCCAGCCTGGATGGTCGCACCGCCATGGCGAGCGGCGAGAGCCAGTGGATCACCTCCCCGGAGGCGCGCCGCGATGTGCAGCGACTGCGGGCCCGCCACGATGCTGTGCTCTCCAGCGCCGAAACCGTGCTGGCGGACAACGCCTCCCTCACCGTGCGCTGGGAAGAGCTTCCCCCCTCGGTCAAGGCCGTCTATCCCAAAGAGACCCTGCGCCAGCCGCTGCGGGTCATCGTCGACTCGCAAAACCGGCTGACCCCGGATCTGCCCCTGTTCCAGAGCGAGAGCCCTGTGCTGCTGGCCCGCCACAAGGCGGACGGCGACTGGCCAGCCTGGGTACAGCAGCTGGAGGTGCCGCTGCTGGATGGCAAGCTGGATCTGGTCAGCCTGTTCATGCTGCTGGCGAAACAGAACCTCAACTCGGTACTGGTGGAGGCGGGGCCACGCCTGTGCGGCGCCCTGCTGGAGAAGGGATTGGTGGACGATCTGGTGCTCTATCAGGCGCCCAAACTGATGGGGGATGAGGGGCGCGGCCTGTTCCATCTGCCCGGGCTCACCCGGCTGTTCCAGGCACCCAAGCTCAACATCAAGGATGTGTGCATGGTTGGCCAGGATATTCGTATTACCGCCAAAATAGCCTGATTTATCAATGTTAAAGGGGGCATTGCCGCCCCCGTCATCAGCAAGGTGATCTGCATGTTTACCGGAATTATCGAAGCGGTGGGAACCCTGGCCGAGCTGCGTCGCCAGGGCGAAGACATGGCCCTCACCGTGTACGCACCCACCCTGGATTTTGGCGACGTCAAGCTCGGCGACTCCATCGCCACCAACGGCGTCTGCCTCACCGTGATCGCCCTGGGCGACAAGCGTTATACCGCCGACGTGTCGCTGGAAACCCTCTCTCGCACCGGTTTTTCTGCCGCCAAGGTGGGCGATCGGGTCAACCTCGAGAAGGCGCTGATGCCCACCTCCCGCCTCGGCGGTCACCTGGTCTCCGGCCACGTGGACGGGGTGGGGGAGGTCAAGAGCGTCTCCAGCAGTGGCCGTGCCATCGAGTACTGGATCAAGGCGCCGACGGAGCTCTCCCGCTACATCGCCGAGAAGGGCTCCATCGCGGTGGACGGCATCAGCCTCACCGTCAACGCCGTGCAGGGGGATCTGTTTCGGCTGACCATCGTGCCCCACACCGCCCAGGAGACCACCATAGCTGGCTGGAAGCCGGGCAGGAGCGTCAATCTCGAGGTGGATCAGATAGCCCGCTATCTGGAGCGGCTGATGACGGGTCAGCGCCAGGAGAGCAGTGCCTCCACCCTGACCCTGGAGAAGCTGGCTCGCTCCGGTTTCCTGTGACGGAACCTCGGCGGGAAAAACGCTTTTCTGTGATCCCGCTCCGATTGAAATGGGGCCCCGCGTGCCCCATCTAGAGCACAATAGGCAGTATCACGTCGAGCCGACTGGCTCAATCCCCGAAGCATGTTGATGGAGTAGCCCATGGCGCTGAGCACGACCCAGGAAATCATTGCCGATATCAAGGCTGGCAAGATGGTGATCCTGATGGATGACGAAGACAGGGAGAACGAAGGGGACCTCATCATGGCCGCCTCCTGTGTCCGCCCGGAAGATATCAACTTCATGGCCCGTTACGGCCGGGGGCTCATCTGTCTGACCCTGACCCGGGATCGCTGCAAGCAGCTGGCGCTGCCGCTGATGGTCGACCGCAACAACGCCCAGTTCTCCACCGCCTTCACCGTGACCATCGAAGCGGCCGAAGGGGTGACCACCGGCATCTCCGCCGCCGACCGCGCCGTCACCGTGCAGGCGGCAGTGGCGCCCGATGCCAAGGCTTCTGATCTGGTGCAACCCGGCCACATCTTCCCGCTGATGGCTCAGGATGGTGGCGTGCTGACTCGCGCCGGCCACACCGAGGCGGGTTGTGACCTGGCCCGGCTGGCCGGTTACGAGGCCGCTTCCGTCATCGTCGAGATCTTGAACGAAGACGGCACCATGGCGCGCCGCCCTGATCTCGAGATCTTCGCCGAGCAGCACGGCATCAAGCTTGGCACCATTGCGGATCTCATCGAATACCGCAACCAGCACGAGACCACAGTCGAGAAGGTGGCCGAGTGCAAGTTGCCCACCGAATATGGCGAGTTTGACCTCATCACCTTCCGCGACACCATCGACAACCAGGTGCACTTCGCCCTGAAGAAGGGTGAGGTGCTGGCCGACCAGCCGACCCTGGTGCGGGTCCATCTGCACGACGTGCTGAGCGATCTGCTGCAGACCGACCGCCACGCCGCCCGCAGCTGGCCGCTGCCCAAATCCATGGCCCGCATTGCCGACGAGGGCGGAGTGCTGGTGATCCTGGGGGCGGAAGCCCACGGCGCCGAGCTGCTGGCCCGGGTCAAGGGCTTCGAGGCCGCCGACAAGGGGTTGGCGCCGGAAGGGGCCAAGTGGCAGGGCACCTCGCGCCGGGTCGGCGTCGGCTCCCAGATCCTCAAGGCGCTGGGGGTGGGCAAGATGCGCCTGCTGAGCTCGCCGAAGAAGTACCATGCTCTCGGCGGCTTCGGCCTGGAAGTGGTGGAGTACGTCGGCGAGTAAGCGCCGCATACGGCTGAAATCATCCTCATGGCCGCCCGTTGCGGCCATGGTTTTTTGTCGTGGGTCTGTTGTGCTAGAATGTGCGCACTTTTGACTCCGGCCCTTTTGCTTTCACAGATACAGGATTTCCAATGAAGGTTATCGAAGGAAATATCGCCGCTCCTGAAGCGCGCGTTGCGATTGTCGTTGCTCGTTTCAACAGTTTCATCAACGACAGCCTGGTGAGTGGTGCACTGGACGTACTGAAGCGTCAAGGCCAGGTACAGGACAGCAACCTGACCCTGGTGAAAGTGCCGGGCGCGGTTGAAATGCCGCTGGTCATCAAGAAACTGGCCAAGAGCGGCAAGTATGACGCCATCGTGGCAGTCGGCACCGTCATTCGTGGCGGCACCTACCACTTCGATCTGGTCGCCAACGAGAACAGCAAGGGCATGGCCCAGGTAATGATGGAATATGAAATTCCGGTTGCCTTCGGCGTACTGACCACTGAAAACATTGAACAAGCCATCGAGCGTGCAGGTACCAAGGCGGGTAACAAGGGTGCAGAGGCTGCACTGGCAGCGCTCGAAATGATCAACGTCCTGAAAGAACTGGACGTGTAACGAGGAGAAATGCATTGAAACCGTCTGAGCGCCGCAAGGCCCGCCATTGCGCCACCCAGGCCATCTACCAGTGGCAGATGACCAAGGCCAACGTGGGCGACATCGAAGAGCAGTTCAAGATCGATCAGGACACCAAGGGTGTGGATCTGAACTACTTCCGCGATCTGCTGTTCGGGGTAGCCCTCCACTGCAACGAGCTGGACAAGGTCTTCGCACCTTTCCTCTCCCGTCCGCTGGAAGAAGTGGACATGGTGGACAAGGCGATCCTGCGTCTGGCGACCTATGAGCTGACCCGTCGTGATGATGTGCCGCCGCGCGTGGTGATCAACGAAGCGATCGAGCTGGCCAAAGCCTTTGCTGCCGATGACAGCCACAAGTTTGTCAACGGTGTACTGGACAAGGTGATCAAGTCGCTGGACAAGCGCTGATCCCTGTTCATCAGCATTCCATGCTGATCGATGCTCTGTCGCGAGCCGTCGTCAGCAAGGTGAAGCGCAGCGCCAGGCCGGCGTGTATGGAAATACATGAAGAGCCCGGCAGCGACCAGCCTTGAGCACGGTCTCGCAGCAAGAGCTGCAACAGCATCTAATAGAGGAGCCAGCTTAATCGCTGGCTTTTTACTGTATGGGTGAATTTGAGCTGATTGATAAGTACTTCAAGGTCCCCCACGCCCGCAAGGACGTGGTGATGGGTCCTGGAGACGACTGCGCCCTGCTGACCCTGCCCCCCGACACCCAGCTGGCGGTGAGCACGGATACCCTGGTGAGCGGCGTACACTTCTTTCCCGACATGGATCCGGTAGACCTCGGCTACAAGGCGCTGGCGGTCAATCTCTCCGATCTGGCCGCCATGGGCGCCGAGCCGCGCTGGGTGTCGCTGGCGCTGACCCTGCCCACCGTCAACGAAGCCTGGGTGGCCGGTTTTGCGGAAGGTTTCCTCGAGCTTGCCGAATACTACAATGTGGCACTGGTGGGCGGGGACATGACCCGCGGCCCGCTCTCCATCACGGTATCGGTCAAGGGGTCGGTGCCGGCCGGCCGTGCCCTGCTGCGCAGCGGTGCCAAGGCCGGTGACGGTGTCTATGTTACCGGCACCCTGGGGGATGCTGCGCTGGCGCTCTCCCACCTGCTGGCCAAGCGCACCCTCAACGAGAACCAGCTGGCGGCCGTGCTGCCTCGCCTCGACCATCCCCATCCCCGCATTCTGGCCGGACAGGCTCTGCGCGGACTGGCCAGCAGCGCGCTGGATCTCTCCGACGGCCTGGCCTCGGATCTCGGCCACGTGCTCAAGGCGTCCGGCGTGCGGGCCCAGATCGATCTCGGTCTGCTGCCGCTCTCACCCGTGCTGCAGGATGCGGTGAGCGAGCAGGATGCCTGGCAGCTGGCGCTGGCCGGTGGCGATGACTACGAGCTCTGCTTCACCGTGCCGGAGGAGCATCGCGGCGCGCTGGATACGGCGCTGGCCAACTGCGGCGTCAAGTTCACCCGCATCGGCCGGATCCTGGCCGGTGAGCCCGGCATCGACTATCTGCACGGCGAGCAGCCGGTCGAGCTGACGCTGAAAGGGTGGGATCACTTCGCATGAGCTGGTTCATGATAAAGCCCGAGCTGAAGCGGTTGAACCTCAGGAACCCGCTTCACTTCCTGGCGGTGGGGTTTGGCTCCGGCCTCTCGCCCAAGGCGCCCGGCACCATGGGGACGCTGGCCGCCATCCCCCTCTACCTGCTGGTGAGCGGCTTGCCAACCTTCTGGTTCATCGCCCTGCTGGTGGTGGGCTTCGTGGTGGGCATCCGCATCTGTCAGAGCGCCACCGATGCCATCGGTATGCCGGATCACGGCGCCATCGTCTGGGACGAGGTAATCGGCTTTGGCGTCACCATGATAGCGGCGCCGGCCGGCTGGGAGTGGGTGCTGGCCGGCTTCGTGCTGTTTCGCCTGTTCGACGTGCTCAAGCCCTGGCCCATCTCCTGGTTTGATCGCCGCATCCACGGTGGCTTCGGCATCATGCTCGACGATCTCATCGCCGCCCTGTTCGCCCTGTTTTGTATGCAATTGCTGGCATACTGGCTGGGGTGACGGGGATTACGAGGGGGAATGCCGCGCTGGCATCCCCCTATTTATCTCTGTTTAGTTTTCATTCATCGGCATATGCTGCCGTTAAAAAATCATTTCACATAAATATTCACTACTCATTCGAGGCTTGAGACTATTGTGTCAATAGTGAATATTCCCGCCTGTTACACCCTTGTTGAAAGTAAAAGCACTAAATCGTCATTTGTGTGGTCATAAAGTCTGGATATGTGATTGTAATCATCACTTATGACTGCGGCGCTGGCTGCTAACTGAGCAAAGTATTGCGAAATTGTATAACCCGATCATTTACACTCGCCGTCAAACCGTCTAAGTTACTCGCGGGTTATTCCAAAAAAATGCAAAAAACCCGCCCGGATCGCTGGTTTCGTTGTCTCATGGATTGAGCGTTTAGTCGTCATATCAAACACTCACGATCACGCCAAGGCACGACCGGCATCTGCGGCCGATTTACGGACGAATTATTTGGGACGGATGTCCCCCGCAGAGGTAACCATGTCCTTGCTCGAAGTGAAAAACTTGCGGATCGAGTATCCCTCCCGCTACGGGGTACTGGCCGCAGTGAAGGATCTCTCTTTCTCCATCGAAAAAGGGGAGATAGTCGGTGTCGTGGGTGAATCCGGCGCCGGCAAGTCCACCATCGGCAACGCCGTCATCGATCTCCTGAGCCCGCCGGGTCGCATCGCCCGTGGCGATATCTACCTCAATGGCGAGCTCATCTCCGGCAAGAGCCAGAACGAGATGCGGGCCATTCGCGGCTCGCGCATCGGTTTCATCTTTCAGGATCCCATGACCTCCCTCAACCCGCTGTTCACCGTCGAACATCAGCTGGTTGAAACCATCCTCGCCAACACCGACCTGTCACGTGACGCGGCCTTTGCCAAGGCACTCGAGCTGATGAAGTCGGTCGGAATCCCGAGCCCGGAGCTGCGCATCAAGCAGTATCCGCACCAGTTCTCCGGCGGCATGCGCCAGCGGGTGGTGATTGCCATCGCCCTCTCCGGCGATCCCGAGCTCATCATCGCCGACGAGCCGACCACGGCGCTGGACGTCTCCATCCAGGATCAGATCCTCCAGCTCATCCGCACCCTCTGCAAGGAGCGGCAGGTGGGCTGCATGCTGGTGACCCACGACATGGGCGTGGTCTCCAACGTCACCGACAAGGTGGCGGTCATGTATCGCGGCGATCTGGTGGAGTTCGGCACCACGGAACAGGTGCTGGGTCGCCCCAACCACCCTTATACCCGCAGCCTCATCTCGGCGGTGCCCCGCTCGGATGTGAAGCTGGTGCGCTTCCCGCTGGTCTCCTATATCGAGGATGCCGGTGCGGCGGATACCAGCATCGATCTCAAGACCCACTGGCTCGGTCAGAGCCAGGACGAGCGCGCCTATGAAGGGGCGCTGCTGCGGGTGGAGAACGTGGATCTGAAGTTCGTCACCAAGGACTCCTTCTTCCCGAGTCGTCGCCAGTATGTGCGCGCCTGCAACAACATCAGCTTCGAGATCTTCGAAGGTGAGACCTTCGGCCTGGTGGGGGAGTCTGGCTCCGGCAAGTCGACCATCGCCCGCGCCATCACCGGCCTCTATCCGCCGGATACCGGCAAGATCTTCTTCGAGGGGATCGACTTGACCGCCCTCAAGGGCGAGCATGAGCGTCGCCCGCTGCGTCGCCAGATGCAGATGGTGTTCCAGAACCCTTATTCGTCGATGAACCCGCGCATGAAGGTGCGCGACATCATTGCCGAGCCGATCCGCTTCCACAAGCTGGCGAGCAGCGAGAGCCAGATCGCCGGCATAGTGGGGGATCTGCTGGATCACGTGGGGCTCGGCCGCGGTGCCGGGGTCAAATATCCCCACGAGTTTTCCGGTGGTCAGCGTCAGCGCATCTCCATCGCCCGCGCCCTGGCGACCCGGCCCCGTTTCCTCATCTGCGACGAGCCCACCTCGGCGCTGGATGTGTCGGTGCAGGCCCAGATCCTGAACCTGCTCAAGGATCTGCAGCAGGAGCTTGGCCTCACCATGCTGTTCATCAGCCACGATCTGCCAGTCATCCGCCAGATGTGCGATCGCATCGGGGTGATGCAGCACGGTCACCTGGTGGAGGTGGCCGAGACCGAGAAACTGTTTACCAATGCCGAGCATGAGTACAGCCGCAAGCTGATCTCCCTCATGCCGGAGTTCAAGGGAATGTCCCGCGAGGGGCTGGAAATCGCAAGCTAGGAAAGCACCGGCTCGCCGGTATCTATGTCAATAAAAAAGCCAAAAGCATGGAGAAAACAATGAAAAAAGGATTGTCCAAGATTGCACTGGCGCTGTTTGCCGCCGGTTTCGCCTTTAACGTCTCCGCTGTCGACATCAAGGTCGGTGTCGCCTCTGACGCCACCTCGCTGGACCCGCAGGAGCAGCTCTCCGGTCAGACCCTGGAGATGTCCCACCTGGTGTTCGATCCGCTGATGCGTTACACCCAGGACCTGCAGTTCGAGCCGCGCCTGGCCGAGAAGTATGAGCGCATCGACGACAAGACCGTCCGCTTCTTCCTGCGCAAGGGCGTCAAGTTCCACTCTGGCAACGACTTCACCGCCGACGACGTGGTGTGGACCGTCAACCGTCTGAAGTCCTCCGTCGACTTCAAGGCCATCTTCGACCCCATCGCCGAAGTGAAGAAGGTCGATGAGTACACAGTGGATCTCGTCACCGCCAAGCCGTTCCCGCTGGTGCTGCAGACCGTGACCTACATCTTCCCGATGGACTCCAAGTTCTATACCGGCAAGACAGAGGCGGGCAAGGACAAGGGCGAGATCGTCAAGAACGGCGACTCCTACGCCTCCACCCACGTCTCCGGTACCGGCCCGTTCAGCGTCAAGTTCCGCGAGCAGGGCGTGAAGCTGGAGTACGTGCGCAACGCCAACTACTGGGACAAGGCCTCCAAGGGCAACGTTGACAACCTGACCGTGGTGCCCATCAAGGAAGACGCCACCCGCGTGGCGGCCCTGCTGGGTGGCGACGTGGACATGATCTACCCGGTTGCGCCGAACGATCTGGAGCGCGTGAAGAACGGCAAGGACACCCAGCTGGTGACCCTGTCCGGTACCCGCGCCATCATCATCGAGCTGAACCAGAACACCAACCCGGCACTGAAAGACAAGCGCGTGCGTCAGGCGATCAACTACGCCATCAACCAGGTGGGTATCGTCGAGAAGATCAACAAGGGCTTCGGCACCCCCGCCGGCCAGCTGAGCCCGAAAGGCTATGCAGGTCACAACGAGGCGCTCAAGCCCCAATATGACCTGGCCAAGGCCAAGGAGCTGATGAAGGAAGCCGGCTACGAGAAGGGTTTCAAGATGAGCTTCATCTCCCCGGCTGCCCGCTACGTCAACGACGTCAAGATTGCCCAGGCCGTCTCCGCCATGCTGGCCAAGATCAACATCAAGGTGGATCTGAAGACCATGCCAGTGGCCCAGTACTGGCCGGAGTTTGACAAGTGCGCCGCGGACATGCAGCTGATCGGCTGGCACTCCGACACCGAAGACAGTGCGAACTTCTTCGAGTTCCTGACCTTCACCAAGGATGCCAAGACCGGCATGGGCCAGTACAACTGTGCCGGCTATGCCAACGCCGAGGCTGACAAGCTGGTCGAGCAGGCCAACGCCGAGACCGACCCGGCCAAGCGCGCCGAGATGCTGAAGAAGGTCGAAGCCATGCTGATCGACGACGCCGCCTACGTGCCGCTGCACTGGGAAGATCTGGCCTACGGTGCCAAGAAGAACGCCGACATCAAGCCGGTGGTCAACGTAATGAACTTCCCTTACCTGGGTGATCTGGTGGTCAACAAGTAAGCGCAAGTCGCAAGGAAGGACGGGGCGGGGTGGTCAGCCGGCCACCCCGCCTGCTAACAGAAGCCTGTGCCATGACACAGGCCACGTAGAAGGACAAGCATGTTTACATTCCTGCTGAAACGGTTCTATCAGGCCGTGATAGTGATGTTCGTCATCAGCCTGGTCGCCTTCTCCATCCAGGACAACCTGGGGGATCCGCTGCGCGAGCTGGTGGGACAATCCGTCTCCGAAGCCCAGCGCCACGAATTGCGCGAGAAGATGGGCCTCAACGATCCTTTCCTCGTCAAATACAGCCGCTTCTTGAAGAACGCGGTACACGGGGATCTGGGTACTTCCTACTTCTTCAAGCGACCAGCCCTCGAGGTCATCCTCGACAAGCTGGTGGCTACTCTTGAGCTGGTGTTTGGCGCTGCGCTGATCATCGTGGTGGTCTCCATTCCGCTTGGGGTCTACTCGGCGATCCGCCCGCACAGCATACCGACCAAGATCATCATGGCGGGGAGCAGCATCGGCATCTCGATCCCGGTGTTCCTGACCGCCATCATGCTGATGTACCTCTTCTCCATCCAGCTGGGCTGGCTGCCGGCCTATGGCCGCGGCGAGACCTACAATCTGCTGGGCTGGGAGTCGGGCTTCTTCACTTGGGACGGCATCAAGCATTTGATCCTGCCGGCGGTAGCGCTCTCCTCCATCATGCTGCCGCTGTTCATCCGGCTGGTGCGCTCCGAGATGCTGGAGCAGCTCTCCTCCGAGTACGTCAAGTTCGCCCGCGCCAAGGGGCTGGACAACAACAAGGTCTACTATCAGCACGCCCTGAAGAACACCATGCTGCCGGTCATTACCGTTGGCGGCGTGCAGATCGGTACCATGGTGGCCTACACCATACTGACCGAGAGCGTGTTCCAGTGGCCGGGGACCGGCTTTTTGTTCCTCGAGGCGATCCACCGGGTCGATACGCCCCTCATCACCGCCTACGTCATCTTCGTCGGGCTCATTTTCGTGGTGACCAATACCCTGGTCGACCTGCTCTACGGGTTGATCAACCCGACCGTCAACTTGACCGCTAAGGGGTAAGCACATGAGCAATGCAGTAACTGCAAGCCCAAGCCGTTGGGCTCGATTCAAAAATTCCGACATCGTCTACTACTTCCTGCGGGACAAGGTAGCCATGTTCAGCTTTGCGGTGTTCGTGGTATTCGTGCTGGCCGCCATGCTGGCGCCTTGGCTCGCCCCGTACAACGTCTATGACCAGACCAGCTTCGATCTGATGGATGCCGAACTGCCGCCCTCCTGGCTGGCAGGGGGTGAGGAGCGTTTCTGGCTCGGTACCGACAACCAGGGTCGCGACATCTGGAGCACCATCCTCTATGGCGCCCGCATCTCGCTCACCATAGGTCTGTTCGCGGTGGGGCTGCAGCTGGTGCTCGGCATCGTCATCGGCCTGCTGGCCGGCTACTTCGGTGGCCGCATCGACAGCCTGCTGATGCGCTTTGCCGACGTTCAGCTGTCGTTTTCCACCATGATGGTGGCGATCATCATCTCCGCCATCTTCCAGGCTACCTTTGGCTCCGAGTTCTACTCGAAGTTCGCCATCCTGATGCTGGTGGTGATCATCGGTATCGCCGAGTGGCCGCAGTACGCCCGAACCGTGCGCGCCTCGGTGCTGGCGGAGAAGAAAAAGGAGTATGTGGAAGCGGCCAAGGTGATGGGCTTTCGTGCCCCGCGGATCATGTTCCGCCACATTCTGCCCAACTGCCTGTCGCCGATCCTGGTCATCTCCACGGTGCAGGTGGCCAACGCCATCATGAGCGAGGCGGCGCTCTCCTTCCTGGGGTTGGGGATGCCGGTGGATCAGCCGTCGCTGGGCTCGCTCATCAGCGTAGGCTTCAACTACATCTTCTCCGGCTCCTGGTGGATCACCGCCTTCCCGGGCATCTGCCTGGTGGTGCTGGTGCTGGTCATCAACCTGTTGGGTGACTGGCTGCGGGATGTGTTCAATCCCAAGCTCTACAAGGGCTGATGGTCACAGATAAACAAACGAGACAGACAAACGAAAAGGGCGCCATAACGGCGCCCTTTTGCTATGTGTGCTGAGGGATCAAGCCTGCAGCCACTGCTCGATGCTGCGCTGGATGCCGGCGCCATCGAGCCCCAGCAGAGCGTAGATCTCCTCCTGGGTACCCTGCTCCACGAAGCGATCCGGCAGGCCGAGGTTGAGCACCGGCTTGCACTGTTTGCTGCGCATCAGCAGCTCGTTCACCGCAGAGCCCGCGCCACCCATGATGGCGTTGTCCTCGAGGGTGACGAACTGATCGTGGGTCGCGGCCAGGGAGAGCACCAGGGCCTCGTCCATCGGCTTGACGAAACGCATGTCCACCAGGGTGGCGTCGAGCGCCTCGGCAGCCGCTTTGGCCTGTTGCAGCAGGGTGCCGAACGCCAGGATGGCGGTGCCCTTGCCCTGACGCACAATCCGCCCCTTGCCGAGCGCCAGCGCCTGCATCTCGCTCTCCACCTGGATGCCGGTGCCGCTGCCGCGGGGGTAGCGTACCGTCGCCGGCCCGTTGCACTGGTAGCCGGTGTAGAGCATCTGACGGCACTCGTTCTCGTCGGACGGGGTCATGATCACCATGTTGGGCACGGTGCGCAGGAAGCTGATATCGAATGCCCCCTGATGGGTCGGGCCGTCAGCCCCCACCAGACCGGCTCGGTCGATGGCGAACAGCACCGGCAGCTCTTGCAGCGCCACATCGTGGATCAGCTGGTCGTAGGCCCGCTGCAGGAAGCTCGAGTAGATGGCGACCACCGGCTTCTGGTCGGCGATGGCGAGACCGGCGGCGAAGGTGACCGCGTGCTGCTCGGCGATGGCCACGTCGAAGTAGCGATCCGGATACTGCTGGCTGAACTTCACCAGGCCGGAGCCTTCGCGCATGGCCGGGGTGATGCCGACCAGCCGCTCATCCTTGGCCGCCATGTCGCACAGCCACTGGCCGAAGATGGCGGAGAAGCTCGGCTTGCCGCCACTCGCCTTGGGCAGGGTGCACTCGTCCGGATTGAACTTGGGCACGCCGTGATAACCGATGGGGTCCTTCTCGGCGGGCTCGTAGCCCTTGCCCTTCTTGGTCTTGACGTGCAGCAGCTGCGGCCCCTTGAGATTGCGCATGTTGCGCAGGGTCTCGACCAGAGCCTCGATGTCGTGGCCGTCGATGGGACCTATGTAGTTGAAGCCGAACTCCTCGAACAGGGTGCCGGGCACCACCATTCCCTTGAGGTGTTCCTCGGCCCGCTTGGCCAGCTCCTTGACCGGCGGCAGGCCGGCCAGCACCTTCTTGCCACCCTCGCGGATGGTGGTGTAGAGCTTGCCGGACATGATGCGGGCCAGGTGGTTGTTCAGTGCCCCGACATTCTCGGAGATGGACATCTCGTTGTCGTTGAGCACCACCAGCATGTCCTTGTGAACATCGCCGGCGTGATTGAGCGCCTCGAACGCCATGCCGGCGGTGATGGCGCCATCGCCGATCACCGCCACCACCTTGCGCCCCAGCCCTTCGCTCTCGGCCGCCACGGCCATGCCGAGCGCCGCACCGATGGAGGTGCTGGAGTGACCGACGGAGAGCACGTCATACTCGCTCTCGCCGCGCCAGGGGAAGGGGTGCAAACCGTCTTTCTGGCGGATGCTCTGCATCCGATCGCGGCGACCGGTCAGGATCTTGTGGGGATAAGCCTGGTGGCCCACGTCCCACACCAGTCGATCGAACGGGGTGTTGTAGACGTAGTGCAGCGCCACCGTCAGTTCGACGGTGCCGAGCCCGGAGGCAAGATGACCACTGGAGCGACTCACCGAACGCAGCAGATATTCACGCAGTTCGTTGCACAGCACGGGCAGTCGCTCGAAGGGCAGGGATCGCAACTCGACCGGCGTATCCGCGAGGGCCAGGTTGGGGAAATTGCTTATATCAACGCTCATATTGTTACTGTTATCCAGCGTTTAGTGGGTTCGCTCGATGATGTAATCGGCAAACGCTTCCAGAATGTCGGTATTGTAGGGCAAAGATTGCAAGGCTGTTAAGGCTTTACCATGCAGTTCGCGAGCCAGCTCACGGGCATTGTCGAGCCCCAGCAGTGCCGGATAGGTACTCTTTTCCAGCGCCAGATCGGAACCTTGTCGCTTGCCGAGGGTGGCGGTATCGCCCGTGATGTCGAGGATGTCATCCTGCACCTGGAAGGCGAGACCGATGGCGGCGGCATAGGTTTGCAGCGCGCTCAGGGTAGTTTCATCCACGTCGGCCTTGCACAGGGCGCCAAGCGCCACGGCGCACTCGATGAGAGCCCCGGTCTTGTGACGGTGTACCTGTTCCAGCTCGGCAAGGGAAATCTGGCGCCCTTCCGCCTGCAGATCCAGTGCCTGGCCACCGCACATGCCGAGATAACCCGAGGCGCGGGCCAGCCGGCTCAGCATTCGCACCCGGTTGCCCAGCAGCGAATCCGGCATCGGGTGATCAGCCAGAATGGAGAAGGCCAGGGTCTGCAGGGCGTCACCGGCCAAAATGGCGGTGCCTTCATCAAACGCCTTGTGCACCGTTGGCTGACCGCGACGCAGATCGTCGTCATCCATGGCGGGCAGATCGTCGTGCAGCAGGGAGTAGGCGTGGATGCACTCCACCGCGGCAGCGGGGCCGTCCAGCAGCTCGCGCTTTACGCCCAGCATCTCGCCGACGGCGTAGACCAGAAAGGGGCGCACCCGCTTGCCACCCAGCAGCAGGCCATAGCGCATGGCATCGCGCAGGCGGGGGGCCATGGGTGGCAAGGATTCAAGTTGTGCAGAGAGACAGTCGTCAATACGTTGCCGGTGCAGGCGGGAAAAATCGTCCAGCGTCACTCACTCCTCTCCTTGCTCTGGCTGGAAGGGGACTGCGTGCTCGCTGCCATCAGCCTGAGTCAGCAGGATCTGGATCTTCTGCTCGGCCTGCTCCAGCTTCTGCTGGCCAGCACGCACCAGGTGAATGCCCTGTTCGAACTGCTTGAGGGCCTCTTCCAGCGGCAGGGAGCCCTGTTCCAGTTGATGAACTATGGTTTCCAGCTCTTCCAGAGTGGCATCAAAACTCAGGCGGTCGATTTTTTTACTGGCCATGTCCATCCTCGGGGATTGAAAAAAACGGCTTATCTTAACATCGACGGCGGGCAGGGGGGAGGCAGAAAAATGCCATCGGCTTAAACTCTCGGAAAAGTGGCCGATAATAAGCCATCTTCCAAAGGGGAAAATGGTAGCGGCCCTTGCCGCTGGTGAGCCAATAGCAGAAAATTCAACAAACTACAGATACAACAAATTTCAGCTGACAGGAGTAGGGATGTGGATCTAGGTAGTCTGATTGGCATAGTGCTGGGATTTGGGGTGGTCATCTATGGCATGCTGCTGGGTGGCCCTGTGGGGATGTACATTGACGTTCCTTCAATCTGCATCACGGTGTTAGGCTCCATCTTTATCGCCATGATGAAGTTCAACATCGGCCAGTTCCTGATGGCGTTCAAGGTGGCCGGCAAGGCATTCATGTACAAGGGAGACAAGCTCGACGATCTGATCGTCAAGGCAGTCGAGCTGGCCGATGCGGCCCGCAAGGGCGGTTTTCTGGCGCTGGAAGCGGCCGAGGTGCCCAACCCCTTCATGAAAAAGGGCATCGACATGCTGGTGGACGGTCACGACGCCGACGTCATCCGTGCCGTGATGGAAAAAGACATAGAGCTCACCGCCGAGCGTCATGTCATCGCCATCAAGGTGTTTCGGTCGTTGGGGGATCTGGGGCCGGCCATGGGGATGATCGGTACCCTGGTCGGGCTGGTGGCCATGCTGGCCAACATGAGCGATCCCAAATCCATCGGCCCGGCCATGGCGGTAGCCTTGCTCACCACTCTGTACGGCGCCATCGAGGCCAACATGCTTGCCATCCCCATCGCCGACAAGCTGGAGCTGCGCAGCGGTGAGGAGAAGCTGAGTCGCTGCCTGGTGCTGGACGCCATCATGGGCATCCAGGATGGCCAGAATCCGCGGGTGATCCAGTCCATGTTGCAGAACTACCTCAACCAGTCGAAACGCAACAATGGCGATGAATAGGGGGCTGTATGTCTGATTGCAAATGTCCACCCCCCGGGCTGCCCGGTTACATGGGGACTTTCGCCGATCTGATGTCGCTCTTGATGTGCTTCTTCGTGCTGCTGCTCTCGTTTGCCGAGATGGATGTGCAGAAGTTCAAGCAGATTGCCGGCTCCATGGAGAAGGCGTTCGGGGTGCAGAACATTCTCGAGGTGAAGGACATCCCCAAGGGAACCTCCGTCATTGCCCAGGAGTTCAGACCGGGTCGCCCGGAACCAACACCCATCGATACCATCATGCAGCAGACTATCGACATGACCCAGACCGAGCTGGAATTCCAGCCCGGTGATGCCGACAAGGCTGGCGGTCATGACAAGAGCGAAGACAAGCTGGTGGGGGGCGATACCCAGCAGGAGGCGCAGAAACAGCAGCAGGAGCAGTCCAATGCGCTGGCCAAGGCGCTGGCGGATCAGATGAAGGCGCAGATCCAGGATGGGGCGATCGAGATCGAGGCGCTGGGCCAGCAGATCATCATCCGGATCCGCGAGAAAGCCGCCTTCCCGGCGGGTTCCGCCTTCCTGCAGCCCCAGTTCTGGCCTGTGGTGCGCAAGGTTGCCGCCTTGCTCAAGGATGTCCCCGGCGAGATCACCATCTCCGGTCATACCGACAACGTGGCCACCGAGGATGAGCTGTTCCAGTCCAACTGGGAACTCTCCTCCCAGCGGGCGGTGGCTGTGGCCCACCAGATGATCAAGGTGCCCGGTTTTGATGGCAGCCGGCTGGTGGTGCAGGGCATGGCGGATACTCAGCCGCTGGTGCCCAACACGACACCGGAGAACCGGCGCATGAACCGGCGGGTGGAGATCTCCATCATGCAGGGCAAACCGACGGTATCTGCGCCGATCAGCGCCCAGGAGCAGAAATAGTCATAGACAATTGTGATGCCAAAGCGCGATCTGCCTCGCAGGGACCGACATGGATTTTGTGCCGGCTTCATATTAAGATGCCTCATCCGAACCGACAGCTGCGGCTCTCTCTGATAGCCGCAGCTTCTCTTTTCAAGCAACCCAGGTTTCGACTATGAATCATACTCCGATGACTGTTCGCGGCGCTGAAAAGCTGCGTGAAGAGCTCGAATATCTCAAGACCGAGCTTCGTCCGCAGATTATCGAAGCGATTGCAGATGCCCGTGAACATGGTGATCTGAAAGAAAACGCCGAATATCATGCTGCCCGCGAGCAGCAAGGCTTCTGTGAAGGCCGTATCCAGGAAATTGAGAGCAAGCTCTCCAACGCCCAGGTGATCGACGTCACCAAGATGACCAACAATGGTCGTATCATCTTCGGGGCGACCGTGACGCTGCTCAAGAGCGAGACGGAAGAAGAGGTGGTCTACCGCATCGTGGGTGACGACGAGGCGGACATCAAGCAGAACATGATCTCCGTGAATTCGCCCATTGCCCGCGCCCTGATCGGCAAGGAAGTGGACGATGTCGCCATCGTCAAGACACCGTCCGGCGACGTGGAGTACGAGATCCTGGAAGTCGCCTACCTCTGAGGTATCGACCAGCCAGCAACAGGGGAGCCCGGCTCCCCTGTTTGTATTCAGCGGGGCTGATAAGCCTGGGTGAAGGCGTCCTGATGGCGCTGAAACATCCAGCCGCGCAGCTGTTCAAGATCCTCTCTGGCCATCTGGAAGTGCAGTGCCCAGCCCTGTATGCCGTTGCGACGGTGGATCCGCCTGACCGGCTCTGCGCTGAGGGGCAGAGGAGGGAGACCTTCGATCAGCAGGGTGCCTGCCAGCGTGGTATCCATGGCCAGCTCGGCCGGCAAGCCTTCCACCACCAGCCCGTCCAGCGACAGGCTGTGCACCAGGTAGTCCTCTTCTCCCATCTGGAAGCGGGCCTGTTCATCCAGCCGCCAGGTGCGCGGATGGGGGTAACCCAGCTCCTTGATGACGGGGGCTGCGATGCGTGGTTCGACGAAGCCGTCATCGCCCTGAGTGAAACGCAGCGGGAAGCGGAGCTGGTGTCCGGCGAAGCGGGCTTCCAGCACCAGCTGGTCGGCGCGTTGCAACAGGCCAAGCAGGGGAGTGGCGAGATAACCGCTCAGGGGTTGTCCGGCGGCCGTCTCCTGATCGTTTCCCAAGTCCCGTAGCATGGCCAGTTCATCTTCGGTGAGAATCTGATGGTGATCCATAGCGGGTTTCCACGAGTATTCATCGCAGGTTAAGGGCCTGGCGACTACTTTGGCAAGCGACTTGGGAAGAGAGAAAATGAGAGGAAAGAGCGATGCTCTTTCCTGTTACTTGCGGGGCAGTTGGATTTTCGGCTCGTTGGCCTGACGGTAGATGGTCAGCACGTGGCCGATGCTCTGTACTTTCACCGCGCCGGTTTCACGGACGATGGCATCCATAACCAGCTGTTTCATCTCACGATCTTCAGACGCAACCTTAACCTTGATCAGCTCGTGGTGGTTGAGCGCCAGATCGATCTCGGCCAGCACACCTTCGGTCAGACCGTGTTGTCCCAGCAGGACGACCGGCTTCAGACTGTGGGCAAGGCCCTTGAGGTACTGTTTCTGTTTATTGTTGAGAATCATGGCAATTTCTTCATAAGTCAGGGTTGAAAGGGGCGTATTCTACCCCCACTTAGCCCTTAATACTAATAACCCTTGTGGTTTTTTAAAGTCGACAATCATGACCCAGAAAAAACATTCCCCCAGTTCAACCCGCTGGTTAAAAGAGCATTTTGACGATCAATACGTCAAGAAAGCCCAGAAGTTGGGGCTGCGTTCCCGTGCCGTGTTCAAGATCGACGAGATCCAGGGCAAGGACAAACTGCTCAAGCCCGGCATGACGGTGGTGGACCTGGGGGCGGCCCCCGGTGGATGGTCCCAGTTTGCCATCGATCAGGTCGGTGACAAGGGGCGGGTGATTGCCTGCGATATTCTGCCGATGGATTCCATCGCCGGTGTCGATTTCCTGCAGGGAGACTTTCGGGAGGAAACTGTACTGGGAGCTCTGCTTGAGCGGGTCGGTCCGGACAAGGTTGACGTCGTCATGTCCGACATGGCACCCAACATGAGCGGTACCCAGCAGGTGGATCAGGCCCGTTCCATGTATCTGGTCGAACTGGCGCTGGACATGTGCAATCAGGTCCTGCGTTCCAACGGCAGTTTCGTGGTCAAGGTATTCCAGGGGGAGGGGTTTGACATCTATCTCAATGAAATCCGTAAGCTTTTCTCTGCTGTCAAGATTCGTAAACCAGACTCGTCTCGTGCCCGTTCACGAGAAGTCTACATTGTGGCTACCGGTTTTAAACTGTAGTACCCTAACCTTCATCGTTAACTGTCAGTCTGCGAGGTTACTGATTTGAGTGACATGGCGAAAAACCTAATCCTGTGGCTGGTCATCGCCGTCGTGTTGATGTCGGTGTTCAATAGCTTCAGCCCCAGCGATACCACCAGTCGCCAGCTGGACTATTCCAGCTTCGTTAAAGAAGTGACCCAAGAGCAGATCCGTGAAGTACGGATGGATGGCAAGGTCATTAATGGCGTCAAGCGCACCGGTGAACGCTTCACCACCATCATCCCGGCGCCGGATCCCCAGCTGCTCAACGACATGCTCAATCACAATGTCAAAGTGATGGGCGAGAAGCCGGAAGAGCCGTCTCTGATCACCTCCATCTTTATCTCCTGGTTCCCGATGCTGCTGCTGATCGGTGTCTGGGTCTTCTTCATGCGTCAGATGCAGGGCGGCGGTGGCAAAGGTGCCATGTCGTTTGGCAAGAGCAAGGCTCGCCTGATGAGTGAGGATCAGATCAAGACCACCTTCGCCGACGTAGCAGGTTGCGATGAGGCCAAGGAAGAGGTCAAGGAGCTGGTCGACTATCTGCGCGACCCGAGCAAATTCCAGAAACTGGGCGGCAAGATCCCGACCGGCGTACTGCTGGTAGGCCCTCCCGGTACCGGTAAGACCCTGCTGGCCAAAGCCATTGCGGGTGAGGCCAAGGTGCCTTTCTTCACCATTTCGGGTTCCGATTTCGTCGAGATGTTCGTGGGTGTGGGTGCCTCCCGGGTACGCGACATGTTCGAGCAGGCCAAGAAATCCTCCCCCTGCATCATCTTCATCGATGAGATTGACGCCGTCGGTCGCCAGCGTGGCGCCGGTCTGGGCGGTGGTCACGATGAACGCGAGCAGACCCTGAACCAGATGCTGGTCGAGATGGACGGCTTTGAGGGCAATGAAGGCATCATCGTCATCGCCGCTACCAACCGTCCTGACGTACTGGATCCTGCCTTGCTGCGTCCGGGCCGTTTCGACCGGCAGGTCGTAGTCGGTCTGCCGGATGTGCGTGGCCGCGAGCAGATCCTCAAGGTGCATATGCGCAAGGTGCCGTTGGCGGATGACGTCAACCCGGCGTTGATTGCCCGCGGTACTCCTGGTTTCTCCGGTGCCGATCTGGCCAACCTGGTCAACGAAGCCGCTCTGTTCTCTGCACGCGAGAGCCGCCGCGTGGTGTCCATGGCCGAGTTCGAGAAGGCGAAGGACAAGATCATGATGGGCGCAGAGCGTCGCTCCATGGTGATGAAAGAGTCCGAGAAGGAGATGACGGCTTATCATGAAGCGGGTCACGCCATCATTGGTCGCGTGGTACCGGATCATGACCCTGTCTACAAGGTCTCCATCATTCCGCGCGGCCGTGCGCTGGGTGTGACCATGTACCTGCCGGAGCAGGATCGCTGGAGCCACTCCAAGCAGCATCTGGAGTCCATGATCTCCAGCCTGTACGGTGGCCGTCTGGCGGAAGAGCTGATTTACGGTGCCGAGAAGGTGTCGACCGGTGCATCCAACGACATCGAGCGTGCCACCGACATCGCCCGCAAGATGGTGACCCAGTGGGGCATGTCCGAGCGTCTCGGTCCCATGCTCTACGCGGAAGAAGATGGCGAGGTGTTCCTCGGCCGCAGCATGGCCAAGGCCAAGCACATGTCCGATGACACCGCCCGCATTATCGATGCCGAGGTCAAGCTGGTGATCGACCGCAACTACGACCGTGCCAAGCAGATCCTGCTGGACAACATGGACGTGCTGCACAGCATGAAAGATGCGCTGATGAAGTACGAAACCATCGATGCCAAGCAGATCGATGATCTGATGGCTCGTCGCGAAGTGCGTGCTCCCAGCAACTGGCATGACGAGCACGGCGATACCCCGCAGGGTGGTGCGACTGTGGCACCCGAGCCCAAGCCGACCGTGACCGAGGCGGAACAGGTTGCCGATGTCGATATCGACAAGGCCAACGACCTGCCTGCCAAATAAGTCGTGATGATACAAACCCCGGGCTGGCCCCGGGGTTTTTCTTTATGTCCATGGAAGTGAAGATGCAGCTAATCAGCAAGGGGCTCAGCCTCTCCCTCGAACGTCCCCACATCATGGGGATCCTCAACGTGACGCCGGACTCCTTCTCCGACGGCGGCCATTTCAACCAGCTGGAGCGTGCGATGACCCATGCGCGCCAGATGGTGGCGGAAGGGGCAACCCTCATCGACATCGGTGGCGAGTCGACCCGTCCCGGCGCGCCCGACGTGAGCGAGCAGGAAGAGCTGGACAGGGTCCTTCCCGTGGTGGAGCGCATGGTACGTGAGCTCGACGTGATGATCTCCCTCGACACATCCAAGGCGGCGGTCATGCGGGAGGGCTGCGCGGCGGGGGCCCATCTTATCAACGACGTACGAGCCCTGCTCGAGCCTGGTGCACTGGCTGCGGCCGCCGCTGCCGACGTCCCCGTGTGTCTGATGCACATGCAGGGGCAACCGAGAACCATGCAGGCCGAGCCCCATTACGATGATCTGTTGGGGGAGGTGAGAGCCTTCTTTGACGAGCGGATCGCCGCCTGCTTGACGGCCGGCATCGCTCGTGAACAGCTGCTGCTGGACCCTGGCTACGGTTTTGGCAAGACCCTTGCGCACAACTATCAGCTGCTGGCACAGCAGGAGTCATTGCTCGATTACCAGCTTCCGCTCTTGGTCGGGATGTCGCGAAAGTCTATGATAGGCAACCTGCTCGGTCGCCCGGTTGATGAACGGCTGGCCGGCAGCCTGGCCTGTGCCCTTATCGGGATGCAGCGTGGTGCCCGGATCATCCGGGTGCACGACGTGCGAGCGACCATGGATGCTCTGCGCACCGGCTGGATGGTCATGACGGGACAAGATTTCATATCCAAATAAAAAAACGAGAACAGACAATGGCAAGAAAGTATTTTGGCACCGACGGTGTACGCGGCAAGGTGGGTGAATACCCGATCACTCCGGATTTCGTAATGAAACTGGGCTGGGCCGCGGGCAAGGTGCTCTCCAAGAAGGGTACCCGCAAGGTGCTGATCGGCAAGGATACCCGCATCTCCGGCTACATGCTGGAGTCGGCGCTGGAAGCGGGTCTTTCCGCCGCCGGTCTCAAGGCCATCCTGATGGGCCCCATGCCCACCCCGGCCGTTGCCTACCTGACCCGCACCTTCCGTGCCGAGGCAGGCATCGTCATCAGTGCTTCCCACAACCCCTATTACGACAACGGCATCAAGTTTTTCTCCGCCGACGGTACCAAGCTGCCTGACGAGGTCGAGCTGGCCATCGAAGCCGAGCTGGATCACGAACTGAAGTGCGTGGAGTCCGCCGAGCTTGGCAAGGCGCTGCGCATCGACGATGCGGCCGGTCGTTACATCGAATTCTGCAAGAGCACCTTCCCCTCCAACCTGAGTCTGGAAGGGCTGAAGATGGTGGTGGATTGCGGCCACGGTGCCACCTATCACATCGCGCCTTCCGTTTTCCGCGAGCTGGGGGCCGAGGTGATCGCCATCGGCTGCAGCCCGGATGGTCTCAACATCAACGATGGTGTCGGCTCCACCGCCCCGGAGGCACTGGCCGCCAAGGTGCTGGAGTGCAAGGCTGATCTCGGCGTCGCCTTCGACGGCGATGGCGATCGCCTGGTGATGGTGGATCACACCGGCTACATCATCGACGGTGACGAGATCCTCTACATCATCGCTCGCGATGCCCTGCGTAACGGTCGCCTCAAGGGCGGTGTTGTCGGCACCCTGATGGCCAACATGGGGCTGGAGCTGGCGTTGCAGACCCTGGGCATTCCGTTCGCCCGTGCCAAGGTGGGTGACCGCTATGTGCTGGAGATGATGAACGAGAAGGGCTGGCGCATCGGTGGCGAGAACTCCGGTCACATCATCTGCCTGGATCAGACCACCACCGGGGATGGCATCGTCGCCGCCCTGCAGGTGCTGACCGCCATCTGTACCGCGGAGATGCCGCTGGCCAAGCTGCGCTCCGGCATGAACAAGTTCCCGCAGGTGCTGGTCAACGTGCGCTTTGCCGAAGGCAAGGATCCGCTGGCGGCTGACGCCGTACAGCAGGAAGTGGCCAGGGTGGAACAGGAGCTGGCCGGTCGTGGCCGTGTGCTGCTGCGCAAGTCCGGCACTGAACCCCTGATCCGCGTGATGGTGGAGGGGGAGCACGAGCAACAGGTGCTCGATATGGCACAACGCATTGCACAACAGGTTGAATCGGCGTTTTAATGAACAAATGGGGCGGCTTTTTAGCCGCCCTGGTTGTATCTTGTTCAAGCGATTCAAAAATTTAAAAATAGCGCTTGTCAGCTGACAATCCTCTGGATATTATCAGCCCCGCTTTCGCAAGGGAGTTGCCGATGGGACATCGCAAGCCGTTTGTAGCAGCCAACTGGAAGTTACACGGTAGTAGGTCGCAGTTAGAACAGTTTGCCGGCCAATGCCTGAAAGGTGTTGATGAACAGGTAGACGTGGTCTTGTGTCCATCCCATGTGCATCTCGACTTCACGGCCGCTCTGCTCGGTGAGCAGAGGGTGATGAAGTTGGGGGCTCAGAATGTGAGCCAGCACAGACATGGCGCTTACACGGGTGAAATCTCGTGTCAGATGCTGGTCGAGGCAGGGTGTCGATACGTATTGGTAGGGCACTCCGAGCGCAGGCGTCTCTTTGGTGAGACCAGCTTTATCGTCGCAGAGAAGTTTGCGGCGGCCAGGTCGGCAGGGCTTGTTCCAATCCTCTGTTTGGGCGAGTCGGGTGCGGCAAGGCAGGCGAGAAGAACCTTCGAGGTGATTGCCGAAGAGCTGGATATCGTCATAGAGAAAAATGGCGCGATGGCTTTCGATAATGCTATCATCGCCTACGAGCCGATTTGGGCTGTAGGTACAGGTAAATGCGCCACACCCGAGCAGGCACAAGAGGTTCATTCCTTTATACGTGGTCGCTTGGCGGAGGATACTCCGGTCATAGGTGAGAAAGTCAGAATCATCTATGGTGGGAGCGTGACACCGGCCAATGCGAGAGAGTTGTTTGCCCAGCCCGACGTTGACGGCGGCCTGATTGGTGGAGCAAGTCTCGATGACCAGACGTTTTTAGGAATTGTTGAAGCGGCAAAGGGTGCAAGTTAAATGTACGAGATTCTTTTGGTCGTTTATCTGCTGGTATCACTGGCTCTGATTGGTCTGGTGATGATTCAGCAAGGTAAAGGGGCTGACATGGGCGCCTCCTTCGGCGCAGGGGCATCGAATACCGTATTCGGCTCCGGTGGTTCAGGCAGTTTCCTGACCCGCACAACAGCGATTTTGGCTACTCTGTTCTTTTTGATTAGCCTGGTGCTTGGCTCTATGTCCAGCAACAAGGTCAAACAGGGTAGTGAATGGGAAAATCTGCAACAGACCCAACAGGTTGAGCAGAGCAAAGCGCCAGTAAAGAAAGACACTGACGTTCCCGAGTAAGAGTTTTGCCGTGGTGGTGGAATTGGTAGACACGCTATCTTGAGGGGGTAGTGCTCTAGGGTGTGCGGGTTCGAGTCCCGCCCACGGCACCAATTAAGCAGTAAGCCTGGGTGACCAGGTGTGTTATAGCCAGTCAGTCTTGTGTGACGAGAGTGAAGTGGCTATAATCTCGCACGATTTCGGACGCGGGGTGGAGCAGCATGGTAGCTCGTCGGGCTCATAACCCGAAGGTCGTCGGTTCAAATCCGGCCCCCGCAACCAAATTTCACGCATTTCCTACGCTCAGGAAGGCGGTCGCTGCGAGGCGACAATCAGGGTAAAGCGCCAAGCCCCGATTTGACATCGGGGCTTTTTGTTATGTGCAATTTACTCTGAATCTATTTCTATCTGGGCTTTATGCCCTTTTTTTGTTTTTCGGAGGGTGACTTTGGCTACGTTGGAACAACGTTTGACCGATCTGCTCGAGGCTCCTGTCGTTGCCTTGGGTTTTGAACTGTGGGGTATCGAGTTTATCCGTGCGGGTAAACACTCCACCTTGCGCGTCTACATCGACGGCGAGCATGGCGTGAGCGTCGAGAACTGTGCAGAAGTCAGCCATCAGGTTGGCGCCATCATGGACGTCGAGGATCCCATCACCGAGGAGTATTACCTCGAGGTGTCCTCCCCGGGTCTGGATCGTCCCCTGTTCAAGGTTGCCCAGTTCGAAAAATACGTTGGCCAAGAGGCGGCGGTTTCGCTTCGGATGGCAACAAACAACCGCCGCAAGTTCAAAGGCGTAATCAAAGCCGTGCAGGGCGACATGATCACTCTGACGGTAGATGGTAAGGACGAAGTGTTGGCTTTCACCAATATCCAAAAAGCGAACATAGTGCCGAACTTTGGTTAACGAGGCTATCGGATATGAATAAAGAGATTTTGCTGGTCGTTGACGCAGTGTCCAACGAGAAGGCGGTTCCCCGCGAGAAGATTTTCCAGGCTCTGGAAACCGCACTGGCGACGGCGACCAAGAAAAAATATGAAGGCGAGATCGAAGTTCGGGTAGAGATCGATCGCAAGACCGGCGACTACGACACCTATCGCCGCTGGGTCGTCATCGCGGATCAGGCCGCCATGGAAAACCCCTACGCCGAGATCACCCTGGAAGCGGCGCAGATCGAGCAGCCGGACATCCAGATCGGTGAATATGTTGAAGATCAGATCGACTCCGTCACCTTCGACCGCATTACCACCCAGACCGCCAAGCAGGTCATCGTGCAGAAAGTGCGCGAAGCCGAGCGTTCACAAGTCGTTGACCAGTTCAAGGACAAAGAAGGCACCATCATCAGTGGCGTGGTCAAGAAGAGCAACCGCGACAACGTGATCTTGGATCTGGGCAGCAACGCCGAGGCCGTGATCTTCCGCGACGACATGCTGCCGCGCGAGACCTTCCGTCCGGGTGACCGCATCCGCGGTCTGCTCTACGCTGTGCGTCCGGAAGCCCGTGGTTCCCAGCTGTTCGTCAGCCGCTCCAGCCCGGACTTCCTGAAAGAGCTGTTCCGCATCGAAGTGCCGGAAATCGGCGAAGAGATGATCGAAATCATGGGCGCCGCCCGTGATCCGGGTTCCCGCGCCAAGATCGCGGTGAAGACCAACGATCGCCGCATCGACCCGATCGGTGCCTGTATCGGCATGCGCGGTGCCCGTGTTCAGGCGGTCTCCGCCGAGCTGAGCGGCGAGCGCGCCGACATTGTGCTGTACGATGACAACCCGGCCCAGTACGTGATCAACGCCATGGCGCCGGCCGATGTGGCCTCCATCATCGTCGATGAAGACAACCACACCATGGACATCGCCGTGGAAGCCGCCAACCTGGCTCAGGCCATCGGCCGCAACGGTCAGAACGTGCGTCTGGCCTCCCAGCTGACCGGTTGGGAACTGAACGTGATGACCGTCGAGGACATGCGTGCCAAGCACCAGGCCGAAAACGACCGCATCATGAACCTGTTCACCAGCACCCTCGACATCGATGACGATTTCGCCGGCCTGCTGATGGAAGAGGGCTTCTCCACCCTGGAAGAGATCGCCTTCGTACCGGTCAACGAGCTGCTGGCCATCGACGGTCTGGATGAAGACATGGTCGAAGAGCTGCGCAAGCGTGCCAAAGACGCCCTGACTACCAAGGCGCTGGCCAAAGAAGAATCCTTTGAAGGTGTTGAACCTTCCGAAGAACTGCTCAATCTGAACGGCCTCGGTCGTGAAATGGCGTACGCCCTGGCCGCTCGCGGCATCGGTACCCTGGAAGATTTGGCAGAGCAAGGCATCGATGACCTTGCTGATATCGAAGGGCTGACCGCCGAGAAGGCCGGTGAGCTGATTATGGCTGCTCGCAATATCTGTTGGTTCGGAGAAGAGCAGTCTAGTTAAGATCAAACGGAGGAAAATGAATGGCAGAAGTATCAGTCAAACAACTTGCCACTGACATCGACACACCGGTTGATCGTCTTCTCCAGCAGTTTGTCGATGCCGGTATCAGCAAGAGCAAGGCCGACGACATGGTCAGCGAGTCTGAGAAACAGACTCTACTGACTCACCTGAAGAAACAGCATGGAGGTGACGAGGTCGCCGCACCTGCCCGCATGACCTTGCAGCGCAAGACCAAGAGCACCATCAGTGTTCAGGGGACTGGCGGTAAGAACAAGGAAGTGCAGGTAGAAGTGCGCAAGTCTCGCACCTATGTAAGACGCTCGGCGCTGGAAGATGAACAGCGTCAGGCGGAAGCCGAGGAAAAAGCGCGTTTGGAAGCAGAAGAAAAAGCTCGTCGCGAAGCCGAAGAGAAGGCTCGTCTCGATGCTGAAGAGAAGGCTCGCCGTGAGGCTGAGCAGGCTCGTCGTGAAGCTGAGGAAAAGGCGCGGATCGAGGCACAACAAAAGGCTCGACAGGCTCAACAGCCCGCCAAAGCAGCCAGTAGCACAGCTCAGCAAGAGGCAGAAAAGATGGCCAAGCGCGAAGCAGAAGAACTGAAGCGCCAACAGGAACAAACAGCTTTGCAAAAGGCTGAAGAACTCGCCGCCAAGAAAGCCGAAGAGGCTCGCGTCATGGCGGAACAGAACGCAGCCCGCTGGGCTGAAGAAGAAGCCGCTCGCGCCAAAGAGAGCAGCGATTACCATGTGACCACCTCCAAGCACGCCCAGGCTGCTGAAGATGAACTGGATCGCAAGGAAGAGACCAGCCGCCGCACCGCTGCTGCTGCCAAGGGGCCGAAGAAGGCCGGTCGCCGCGACGACGATCGCAACGACCGCAACTCCCGTGACCCGCGCGCTCGCAAGGGCAAGCGTGGCAAGGTGGCTACCCCGAACGCGATGAAGCACGGCTTCAACAAGCCGGCTGCCGCCGTCAACCGTGACGTCATCATCGGCGAGACCATCACAGTGGCAGAGCTCGCCAACAAGATGGCTGTCAAGGGTGTTGAAGTCATCAAGGTGATGATGAAGATGGGTGCCATGGCCACCATCAACCAGGTGATCGACCAGGAGACCGCTCAGCTGGTCGCCGAGGAGATGGGTCACAAGGTGGTGCTGCGTCGTGAGAACGAGCTGGAAGAGGCGGTGCTGTCCGATCGTGACGAGACCTCCGAAGCCAAGCCGCGCGCGCCGGTCGTGACCATCATGGGTCACGTTGACCACGGCAAGACCTCGCTGCTGGACTACATCCGTAAAGCCAAGGTGGCTGCCGGTGAGGCCGGTGGTATTACCCAGCACATCGGTGCGTACCACGTACAGACCGACAGCGGCATGATCACCTTCCTGGATACCCCGGGTCACGCGGCGTTTACCTCCATGCGTGCTCGTGGTGCCAAGGCCACCGACATCGTGGTGCTGGTCGTTGCAGCAGACGACGGCGTGATGCCGCAGACCATCGAAGCCATCCAGCACGCCAAGGCTGCCGGTGTGCCGCTGGTTGTTGCGGTCAACAAGATCGACAAGCCGGAAGCGGATCCGGATCGCGTCAAGACCGAGCTGGCCCGCTACAACGTCATGTCCGAAGACTGGGGTGGTGACTGCCAGTTCGTGCACGTCTCCGCCAAGTCTGGCGAAGGCATCGACGACCTGCTGGAAGCCATTCTGATCCAGGCTGAAGTACTGGAGCTGAAAGCCGTGGTTGACGGCATGGCCAACGGCGTCGTGATCGAGTCCTTCCTCGACAAGGGCCGTGGTCCGGTTGCCACCGTGCTGGTACAGGAAGGTACCCTGCGTCAGGGCGACATCGTGCTGTGTGGTCTCGAATACGGCCGTGTGCGCGCCATGCGTGACGAACTGGGTCGCGAGATCAAGGAAGCGGGTCCGTCCCTGCCGGTGGAAATCCTCGGCCTGTCCGGCGTTCCCTCTGCCGGTGACGAAGCCACCGTTGTGCGTGACGAGAAGAAAGCCCGTGAAGTGGCGCTCTATCGTCAGGGCAAGTTCCGCGAAGTCAAGCTGGCTCGCCAGCAGAAGGCCAAGCTGGAGAACATGTTCGCCAACATGACCGAAGGCGAAGTGTCCGAAGTGAACGTGGTGATCAAGGCCGACGTACAGGGTTCCGTGGAAGCGATCTGCGATGCGCTGGTCAAGCTCTCCACCGACGAAGTGAAGGTGAAGATCGTCGGTTCCGGCGTGGGTGGTATCACCGAGACCGACGCCACTCTGGCGGCCGCGTCCAGCGCCATCCTGGTGGGCTTCAACGTCCGTGCCGATGCTTCTGCTCGCAAGGTCATCGATGCCGAGAGCCTGGATCTGCGTTACTACTCCGTCATCTATGACTTGATCGACGAAGTGAAGCAGGCCATGAGCGGCATGCTGGCCCCCGAGTACCGTCAGGAAATCATCGGTCTGGCCGAAGTGCGCAGCGTCTTCAAGTCACCGAAGTTCGGCGCCGTTGCCGGCTGTATGGTTACCGAAGGTGTGGTCAAGCGTTCCAACCGCATTCGCGTTCTGCGCGACAACGTGGTTATCTATGAAGGCGAGCTGGAATCCCTGCGTCGCTTCAAGGATGACGTCAACGAAGTCAAGAATGGCTACGAGTGTGGTATCGCGGTCAAGAACTACAACGACGTACGCGAAGGCGACCAGATCGAAGTTTACGAGACCGTTGAAATCCAACGGACTCTGTAAGCCAAGAGTCAGATTAAATAGGGGGCCGCGGCCCCCTTTTATCGCAGGATAGAATATGGCCAGAGAATTTAGCCGGACCCGTCGGGTCGGACAGCAGATCCAGCGCGAAATCGCGCTCATTCTGCAGCGCGAGGTAAAAGACCCGCGCATCGGCATGGTGACCGTTTCCGATGTGGAAGTGTCCCGTGACCTCAATTACGCCAAGGTGTATGTCACCTTCTTGCAGCTGGAAAATGATGCCGAGCGCATCAAGGAAGGGCTCAAGGCGCTGACCGAAGCCGCCGGCTACATCCGCAGCCTGCTGGGCAGCGCCATGCGCTTGCGCGTGGTGCCCGAGTTGCGCTTCTTCTATGATCAGACCCTGGTTGAGGGGATGCGCCTCTCCAACCTGGTGACCAACACCATCCGCGAAGACAAGCGTCGCATGGCCGAATCCGGTCGTGAAGAAGACGAAGCCGCACCGGATGACACTACTGAGGATAAAGCCTGAGATGTCTCGTAGACGTCGTTTCAAGGGCCGTGACGTACACGGTATCCTGCTGCTGGACAAGCCGACCGGCCTGACCTCCAACGATGTGTTGCAGAAGGTCAAACGGATTTACAACGCCGCCAAGGCTGGTCACACCGGCGCCCTGGATCCGCTGGCAACCGGCATGCTGCCGATCTGCCTCGGCGAGGCCACCAAGTTCTCCCAGTATCTGCTGGAGGCGGACAAGCGCTATGAGGTGACCGCCAAGCTGGGCGAGCGCACCAACACCAGCGACTCCGATGGCGAGGTGGTCTCCACCCGTCCGGTGAACGTGGCCGTGGGTACCCTGATCGAGGCGCTGGACGAGTTCCGCGGCCCCATCATGCAGGTGCCGTCCATGTACTCCGCCCTCAAGCACAACGGCCGTCCGCTCTACGAATATGCCCGTGAAGGCATCGAGATCGAGCGTGAAGCCCGTCCCATCACGGTGTTCGAGCTCAAACTGCTGAGCTTTGAAGGGGATGAGGTGCGACTTGAGGTGCACTGCAGCAAGGGTACCTACATTCGCTCCCTGGTGGACGATCTGGGGGAAGTGCTGGGCTGTGGCGCCCACGTCACCCAGCTGCGCCGTACCCAGGTGGCCAGCTACCCCTATGAGCGGATGCTTACCCTGGAGCAGCTCGAGTGCATCTTCGAGCAGGCCAAGGCCGAGAGCATTCCGCCGCGCGAGCAGCTGGATCCCCTGCTGCTGCCGATGGATACCGCGGTGGCTTCCCTGCCCGAGGTGAACATGTTGGCTGCCGTGGCCGCCTATGTGAACCAGGGCCAGGCCGTGCAGGTGGCAGGCAGCCCGCAGAGCGGCCAGGTCCGCATGACGGTCGGCCCGGAGCGCGAATTCATCGGGGTTGGCGAGATCGACGACGAGGGACGCGTGGCGCCCAAGCGTCTGGTGCGCTACCACGACGAGGAGTGATCCTCCGGCGGTATCAGGTTGCTTGCCCGTTGCGCGTCTTTATCGTTGCGAAAAGGGGCGGGGACGATTATGATACCGCCCTCATTTCACGGCTGAATTAGAGATTGGCTGTGAACCTTTAAACACTCTACTGGAGTATTACCATGTCTCTAAATGCTGAGATCAAAGCTCAAATCGTTGCTGACAACGCTCGTTGCGCCAACGACACTGGCTCCCCCGAAGTGCAAGTTGCCCTGCTGACTGCCCAGATCAACCATCTGCAAGGTCACTTCAAGGAGCACTCCAAGGATCACCACGGTCGTCGCGGTCTGCTGCGCATGGTTTCCCAGCGTCGTAAGCTGCTGGACTACCTGAAGCGTAAAGACGTTCAGCGTTACGCTGCTCTGATCGCCAAGCTGGGTCTGCGTCGTTAATCGACCATCAGATTTCGCGAAAAAGGGGAACCTCCGGGTTCCCCTTTTTTATTGCGCGTCAGGCTGTTGCCGCCCTCACAGAATTTGTGTCACTGCTTACCTTTTGCATCGAATCAAGTATACTTGCACGCGAATTTAAAGCGCCAAATTGTAAAAAGGAAATTCACGTGAATCCTATTGTAAAGTCATTCCAGTACGGTCAACACACCGTCACTCTGGAAACCGGTGTGATGGCCCGTCAAGCCACTGCGGCCGTCATGGTCAGCATGGACGATACCTGCGTATTTGTGACCGTTGTTGGCAAGAAAGAGGCCGATCACGGCCGTGATTTCTTCCCGCTGACCGTCAACTACCAGGAGCGTACCTATGCTGCTGGTCGTATCCCGGGTGGTTTCTTCCGTCGTGAAGGTCGCCCGAGCGAAGGCGAGACCCTGATCTCCCGTCTGATCGACCGTCCTATTCGTCCGCTGTTCCCGGAAGGCTTCCTCAATGAGGTTCAGGTGGTTGCCACCGTCATGTCCGTGAACCCGGCCGTCTCTCCTGACATCGTTGCCATGATCGGTGCCTCCGCGGCGCTGGCCATCTCCGGCATCCCGTTCGGCGGCCCTATCGGTGCAGCCCGCGTGGGTTACATGAACGGTCAGTACGTGCTGAACCCGACCACTACCGAACTGCCCCAGAGCGATCTGGACCTGGTGGTTGCCGGTACCGCCAACGCCGTGCTGATGGTGGAATCCGAAGCGGCCATCCTCTCCGAAGAGGTGATGCTGGGTGCCGTGGTCTTTGGTCACGAGCAGATGCAGGCCGTTATCAACGCCATCAACGAATTCGCTGCCGACGTCGGCACCAAGCCGTGGAACTGGACTGCGCCTGCCGTCAACGAAGCGCTGAAAGCCAAGGTTGCCGAGCTGGCGACTGCCGAGCTGGGTGAAGCCTACCGCATCACCGAGAAGGCCGTGCGTTACGAAACCATCGGTGCCATCAAGGCTCGTGTGGTTGAACAAGTCATCGCTTCCGGCGTGGAAGAAGATGCCAAGAAGATCGGCGAAGAGTTCCACAGCCTGGAAAGCCGCATCGTCCGTGGTCGCGTCGTTCGTGGCGAGCCGCGTATCGATGGTCGCGATCCTGAGATGATCCGCGCCCTGTCCGTCGCCACCGGCGTACTGCCGCGTGCCCACGGCTCCGCCCTGTTCACCCGCGGTGAAACCCAAGCCATGGTCGTTGCGACCCTGGGTACCGAGCGTGACGCCCAGAACATTGACGAGCTGACCGGCAACCGCGCCGATCGCTTCATGCTGCACTACAACTTCCCGCCATACTGCGTCGGTGAGACTGGCATGATGGGTAGCCCGAAACGTCGTGAAATCGGTCACGGTCGTCTGGCCAAGCGCGGCGTTGCCGCCGTGATGCCGAGCGCCGACGAGTTCCCGTACGTGGTGCGCGTGGTGTCTGAAATCACCGAATCCAACGGCTCCTCCTCCATGGCCTCTGTCTGTGGTTCCTCCCTGGCGCTGATGGACGCCGGTGTGCCGATCAAGGCCTCCGTCGCCGGTATCGCCATGGGTCTGGTGAAGGAAGAAGAAGGTTTCGTCGTGCTGTCCGACATCCTGGGTGACGAAGATCACCTGGGCGACATGGACTTCAAGGTTGCCGGTACCACCGAAGGTGTGACCGCCCTGCAGATGGACATCAAAATCGAAGGCATCACCAAAGAGATCATGGAGATTGCCCTGAAGCAAGCTCGTGGTGCTCGCCTGCACATCCTGAAAGTGATGGACGAAGCCATCCAGGCGCCGCGTGCCGAGATCTCCGATTTCGCCCCGCGCATCCACACCATCAAGATCAACCCGGAGAAGATCAAGGACGTCATCGGCAAGGGGGGTTCCGTGATCCGCGCCCTGACCGAAGAGACCGGCACCAACATCGAGCTGGATGATGACGGTACCGTCCGCATCGCCGCCGTTGACGGTGACGCCGCCAAGGAAGCGATCCGCCGCATCGAGGCCATTACCGCCGAGATCGAAGTGAACCGCATCTACGAAGGCAAGGTCGTCCGTCTGGCCGACTTCGGCGCCTTCGTCAACATCCTGCCGGGCAAAGACGGTCTGGTACACATCTCCCAGATCACCGATGCGCGCGTGCAGAACGTGGCCGACTACCTGAAGATCGGTGACGTGGTGAAGGTGAAGGTACTGGAAGTGGACCGTCAGGGCCGCGTGCGTCTCTCCATCAAGGAAGCGAACGCCCCGACCGAAGCTGCCGCCGCTCCGGCTGCCGTTGCCGTCGAAGAGCCGGCTGCCGAATAAGCCTCTGCTTGCTGAAAAAGCCGACCTCAGGGTCGGCTTTTTTTATATTTACTGCCTGATGTTGTCTCTCTTGAGGCCCCTTGTTATAACGAAAGGCTTCTCGCGCGACGGGCAACAAGGAGCAGTGTGATGTCGTGGGCCCTCCTCAGGCAGTTTCCTCCCCTGGTCTGGACCGTGATCCTGGGCACCTTCATGGTGCGCACCAGCTATTACATGGTCTGGCCGTTTCTCTCCATCTTGCTCTATCGGGAGTATGGTCTCTCGGCGACCGCCATCGGCGCCATGCTGGGGGCGACCGCGGCCATCTCCACCCTGGTCAGCTTCTATGGTGGCTGGCTCTCCGACAAGCTGGGGCGGCGCAACATCCTGCTGGCGGGCTGCCTGGTCTCAGTACTCTGCTACGGCCTGCTCGGCTTTTCCCACTCTGTATTCTGGCTCGGGCTCGGGGTGCTCGGCAGCGGCCTCTCCTCCGGTCTCATCGATGCGCCCGGCAAGGCGTTGATGGCCGACAGCCTGGCTTCGGCCAAGGCCCGTGAGCTGGCGCTGCACCTGCGTTACTTTCTGCTCAACCTGGGGGCGGCCCTCGGCCCCTTGCTGGGGGTGACCCTGGGCATCAATGCCCAGCAGCAGACCTTCCTGCTGCTCAGTGGCAGCTATCTGCTGCTGGGGGCTGTCTTCCTCTGGGGATTTGGTCAAAGCAGGGTTGCGGTGACCCGTGGCAACGAGCTGGGCCTGCGGGTGGCCATCAAGGTGCTGTGGCGGGATCGGGGCTTCTTGCTGCTGGTGCTGGCCAACCTGCTGATGAACCTGGTCTATTCCCAGTTCCACTCACCGCTGGTGCAGTACTTGACCCGGGCCGGGGCACCGGAGGTGGCGAGCCTCATCGCCATCCTGGTGGCCACCAATGCCCTGACCGTGGTGCTGCTGCAGTTTCCTCTGCTGCATCTGCTGGCCCGCTGGCCGGGCAAGGTGCGCCTGCAGGTCGGCATCACCCTGTTTCTGGGGGCTCAGGTGCTGTTTGCGCTGGGGGAGCCTCAGCAGTGGTCGCACTGGATCGGCGCCGTGCTGATGCTGAGCGTGGGGGAGACCATACTGTTCCCGCTGCTCAACGTGCTGATCGATCAGATGTCGCCCCCGCATCTGAAGGGGAGCTACTTCGGGGCCGGCGCGCTGGCCGGGCTAGGTGGCGCCATCGGCGCCTTGCTGGGAGGCTGGATCCTTGCCCAGTGGAACGGGCAGCTGCTCTATGTATTGATGGCGCTGCTCTGCCTGCTGACCTTCCTGCTCTATGAGTGGGGCGCCCGCATTCCGCGCCCCGAGCTGGCCCGGGCCAACCCGGGTCAGTGAGTACCTTTCTGGGCGACCTGTTTCATCGCCTTCTTGGCGGCATACATGCGCTCGTCCGCCAGCCGGATCAGGCTGTTGCCCTCGTCGAACTGCACCGGCCCGGTCTGCACCAGCCCTATGCTGAGGGTCACGTCACCGGTCCGTTCGGCCAGTGTCTTGTTGAGACGGGGTAGGAAGACGTCCCTGGCCTGATCCTCGTTGCAGTTGGGCAGGATCAGGCAGAATTCATCCCCGCCGTATCGGAAGCAGCTATCTTCCACCCGCGACACCTGGCGAATGCAGTCGCCGACGATGCGCAGGATCTCGTCCCCGCGCTGATGGCCCTGAGTGTCGTTGATCTGCTTGAAGTCATTGATGTCGAGGTAGGCGATGACCACAGGCTCGGAGCGACGCTGGCAGGTGCGCAGGGTGCGGGTGAGGTTCTCCTGCAGATGGCGCACGCTGAGCAGGCCGGTGAGGGCATCGGTCCGGCTCATCTCCTCCAGCTGCTGGGTGCGTTCGCGTACCTTCTCCTCCAGCGCCTTGGCGTAAAGTTCGGATTTCTCCTTGGAGGACTCTATTTCCGACACCAGGCTGCGGATATAGGTCTCAAACACCAGGGTGATGTCGAACAGGAACAGCTTGTCGAGGGCGGTGAGCATGGTGACCCGCTCCTGCTCGCTGGGGATCTGGGTGAAGATATCCTCGATGAGCAGCCCTTTCAGGGTGTTGATGGCGGCCAGGTAGAGCTTGGGTTCCACCCCGATCCGCTTGTGCACCAGCCCGATGCGCAGCCGGTTGTTGACGTACTCCAGGTCATACAGGCCGCTGAACAGGTCGAGAATGTAGCGGCGCTGGGCCGCCCGCAGCCGGGTCAGGGTGTCGGCGTCGCCGATCAGCAGGGCAATCTCGGTGATCCCGGTCTGCAGGGTGTAGAACTTGTCGACCAGGGCGTCTATGTGGGGCTCGATCTTGGGACGATAGCTGGCGAGCAGGAGGAAATCCTGCTCGTCCAGCAGCAGCAGCTCCTTGCGATGGGCGATTTCGAACTCTGTGATCCGCATCTGCTCCAGCAGCGTCTGTTCGGTTGGGTTCATGACAGTTTCCCGAGCAAAAATAAAGGCGCACACATTGTTATGTAATTGACAGTGTAGACAGTAACAGTCTGGAGCAGGTTTTCAAATGGCGCAGGGTTGTGACAGATCAACTCTGCGCCCATTTTTGCCTTGTGCTAGAAGGTGAGCACCTTGTGGGCGGCCAGGGTCCACTGGGCCAGCAGCGGCAGGGTGCCGATCTCGATCCCCTCGATGAGCGGCAGTGCCGTGATGCCGCGGGCATCGGTACAAGTCTTGCAAAGGCGGATGGTGACCCCCTGGGCCAGCAGGATTTCCAGCATCTGGCGCAGGTTGTAGCCCTCGGCCGGGGCCTGGCCCGCCAGGGCGGCGCTGACGGCATCGGACATCAGAAACAGTTTCAGGCTGGTACCGCCCTGTTCGCCCAGGGCGATGGCCAGGCGCAGGGCATTGAACAGGGATTCGCTGCCATAGGGGGCGCCGTTGGCGATGATGACAATATCTTGATTCATAACAGACTCCTCATGAAAGTCGCCATTGTAGACCCAGCAGCCCACCATTGGCGTGACGTCGCACAAACTCTGTCGTAGCGGTTTGCCCGCGCCTTGACCCGGCCGGCCGAGTACGGTCTGATAGGCGGCCATCAAACATGACAGGGGAACGAGGTCGTTATGTGGAAGGTTATCGGAATGAGCATGCTGCTGTTGGCCGGTCAGGCCTATGGCAGCGAGGCTGTCGGTTGCAAGTCGCGCCAGCAGGCCGTCAAGGAGCAGCTGGCCATTGCCAAGGCGCACGACAACGGGGACCAGGTGGCCGGGCTGGAGCGGGCCCTGCGCAATATCGAGACCCATTGCACCGATGCGGGCCTGTTCAAGGAGCAGCAGCAGCGGGTGGCCGAGCTCAAGGAGCAGGTCAACGAGCGGTTAGTCGAGCTGCAGAACGCCCGGGTGACGGGCAAGCCCGACAAGATCGCCAAGAAGCAGGCCAAGCTGGAAGAGGCCCAGACCAAATTGCTGGCCGCCCAGCGCGAGCTGGATGCACTCAGCAAGCTTACCAAATCCTGATTTGTCGATAAAAAGAAGCCGGCGCAGCCCGGCTTCTTTTTTATCTCGTGTCTTCCGCCAGGGAGCTTCAGCTGCCGCGCCGGCCCACCATGTCGGCCGGCACCACCCAGGCATCGAACTGCTGCGCCGTGAGGTGACCGGAGGCGATGGCCGCCTCCCGCAGGCTGAGCCCCTCATGGTGGGCCTGCTTGGCGATCTCTGCCGCCTTGTCATAGCCGATATGAGGGTTGAGCGCCGTTACCAGCATCAGGGAGCGGGCCAGCAACTCGTCGATGCGGGGCTGGTTCGGGCTGATGCCGACCGCGCAGTGATCGTGGAAGCTCTGCATGCCGTCCGCCAGCAGCCGCACGCTTTGCAGGAAGTTGTGGGCGATCATCGGCCGGAACACGTTGAGCTCGAAGTTGCCGCTGGCGCCGCCGATGTTGATGGCCACGTCGTTGCCCATCACCTGGGCGCACAGCATGGTGAGGGCCTCGCACTGGGTCGGGTTGACCTTGCCTGGCATGATGGAGGAGCCGGGCTCGTTCTCCGGGATGAGCAGCTCGCCGAGCCCGCTGCGGGGGCCGCTCGCCAGCCAGCGCACGTCGTTGGCGATCTTCATGAGGGAGGCTGCCAGCGTCTTGAGGGCGCCGTGGCCATGGACCAGGGCGTCGCTGGCGGCCAGCGCCTCGAACTTGTTGGGGGCGCTCACCAGCGGCAGGCCGGTCTGCTCGGCCAGGGTGGCGGCCACCGCATCGGCAAAGCCGGGCGGGGTGTTGAGGCCGGTGCCGACGGCTGTGCCTCCCAGCGCCAGCTCGCACAGATGGGGCAGGGCGGCGCGGATATGGCGCTCCCCCTGCTCGAGCTGGGCCACCCAGCCGGAGAACTCCTGCCCCAGAGTGAGCGGGGTGGCATCCTGCAGATGGGTGCGGCCTATCTTGACGATGTCGTCGAAGGCTGCCGCCTTGTCGGCCAAGGTAGCGCTCAGGGTGGCCAGGGCGGGCAGCAGTTGCCGGGTGAGGGTGGTGACGGCTGCCAGGTTCATGGCGCTCGGGAAGACGTCGTTGCTGGACTGGCTCTTGTTCACCTCGTCGTTGGGGTGCACCAGCCGCTCCTCGCCGCGGGGGCCGCCGAGCAGCTCGCTGGCCCGGTTGGCCAGCACCTCGTTGAGGTTCATGTTGGTCTGGGTGCCGGAGCCGGTCTGCCATACCCGCAGCGGGAACTCCTCATCATGCTGGCCGCACAGGATCTCGTCGGCGGCGCTCATGATGGCCTGCGCCGTGCGGGCGGGCAGCAGCCCCTTGGCGTGATTGACCCGGGCACAGGCCGACTTGATGCGGGCCAGCGCGTGGATCAGCGCCATCGGCTGGCGCTCGCCGGAGATATCGAAGTGCTGCAGGGAGCGCTGGGTCTGGGCTCCCCACAGCCGGTCGGCCGGTACGGCTATCTCGCCGAAGCTGTCGTGTTCACTCCTGCTCTTCATCTCATCCTCCCTTCATTGCGAAAAAGGGGCGACATCCTGCGCCCCTGTCGAATTATCCGCCGGTCAGTGCCATTCAGCCGCGGGGGCGAAACGGCGTCAGCTCGGCCAGCGGCGCCACCGTGCTGAACTCCTGGGTGGTCTCGGCGTGCTTGAAGATCTTGAAGCCTTCGCCGCGGGCGCTCCAGTACTCGATCTGCTCACCACTTACCTGCAGCAGGCTCGCCTCGCGCAGGGCCACCACGTGTTCGCTCGGGTTGATGGCGCAGAACTCGGCCAGGCGCTCGTCGCGGGTCTCCCCCATGTGGCCGCTGATGCTGGCGTCCAGGTAGTGGGGGTTGATCTGCAGCGGGAACAGCCCCAGTGCCGGCAGCACGGCGGCGCTGCAGACCGGCATGTCGTTGGTGGTGCGAATGCTCGGGGTCGCCACGTTGCAACCGGCGCTCCAGCCCACATAGGGCACGCCCCGCTCGCGCACGGCGCGCTGGATGGGCACCACCAGGCCGTTTTCGTGCAGCAGCTGGTTGAGGCGCCAGGTGTTGCCGCCGCTGATGAAGATGGCCTCCGCCTGCTGGATGGCGTCCACCGGATCGTCGAACTGGTGGATGCTGATGGCCTCCACTCCCAGGCTCTCGCTGAGCTCCAGGGCACGGGCATCCCAGTCGCTGCGGATCACCGCGTAGGGGATCAGCAGGATGCGTTTGACCTGTTTGCGGGCGAGCAGGGTCTGCACCCGATCCCGGGCCCAACCGAGCAGGCCTGGGCATTCGGTGGCTTTGCCGTTGCTGAGAAGAAGCAGTTCCATGAAGCGTGTCCTCGATAAGTGAAAGCGCGAAGAGGTCACCGGCCCCGGCCGGCTGACGGAAGCCCCCATTCTAGCCCGATCCGGCGTCGGGTTCTGTGATCGACTCGCCATGTACCCTGATGAGACCGTTTTTTGACCAAAGAGAGGCCCGGCACTGGTGGTCCTGCGACAGGCGCCATGGTGCCGAGCGGGTGGCATATGGGCGCGATGAGGCTGCAGAGCAGAGGATATCCGGGGTCAGTGGCCTCTTTGAATTTCGTCGGAGGCCACAAAAGCACAAGGGGGCCCGCAGGCCCCCTTGGTCTGTCTGGCGTGATCAGCCGAGTTTGAAGTCGACCCACACCAGGCGGTGATCCGAGCTGACTCCCTTGGCGATGCCCAGCTTGGCGTCATACACCAGGTGGTAGCCAGGTTCGAAGCTGGCCGGCCAGAACACGCCGGAGGCGACCGCGTTCAGGTTGGCGGAGGGCAGCACGTGGTCGAGCTGCAGGCCGCTGCTGCTGGTGATGCGCTCCGGGGTGGGACGGTTGTTGTTGCGCTTGCACTGATCCGGCTGGCTGGCGAGGCACTCGGGGCCGCCCTGGCTGACCGGGATCAGGGCGCCGTTGGTGACGGCCTGATTGACCAGCACATGGTTGTGCAGGTCCTGAATGGCGGTCAGGTCGCCATCGCCAATCTGGGGATCGGCGTTGAGATCGCCGGCGATGACGAACTTGGCACCCGCGGGCAGGCCACCGGCCTTGCCGGCGTCATCCACCATGTAGCTGGCGGTCTCCACGTAATCCTGCCAGAAGGCGACTTCGGCCCGGTTGTGCTTGACGTTGTGGCGCGCCGCGTTGCCGAAGATGGGCGGAGTCGGGTGGGAGATGAGGAAGTGGATCACCTCCTCCTTGTTGCCGCGCTTGATGCGCACCGGCACGTCGGCGTGGTTCTTGGACGAGAGCGGGAAGGCCTGCCAGGCGGCGTCGTCATACCAGGCATCGCCGCACTGGCGGCTGGCCGGGATCGGCGCCTTGGCATTGTTGCAGTCGTCGATGACGGGGTTCGTTTCGCCCGGCATATCCTTCCACTTGAATTTCTGGAAGGTGCGGATCTGCTGGGTATCGATGGGGTACTTGGACATCACGGCGAAGGCGTACTGGCCGTGATAGTTGCCAAAGCCCCAGGCGTCGTCCGGCCCGTTGTTGACCTTGCCGTCCAGGTTGAGGTCATGGCCGCTCATCAGGCCGGTGTTGGTGGCGAAGTTCTGCAGCACCGGGTAGCTGATGGCCTTCACCTCGTCGTGCTGGGCGTGGGCCAGGTAGTTGTCGTTGAAGGCTTTGAGGTCCGTGGTGTCGCTGCCCTTGCCGTCATTGTCGAATTCGTTGAGCAGGAACACGTCCGGCCGGGTGCGCTGCACTATCTCGGCGATGTTGCGGATCTGCTGCACGTCGAGGGCCTTGGTCTTCTCGGCGCCGCTCAAGGTGCCGTCGGCGAGACGGGCCAGCAGGGCATCCTGCTCGGTGCGGCTCAGGGCCAGTTCACCGGCGAGCATGCCGGCGGCGGTGCGATCGAAGGAGAGGTTGAAAGTAGCGAAGCGAACCATGGGCGTCGGGGTCTCGGAGTCATTCTGGCTGTTACAGCCTGCCATCAATCCGAGGGAAATGGCAGCCGCGAGCAGGGACTTGCTGATATTTTTCATTGTAATATTCCGTAGCATCAATAAGTTATACCTTGCTCATGGGTAGCGAAGGCGGGCCCATTATAGGGATCCCGGTCGACAGCCGGGCTCTGAATGGGCCAAAGTGTGAGACCATTCACAGAGCAAAACGGGGAGGCGGGATGAGTCGGCGACAAACGGCCCTGGTGGTCGAGGGGGGCGCCATGCGCGGCATTTTTGCCGCCGGGGTGCTGGATGCGTTTCTGGCCAAGGGCCGCACGGCGTTCGATCACTGCATCGGGGTGTCGGCCGGGGCGGTCAATCTGGCGGCCTTTCTGGCCGGTCAGCAGGGGCGCAACCACAACGTCATCACCGACTACTCCTGCCGCCCCGAGTTCATCAACCTGGCCAAGTTCGTGCGCGGCGGCCACTGGCTCGATCTCGACTGGCTGTGGGCCATTACCATTCGCGAGTGCCGGCTCGATCTGGCGCGCTTTGCCGCCAACCCGGTGCCGCTGACCGTGGTGACCACCCGGGTAGCGGACGGCCAGGCCGCCTACCTCAAGGCCAATGCCGCCGAGCTGGAGCAGCAGATCAAGGCCTCCTGCTCGGTGCCGCTGGTCTACCGGGATTTCGTGCGCATCGACGGGGAGGCCATGACGGACGGCGGGGTGGCCGACTCCATTCCGGTGCGCCACGCCTATGAGCAGGGGGCGCGCGACATCACAGTGGTGCTCTCCCGCCCGCTGGGCTATCGCAAGCGGGCGCCGCGCCTGCCCGCCCTGCATCGCTACCTGCTGCGCGAGACGCCGGCGCTGGCTCGCGCCAGCCTGTCGCGTCATCAAAGCTACAACGATGCCATCGATTTCATCCGCCAGCCGCCGGCCGATTGCCGCATCCGGGTCATAGTGCCGCCGGCGAGCTTTCGGGTCGGCCGCATGACCACCGACCGGGCGAGGCTGGAGCAGGGTTACCGGATGGGCTGGCAGGCGGCCCTCGACTATCTGGCGGCGGAGCCGGTGCCGGCCTGAGGGGATTCGGTCGACCATAGGCAGCGTCGCTGGGACGAGATGCAAAGACCGGGGCAACCCGGTTTTTTTGTGTCTGCGCCATCCCGAAACCCGGCCATGGCGCATCGGCTTATTATGTGAACAAATAATTGTTTGCGATATTTTCGGCGAAATGGTCACTATTATTCCGTTGAGCCGCTATCACTATTAAGCTCTGCTAAATAATGGCTGAGTCAACTTGTGACCAAATAAAATAATGGCTAGGGAACTTTTTGGGAAAAGGGTTTTTGGTAATTGCCTTAATATTCATTATTTTGTTTTTATTCATATAGATAAATGTGAATTGCTTATGCGGTAAAGATTATTAGCGCAGGGTTGAAGCTGTTTACATCAATGGCGAATTGATAGCCTGACTTTATCTCGGCTACTGTCCCCTCTCGATTCGTTTGGGTAGCAAACGGATACGCAAATAATAACAACAGAGACTGGACGCATTGATAAAGAGTCATCTTTATTGATTTTAATCCTGCCAAAGGAGCCGGAATAATGAGTGGTTTATCTTCCCATCAAATTGCCCAGAATATATTTGCCGAGCTGTTGCCTTATCGCCGCCGCTTCCCCGATCCCATCCTGGATCGGCAGCAGGAGGAGGCAGAGGTGGCCGCCATCCAGATCCCCCGTCTGCAAGAGTTCATCGAGCGGGGCGAGACCATCCTCTGCGTGTTGCCCGCCTTTCCCACCAAGTCGCCCAATCCTAACAAGGTGCTGGGCTCTCTGCCGGACATGGCGGAGCGGCTCTCCCTCAGTTTTCTCAACCACCTCTGCCAGCGCATCCAGCTGCACTATGCGCCCGGCATGCGGATCCTCATCTGCTCGGATGGCCACGTGTTCGGTGACCTCATCCGGGTGCCCGATCCGGCCATCGATGCCTATCAGGCCCATATCGAGCAGCTGATCCTGGAGCTGGGGGCGACCCATCTCGGGGTCTTCCACCTGGGGATGGTGGCGGGCATGGCCGAGTTTTGCGCCAGCCGCGACTTCGACACCCTGCGCGAACAGCTGGTGGAGCGCTACGCCGAGCCGCTGGAGCTGATTGCGCAGGAGGTAAGAAGCACCGAGGAGGGCATTCGCCTCTATCGCGCCATGACCCGCTTCCTCTATGAAGACAGCCAGCTGCCGGACACCCCGCTCTCCAACACGGCGCTGCAGCGGGATGCCAAGGGGCGCACTCATGCGGTGATCCAGCGCAGCCGCGCCTGGGGCAACCTGCTGGCGGAGCGATTCCCCGAGGCGATCCGCCTCTCCATCCACCCCCAGGCGAGCCACAGCCTGAAGATGGGCATCCACATGCTGCCGACCCGGGATGACTGGCTCACCCCCTGGCACGGGGTGGCGGCCAACCTGGATGGCCAGTTCGTGCTGATGAAGCGGCGCGACGTGCTGGCGATGGAGCATGAGCTGGTCCACATCCACGGCCGTCCGAGCCACTACCTGATCAACGGCAAGCAGGCCGCCGCCTGAGGAGTTTCCCATGACTGCATCCATCGTTACCCTCGGCGGCGAGCGCTGCCGCATCCTGCCGCAGGCCCCGTTCGGCCTGCTGATTGAGCCGGCCCGCAATGGCCAGCCGGTGCAGAGCCTGGATATCGAGGCGCTGCGCGAGCTGGCCCGCCGCCACGGCGTGCTGATCCTGCGCGGGTTCGAGTCGGGCTTCACCGATGCCGAGCGGCTGACCCGCTACGGCGAGGAGTGGGGCGAGATCATGATGTGGCCCTTCGGCGCCGTGCTGGACGTGAAAGAGCACGAGAACGCCACCGACCACATCTTCGACTCCAGCTATGTGCCGCTGCACTGGGACGGCATGTACAAGCCGACCCTGCCCGAGTTCCAGCTGTTTCACTGCGTGCACGCCCCGGCGGCGGACGAAGGGGGGCGCACCACCTTCATCAATACCCGCCAGCTGCTCACCGAGCTGGATGGCGAGCGGCTGGCCCGCTGGGAGCGGGTGCACATCACCTATCGCATCAAGCAGGTGGTGCACTACGGCGGCCAGGTGCGCTCGCCGCTGCTGGTGCCCCATCCGGTGAGCGGCGAGACGGTGCTGCGCTACAACGAGCCGCCGCGCGAGGGAGTGCGTTTTCTCAACCAGCATGCCCTCGACATCGAGGGGGTGGCACCGGCCGAGCAGGCCGCCTTCCTACAGGATCTGCACCAGCGGCTCTATGACCCGCGCTACTTCTATGCCCACCAGTGGCAAGGGGGAGACGTGGTGATCGCCGACAACCTCGGCCTGCTGCACGGCCGCGAGGGGTTCACCGCCCGCTCCGCGCGCCACATCCAGCGGGTCCACATCCAGGCCAGCCCGGTCTGCCTCAACCCGGCGCTGGCGCCGCAAGGGGCGGCGTGATGGCGACCCTGTTGCTGGCGGCCACCGCCACCCCGGGCCACGTCAATCCCATGCTGGCGGCGGCTCGCCAGCTGGTGGCGCAGGGGCATAGAGTGCTGATGCTGTGCGGCGCCCTGTTCGAGCGGCACATCCGTGACACCGGCGCCGAGTTTGTGCCCTTCGCCCCCGAGGTGGACTTTGACTACCGGGCGCTGGAGCGGCACTTTCCCGAGCGGGCCAGCCTGAGCGGCACCGCCCAGATGGCGCTGGCACTCAAACGCTTCTTCGCCGCCCCCATGGCGCAGCACGACAGTCAGCTGCGGGCGCTGATCGCGGCGGAGAGGGTGGATCTGCTGCTGGTGGAGAACGGCTTCTACGGCGTGCTGCCCTTGTTGCAGCAGCCCCATGGCCGGCCGGTGCCGATCCTGATGCTGGGGGTGAACCCTGTCTCTTTCTCGAGTCCGGACGCCATCTTCTACGGTCCCCGCATTCCCCCCGAGCTGCGCCGCTCCCTTGGCGAGCTGCCCTGGCTCGATGAGCCGACCCGGCAACTGCAAAGGGAGGTGCAACAGCGTTTCGATGCCGCCCTGGCCGAGGCGGGTGCGCCGCCGCTGACGGCCCCCTTCACCGACGTGATGGTGACGGCGCCCGATGCCTTCTTGCAGCTCTCCTGCGCCGGCTTTGAATACGAGCGGCCGGAGCTCGAGGGGGTGATCCGTTATGTCGGCCCGCTGCTGCCACCCCGGCTTGAGCTGACACCGCCGTCCTGGTGGGAGAGGCTCGATGAGCGGCCGCTGGTCATCGTCAGTCAGGGCACTCTGGCCAACGTGGATCTGGGGCAGTTGCTGCTGCCGGCCATGCAGGGGCTGGCCGGTGACGAGCTGCAACTGCTGCTGACCACCGGCGGGCGGGATCCGGCGCTGCTGGGCGATGTCGTTCCGGCCAATGCCATCGTCACCGACCACGTGCCGTTCGAGCTGGCGCTGCCCCGCGCCGCCGCCCTGGTGACCAATGGCGGCTACGGCTCGGTGCAGTCCGCGCTGGCCCACGGGGTGCCGCTGGTGGTGGCGGGTACCGGAGAGGACAAGGCGGAGGTGGCGACCCGGGTGGCCTGGAGCGGGGCCGGCATCAATCTGCACAGCAACGAGCCGACGGCGGCCATGGTGGCCACGGCGGTGCGCAAGGTGGTGAGTGAGCCGCGCTACCGCGCCCGGGCGCGGCTGCTGGCCGAGGAGATGGCGGCGCTCGATGGCCGCGCCGCCATCGCAGCGAGCGTGGCGGATCTGCTCGGCGGACGACAGTGATACCGTGATGAAAGGGAGGCCAGGCGGCCTCCCTTTTTGTTCAGCTTCTGCTCAGTTTGTGGCTGCTAGCGTGGCCATCATGACAGCAGGCTGCGCCAGTGGCGCCGGATGCGCTTTTTCATGCAAAAAAGAGCGTTTTCGACGTTGAAATTTTGGCCGACTCAGGAAAGAATGCGCGCTCGGTAATCGACCGCGGACGCCACCTTCGCGCCCCGGCACAACCGAGGATGACACGGCCTTCGGCCAACTTGGTACAGGAAACCACACAGGAATTTTATGAATCCCCTTCGCATTGCCGCTTCGGCTCTTTTATGTACGCTGGCACTGGCCGGCCAGCAGGCTGCCGCCGTTGAATACCAGCTGCCCGCCGCCAACAGCCGCCTGATCGGCGAGAACCAGGAATACGTGGTGCCCGCGGACAACCGTCCGCTGGAGCAGATCGCCTCTGACTTCCAGCTGGGTCTGACCAACATCATGGAAGCCAACCCGGGCGTCGACCCCTACCTGCCCAAGGCTGGCAGCAAGCTGATCATTCCCCATCAGCTGATCCTGCCCAACGCTCCCCGCGAAGGGATCGTCATCAACGTGGCCGAGATGCGTCTCTACTACTACCCGAAAGGCAAGAACGTGGTGCAGGTACTGCCCATCGGCATCGGCCAGCTGGGGGTCAACACCCCGGAGAACTGGATCACCAAGGTTGAGCGCAAGCGTGCCAACCCGACCTGGACCCCGACCGAGAACATCCGTCGCCGCTATGCCGCCCAGGGCAAGACCCTGCCTGCGGTCTGGCCGGCCGGCCCGGACAACCCCATGGGCCTGCACGCGCTCTACATCGGCAACCTGTACGCCATCCACGGCACCAACGCCACCTTCGGCATCGGCCTGCGGGTGAGCAGCGGCTGCGTGCGCCTGCGTGCCGACGACATCAAGTACCTGTTCGACCACGTGCCGGTCGGCACCCGCGTCCAGTTCGTCAACCAGCCGGTCAAGACCACGGTCGAGCCGGATGGCAGCCGCTACATGGAAGTGCACGAGCCGCTGTCGCGCACCGAGGCGGAGTTCAACTCCACCGCCTCCGTGCCGCTGCCCATGACCCCGGCCACCACTCGCTTCATCGCCCACGCTGAGAGCGACTCCAACGTGGTCAAACAGGTGCTGGAACAGCGTACCGGCATGCCGACCCGTCTTAACCCGCAGGTCTGATGACCCGAGAGACTGGCTCATGCACAACGGCGACCATCAGGTCGCCGTTGTTGTTTTTGGGAGCCGCCGTCGTCAGCCGGCTGGCGGGGCATAGAGGGCCAGCCAGTTGCCCTCGGTATCTTCGATGATGACCCGGGAGCCATGGCCGCTGCCGATGCTGTGCAGGGGCTCGAGCACCCGTCCGCCGATCTTGGGCACCAGCTGTTCGGCCTCCTGCAGGCGCTCGCCCAGGGCGAGGTAGATGAGGGGGCCCGAGTGCCCCGGCTGGTGGTACTTGTCCATGGGGCCGAGACAGGCCGCCGCGTTGTCGCCGTCGTGGCGCAGCATGGCGAAGCGGATCTCCTCCTGTATCGGCGTGACCGGCACGTCGAGCAGGGCCGAGTAGAAGGCCATGGCGCGATCCAGATCCCGTGTCGGAATGTCGGCCCAGACCAGGGTATTGTCCATCTTGATGATCTCCTGCATGTGCCGGCCGATGCGACCGGCGGCTCTGTTCCTTGCTGACGGCCTCTCGCAGCAGGTCGTAGACAGCTTCTTAGAGGTTAGGAGCGGCCCATGAGGGGCGCCAGAGCTAAAAAAGCGGCGCCATCAGGCGCCGCTTTCGGGTGGGGAACTGGAGGTTTTTTCCCTCGATATACAGTTACTTGCCGGCGATGCTCAATCCGCCGAAGCGGATTAGCGGCGCATAGAAGCTCTTGCCATCGTCGTGGTGCAGCAAGTTGCCGACCGCTTCCAGCTCGCCCAGCAGGCGATAGAAGTTGCCCGCCACCGTGATGCCGCGTACCGGGGCCACCCGCACGCCGTCCCGGCACAGGAAGCCGGAGGCGCCGAACGAGAAGTCGCCGCTCACCGCATCGGCGCCCGAGTGCAGGCCGTCCAGCTTGACCAGCTCCAGATACTCGCCGGCTTGCGCCTCGGCCTCGCTGTGGGGGCCGAGCCCGAACACCAGGTGGCGCGGGCTGACATCCAGCGCACTGCGGGCGCTGCGGGCAGCCGAGCCGTTGCTGGCCACATCGAAGTGGCGGGCGGTGGCGCTGTTGTGCAGCAGGGTCTTGAGCTCCCCTTCGCCGATCAGCAGCAGATCCCGGGTGGGGGCGCCCTCGCCATCGAAGGCCTTGATCTTCATCCCCCCCGGCATATGGACCCGGCTCTCCAGGGTGAGCCAGCGGGAAGCCACCGACTGGCCCAGCTTGTCCCGCCAGGGGTTGATCCCCTGCTGGGCCCACTTGCCCGACAGCGCTGCCTGAAAGCAGCCGAACAGGCTGGCCAGGGCATTGGTGTCGAAGATGGCGCTGTAGTGACCGCTCGGCACCGCATCTCCCGCCAGCAGGCCGTCGGCCACGGCGTGGATCTGCTGGATGAGGGGCTGGCTGTCCAGCGCATCGAAGCGGCGCTCATACTGCCCTAGGGAGAACATGGACTGACGGCCGTCGCGCTCGATGAGGGCGGAGCTGTAGCAGCCGACGCTGAACGCCTGGTGCTGGCAGAGGCTGCCCTGGCTGTTGGCGAGCCACAGCCGGCCCTCCCCCTCGAAGAAGCTGTTGTAGGGGGCGCCGGTCACGTCCGGCAGCGCCAGCATCTCCGACTCGAGGCGCAGGGCCAGGGCAATCTTCTCCTCCACTGGGGTGGTGTCGGGCTGATGGATCTCGGCGCAGTCGGTGGTGAGCCGGCTCTGCTGCACGGCGATGGTCTGATCCGGGTCCACCTTGGCGAAGCGGCTGGCATCCAGCGCATCCTGCACCATGGCGGTCAGCGCCGACTGGTCTAGGGATTCCGAATAGGCGATGCCGACCCGGCCCTCTTTTATCAGCCGAATGCCGATCTGCTGGCTGCTGGTGACCTTGTATTCGCTGAGTTCGCCCTTGTCGGCCTTGAGGGAGAAGGCCTTGTCCTGGTTGGCGATGATGTCCGCCTCGGCACCGAGATCGGCGACCTGGTCCAGCAGGCGGGTCAGCAGTTGGTTCATGTCGAGTTGGCTCATCAGGCGTTCCCCCCCACCAGAATATTGTCAACCTTGAGCGGCGGCTGGCCGACCGAGGCAGGAATGGAGCCGGAGACCGAGCCGCACATGCCGGCGGAGAGGGCGAGATCGCGCCCCACCATGGAGATCTCCTTGAGCACCTGCGGGCCTGTGCCGATCAGGGTGGCCGACTTGAGGGGCCGGGTGATCTTGCCGTGTTCGATGAGGTAGGCCTCCTGCACGTTGAAGTTGAATTCGCCGGTGCCGGGTTGCACCGAGCCGCCCCCCATCCGCTTGGCATAGATGCCGTGCTCCACCGTCGCCAGCATCTCGTCCAGGCTGTGATTGCCCGGCTCGATATAGGTGTTGCGCATGCGCGAGGCCGGTGCGAACTTGTAGGATTCGCGCCGCCCGGAACCGGTACGGGCGTAGCCGGTGCGAAGGGCCCCCATCCGGTCCACCAGGAAGCCGGTGAGCACGCCATCCTTGATGAGCTGGGTGTGCTGGGTCGCCATTCCCTCGTCATCGACGTTGATGGAGCCCCAGGCGTTGCCCTGCAAGCCTTCATCCACTGCGCTGACCGCCGGATTGGCGATGAGCTGGCCCATCTTGTCATGGAACACCGAGGCCTTCTTGGCCACCGAGGTGGTCTCCAGCAGGTGGCCGCACGCCTCGTGGAAGATGACGCCGCCAAAGCCGCTCTCCATGATGACCGGCAGCTTGCCGCTCGGGCAGGGGGCCGCCCCCAGCTTCACCAGCGCCTGGCGGGTGGCGGTGAGGGCCAGCTCGCGGGGATCGATACTGGCGGCGTGCTCCCAGCCCATCATGGCGCCGGGGGCTTCGTAACCGACGCTCTGCTCGCTGCCAAGGGCGGCGATGGTCTGGGCCATGATGCGGTTGTAGTGGCGGCGATCGCTCACCTGCACCCCTTCGCTGTTGAAGATCTCCACCTCCTGCTCCCAGCCCAGCACGTTGCCGGAGAACTGGCTCACCTTGTCGCTCTCGGCACGGGCCGCGGCATCCATGGCGTGCAGGTAGGCGATCTTCTGCTCCAGCAGCTTGTCGGCCGACAGGGGCAGGGCGATCGGGTTGCGATCGTGCAGGCGGGTGAAATCGAAGGCGGTGGCGGTGACCACGGGGTCACGCCGGTCCTTGGCCGCCAGCAGGGTGACGATGCGCAAGAGCTCGTTGCGATCGGCCAGGTTGGTGTAGCCGTAGAGCACCTTGTGGCCGTAGCACAGGCGTACACCGATGCCGAAATCGAGGCCACCGCTGATATTTTCTATCTGGCTGGAGAGCAGGCTGAGCTGGCTGCGGCGCTTGCGCTCCACAAACAGCTCGGCGAAGTCGGCACCCAGCGCCAGCGCGTGATCGAGCACGTCGCGGGCGATGGCGGGGGCCAACAGGGAGAATGGGGTCATAGAATGTCCTTTTCTGGTCTGTCCGTTTGCTTCCGACACCCGGCTGTGATTGTTATGGGGTGTCGCTTCCATTGTTGCAGACCAGCATAAAAAAGTCGCTATAGCGTCATGCGATGATACCGATTGAGAAAATCGGTGCGATTTATGCGCCCAGTGGTCCGAAACCCGGGGCGACAGGCGGGGAAGCGTCGCAGCTGACGTCTGTTCAAGGGCCTGTCACAAGGCCTTTTTTGACATGCCGTGCGGGAAGCGGGCGATGGCAGGGGGCCATCGCCACTGCTGTCAGAAAACCCGGCGTCACAGCAGTTCGTGGATCTCGCTCAAAATCTGGTCGACCCACTGTTCGATGCGCGATTCGGTCTGGTCGTACTGATTGGCGTCGTCGAGGGCCAGGCCAACGAAGTGACGACCATCGTCGATGAGCGCCTTAGAGGCGTCGAACTCGTACCCCTCGTTGGGCCAGTAGCCCACCAGCTTGACCCCCTTGGGCACCAGCTGATCGTGCAGCATGCCGAGGGCATCCTGGAACCATTCGCCATAGCCCAGCTGATCGCCCAGGCCAAACAGGGCGATGATGCGCCCCTCCAGATGCAGGTCGGCAATGTCTTCCCAGCGGGATTCCCAGTCCTCCTGCAGCTCGCCGAAGTCCCAGGTGGAGATGCCCAGGATCAGGATGTCGTACTCCTGCATGCGGATGAGGGGCACGTCCTTGATGTTGTGGAGATCGACCAGCTCCGGGCCAATGAGGGTGCGGATCTTCTCGGCGGCCATCTCGGTGTAGCAGGTGGTAGAGCCGTAAAACAAACCTATCTTCATCGCTCTTCTCTTGATCGCAGTAGGCAAGGGGCGTGACCGGCACAGCGGCGCCCGGGGTGGGCGCCAGTCTAGCAGATTGCCCGGCGCGCTTCACTTCTTGCCGGGCCATGGACAAGCCTGCCTTGCGGGCCGGGTGGGTCGACACGTTACAATGGGGGCCTGTTTCCCTGAGCGCGGCGTACCATGAGCAAAGCTGAATCCCATCCCCTGATCGAGCCGTTTCTCGACGCCCTCTGGCTGGAGCGGGGCCTCTCCGACAACACGGTCAGCTCCTATCGCACCGATCTGGAAAAATTCTCCCTCTGGCTCGACGAGCAGGGGGGCTCCCTGTTGCTGGCCGGGCTGGACGACATCCAGCACTACCTCGCCTGGCGGGTGGACCAGCAGTTCGCGGCCAGCAGCACGGCCCGTTTCCTGTCGGCCCTGCGCCGTTTCTACCAGTATCTCAATCGGGAGAAGCTGCGCAGCGACGATCCCACCGTGCTGCTGGAGGGGCCCAAGCTGCCCAAGAAGCTGCCATCGGATCTCAGCGAAGCCGAGGTGGAGGCGCTGCTGCAAGCGCCGCTGGTGGATGACCCGCTGGAGCTGCGCGACAAGGCGATGCTCGAGCTGCTCTACGCCACCGGACTGCGGGTCTCCGAGCTGGTGGGGCTGACCGCCGAGCATGTCAGCCTGCGCCAGGGGCTGGTGCGGGTGGTGGGCAAGGGCAACAAGGAGCGGCTGGTTCCCATGGGGGAGGAGGCGGTGCACTGGCTGGAGCGTTACTACCGTGAGGGGCGCACCCTGCTGCTGGGGGGCACCAGCTCGGACGTGGTGTTCCCCTCCAAGCGGGCCCAGATGATGACCCGCCAGACCTTCTGGCACCGCATCAAGCTCTATGCCCTGCGGGCCGGCATCAGCGGTGAATTATCCCCCCACACCCTGCGTCACGCCTTCGCCACTCACCTGCTCAACCACGGCGCCGACCTGCGGGTGGTGCAGATGCTGCTGGGCCATGCGGATCTCTCCACCACCCAGATCTACACCCACGTGGCCAACGAGCGGCTCAAGGCGCTGCACGGCCAGCACCACCCGCGCGCCTAGGCCAGACAGAGGCGATCTTTCCCCTCCTGCTTGGCGCGATAGAGGGCGGCATCCGCCCGGGCCAGCACCTCGGCGGGCGGGGCATCCAGCGCCTCGGCCAGCCCACCGCTGAAGGTGACGGTCAAGCCCGGTTCGCGCCAGTTCTGCGTGGCCATGGCGCGGCGCCACTGATCCATCTGCTGCTGTGCCTCCTTAAGCCGCCCCTGCTCGAAGATGGCGACCAGCTCCTCGCCGCCAAAGCGGCAGAGGGTGGCCTTGCCCTCCAGCAACTGGCTGCCCAGGGAGGCGGTGCGTCTGAGCACGCTGTCGCCGGCGGGGTGGCCATGACGGTCGTTGATCAGCTTGAAGTTGTCGATGTCGATGATGGCCAGCACATAGGGGGTATGTTGCTGGTGCAGCTCGCTCAGCAGGGTGTCCATGTAGCGGCGGTTGTAGAGCCCGGTCAGGGCATCGCGCTGGGCCTTCTCGCTCTCCGCCTGCATCTGGTCCGAAATCAGGGTGATCTCGTCCTCCAGCTCCTCGATGCCCGGAATACGGGGGATGATGAGGGGCTGTCCCGGCGGGGTGACCCGCAACTGGCGCACCACCTGCACCAGCATGCCGATGGTGTTCTCCAGCCGCTGATGGAAGATGACGGCCACCAGGATGAACATGACCAGCGACAGCAACAGCCCCATCATCATGTTGGGCAGCAGCTCCCTGATGACGAAGGAGTTGCTGAAGGGGTAGATGATGATGACCTGCCAGCCGGGGTTGTTGGCCAGGGTGTAGTAGGCGATGAGTTCGTCATCCTGGCTCTGGATCGCGCCATTTTTCCCCTGGAGCCTGGATAACCAGGGCTCGTCGAGCGGGGTGGCGTTCAGCAGCGGGTTGCTGTGCGCCACGATGCGCTGATACCTGCGATCGTAGAGCTGGTAGGTCATCTGCTTGCCGCCCTGCAGCATGCGCCCGATCCGGTCCGAGACTCGCGACAGCTCGACGTCCAGACCAATCACGGCCACTATCTTGCCGCTGTGGTTCAAGACCGCCCGCGACAGGGTCACCACCGGAATGTGCTGGACGGTGTCGAGATAGGGGGCACTCCAGATATTGATACCCGGCGTATGGATGGCCTCCAGATACCATGCCTGTTTGGCCATTGCCTGGGGGGAAGGGGGGAGCTGATGGTTGAAGTTGACCAGGGTATTGTCCCGCTGCACATAGTAGAGCCCCTTCAGCAGGCTGCCCGAGCGGCTGAGCTGCTGCCACACCGAGTAGTGCCGCGCCCGCATTTCCGGCGGGAGCACGCCGTCATGGTTGGCGAGATCCACCGCTAGAATATTGAGTTGCTCTTCGACCGAGCTCAGCGCGTTGTCCCATTGCTGGGCCGTACTGCTGCTGAAAAACTCCATGCGCTCGCGTACTACGTTCTGTTGTTTGATGAAAAACAGATAGAGGTTGCTGGCTGTCATCAATAGCAGGGGCAGGGAGAGCAACAGCAAATAGCGCAGAATGAAACCATGTTTCGCTCTGGTCTTCACTGTCGGGGATGTCATGGCGATGATTCCTGTAGGTTTACATTCATTCAAGCATGATGTGCGTGGGATGGGGGCGGATGCAGATCAAGGTCTGGGTGATGCCAAGTGTAAAGTGTTCCGTTGCTGATGTAGCTAAAAAACCGCCCGAAGGCGGTTTTTTTCCAGTACACGACAGGAGCTGGCGCTTATTTTCCCTGTTGGGATTTGAGCAGATCGCGGATCTCGGTCAGCAGCTCCTGATCCTTGGTGGGGCCGGCCGGTGCCGCAGCTTCCTCTTCCTGCTTCTTCTTCAGGGTGTTGATGGCCTTGAGCCCCATGAAGATGGCGAAGGAGATGATCAGGAAGTCGATGATGGTCTGGATGAACTTGCCGTAGGCGATGACCACGGCCGGCGCACTGCCCTCGGCGGCCTTCAGGGGCACGGCGAGGTCGCTGAAGTCCACGCCCCCCAGGATCAGGCCGATGGGCGGCATGATCACGTCACCGACGAAGGAGGAGACGATCTTGCCGAAGGCGGCCCCGATGATGATACCGACCGCCATGTCGATGACGTTGCCTCTGGATGCAAAGGCCTTGAACTCTTGAATCAGACTCATTTTCCCCTCCAAAAATGGGCTAGCAGCGGCCTGGGCCGCCCTGGTGTTTGAATAATAAAGCATCAGGAAAACAGAGGATGACCGTCGTGTTTCCTGTCGTCCCGGTTAGCTTGCTGGGGCTTTGCCCGATTGGCAACCTGTCAGATCGGGATTTTTTTGCGACCCTCCTATTAATCAATCAGTAATTAAGCAGTTGAGACGAGCATATTTGCTGAGTAACCTTGTGAGTCCATTCGTTCATGCCAAGTGAGTAAAAAAGTGCACTATTTACTGCTGGGAATGATGCTGCTGGGCTCTTTTGCCGTCAGCGCGGGGATGGATCCCCAACTGTTGAAACAGACCATAGAGCAGCGGCTCGGGGTGCAGGTCTACCTGGTGGACGAGACCCCGGTCTCCGGCCTCTATCTGCTGGGCACGGCGCAGGGGCCCCTCTATACCGATGCCAGGGGCGACCATGTGCTGCTGGGCACCATGCTGGATCTGGCCCACGACATGAAGAACCTCACCATGCTGGGCCAGCGTCAACAGCGGCAGCTGGCCCTGGCCCAGATCGGCGAGCGGCGGATGCAGCTCAAGGCCGTGCCCGAGCGCCACCGCCTCACCCTGTTTACCGATCTCGCCTGCCGCGGCTGTCGCGCCACCCTGGATGAGCTGTCCGCCTTGCAGGCGAGGGGGGTGAGCGTGCAGCTGCTGCCGGTGCTTGGCCCCTTTGCCGATCTGGCCGAGGCGCAGGCGCGCTGGTGTGATCCCGGGCTGCTGCGCGAACTCGACCTCAGTGATCGTTTGCCTGAGAGCGGCTGTAATGAGATCCTTGCCCATCATATCGGCCTGAGCCAGTGGCTCGGGATCAAGGCGCTGCCGAGCTGGGTCCTGCCAAATGGCGACCTGCTGCGCGGTTATCAGAGCCCTGAACAACTGCTCAAGATACTGGATCACATCGATGCCCCTGCTAATCCGTCGTCGTCCGCGCGTGGATGATTCCCATCTGCCCGCCACCCTTCATCCCTTGCTGCGGCAAATCTTCGCCAGCCGTGGGGTCGAAGACCCTGCCCTGCTGGAGCGCAGCGCCAATCAGCTGCTGCCACCCCAGCGCCTGTTCGGCATGGCGCAGGCAGTGCCCCTGCTGGCCGAGGCGCTGACGGCGCAAAAGCGTATTCTCATCGTCGGCGACTTCGACTGTGACGGCGCCACCAGCTCGGCCCTGTGCGTGCTGGCCTTGCGCGCCATGGGGGGTCGCCACATCGATTTTCTGGTGCCCAACCGCTTCGAGTTCGGGTATGGCCTCACCCCCGAGATCGTCGAGCTGGCGGTGGCCCGCGGCGCCGAATTCCTGATCACGGTGGACAACGGCATCTCCAGCATCGCCGGGGTGGCGGCGGCCAAGGCGGCCGGCATGCAGGTACTGGTTACCGATCACCATTTGCCGGGCCAGGAGCTGCCTGACGCCGACGCGATAGTGAACCCCAACCAGCATGGCTGCGATTTTCCCTCCAAGTCGCTGGCCGGGGTCGGGGTCGCCTTCTATCTGATGGCGGCGCTCAACACCCACCTGCGCCAGAGCGGCTGGTATGAGCGCCAAGGGCTGCGCGCACCCAACGTGGCGGACTACCTGGATCTGGTGGCCCTTGGCACCGTGGCCGACGTGGTGGCGCTCGATGGCAACAACCGCATCCTGGTCCATCAGGGTCTGCAGCGGATCCGGGCCGGCCGCTGCCGTCCCGGCATCCAGGCGCTGGTGGACGTGTCCGGTCGCGACGGTCGTCGCCTGTGCGCCGCCGATCTCGGCTTTGCGCTGGGGCCGCGCCTCAATGCAGTGGGCCGGCTCGACGACATGTCTCTCGGGGTCGCCTGTCTGCTGAGCGAGGACATCAACCTGGCGCGCCAGCTCGCTTCCGAAATGGACAGCCTCAACCAGGAGCGCAAGGAGATCGAGCAGGGGATGCAACAGGAGGCGCTGGCCACCCTGGAGCAGATCCGGTTTCGTGACGGCGAGGTGCCGTCGGGTATCGTGCTGCACCGGGACGAGTGGCATCAGGGAGTGGTGGGGCTGGTGGCCTCCAAGGTGAAGGAGAAGTACTACCGCCCGGTCATCGCGTTTGCCGAGAGTAGCGAGACCGAGCTCAAGGGCTCCGGGCGCTCCATCCCCGGGGTGCACCTGCGCGATGCGCTGGAACTGCTCGATACCCGTCACCCCGGCCTGATGGGCAAGTTTGGCGGCCACGCCATGGCGGCGGGGCTGACCCTGCCCAAGGCAAATATCGAGGCCTTCGGGCGGGCGTTCGAGGCGGTCATCGGCGAGCTGGTGACCCCTGAGCTCTTGACCGGGGTGCTGCTCACCGACGGCGAACTGCTGCCGGACGAGCTCACCCTCGAGCTGGCGGAGCTTATTCGCGCCTCCGGCCCTTGGGGTCAGGCCTTCCCCGAGCCGCTGTTCGACGGCGAGTTCGTGCTGGTGCAGCAGCGGCTGGTGGGGGAGAAGCACCTCAAGATGATGCTGACCACGGATTCCGGCCACGCGGTGGATGCCATCGCCTTCGGGGTCGACTTGCAGCGCTGGCCCGATGCCTCGGTCAAACGGGTGCGGCTGGTCTATCGGCTCGATGTCAACGAGTGGCGCGGCAACCGCAGCGTGCAGCTGCTGGTGGAGCATCTGGAAGCCGCCGGCCTCTGATCCGTGAGTCTCTCTTGCTGCCGATGACGGCCACCTCAGGGTGGCCGTTTTTTTATGGTATGAACCCGGATTTTGCCGTTGACCCGTCTATTGCTTCACAGTTTAAGCTTCCCTTCATCGGGTCACGGACCCCACTGCGAGTCGCTGTCATGAAAATATCCGAACTGGCCAGGCGCTGCGGCCTGGCCCGCTCCACCCTGCTCTATTACGAGAAGCTGGGGGTGATTGTGGGAACGAGGGGCGCCAACGGTTATCGCCACTACGACGATGAAGATCTGCAGCGGCTGCGGATGGTGCAGGCCCTGCAGGCCGGCGGGCTCAGCCTCAAGCAGTGCCTCGCCTGTCTGGCGGGCGAGCTTGATCAGACAACGCTGGCAGCCCGGGTCAGGGAGCTGGATGAGGAGCTGGCGCGGATGCAACGCGCCAGGGATCTGCTGGCGGATCTCGCCGGTTTGCGTGCGCACTCCGGCGACGAGTTCAAGGCCTGGCAGCGGCAACTGCAGCATCAAGCCCCGCAGGCCTACTTTGCCTGGGTGATGAAGCAGGGATTCAGTGAAAAGGAGCGCTACCACTTGCAGTGGCTGAGCAAAGACATGAATGAACATGAGCGCTACATCCGCGATTTCAAGCTGCTGCTGGATGGCATGAGCTATTGGGGGCCGGGCGATAGCCTCTTCACCCAGCAGCAGTTTGCCGCGCTGCCCATGGCGCCTCGCCGGATCCTCGACATGGGCTGCGGGCGCGGCGCCGCCACCCTGGCGCTGGCACAGGTGACGGATGCCGCCATCGTGGCCATTGATCTGGATGAGGAGGCGCTGGCCGCCGTGGCCAGATCGGCCAGCGCGGCTGGCTTTGAGCAGGTCACCACCCTGTGCTCCAACATGGCGGCGCTGCCGGTGGATCTGGCCCCCGCCGACCTTATCTGGGCCGAAGGGAGCGCCTACACCATAGGGGTGGCCAATGCGCTCAAAGCCTGGCGGGCGCACCTTGCCGGCCCTGATGGCTGCATCGTGTTGAGCGATCTGGTGTGGCTGATAGACACGCCGCCAGAGGAGGCGCTGGCGTTCTGGCAACGGGATTATCCCGCCATGCAGACCCTGGCTGGCCTGCTGAAGACGGTGCAGGAGGCGGGGTATCGCTGCCTGTGGCACACCCAGTTGCCGCAAATGGCCTGGCACAACTATCTGGAGCCCATCGAGCGCAATCTGGCGCGCCATCGCGCCGAGCTGGGGGATAGCCCAGCCTGGCAGGATCTGAGCCGGGAAGTGGCTATCCACCGCCAATACCTGGGCAGCTATGGCTATGTGATCTGCTGCCTGCAGGCAGTCTGATCAAACCAACCATTGAAAGAGAGCAAACGGAGAAACCCTTGTGAACATCCTCATTCGACCAGAAACGGTCGCCGATCACGACGCCATTGAAGCGGTGACCGTGGCCGCATTCCTCAAGGCCCCCCATACCGATCACAACGAGCAGCTGATCGTGCGCGACCTGCGCCAGGCCGGTGCACTCAGCCTGTCGCTGGTGGCGGAGCAGGCGGGGCGAGTGGTCGGCCACCTCTGCTTCTCGCCGGTGACCATCAGCGATGGCAGCGAGCGCTGGTATGGCCTTGGCCCCATTTCCGTCTCCCCTGCGCTGCACGGCAAGGGGCTGGGGTCACGGCTGATGAAGGTGGGTCTGGCCGAGCTCAAGGGGATGGGGGCGGCCGGCTGCGTGGTGCTGGGGGATCCCGGCTTCTACGGTCGTTTCGGCTTCGTGTCCGAGCCGGGGTTGACGCTGCCCGGCGTGCCGGCCGAGTACTTCATGGCCCGCTCGTTCGGCGCCGCCATGCCCAGTGGTGAAGTGCGCTACCATCATGCCTTTGAGCAGGGGTGAGTCCTCACCATGAGAGCAGACGTCATGGCGCTTGCTCTCATGGTGGTTTTTAATTGCTGGATTTTTTGATAATCAGGGTTTTTAGCATCGATTAAAGCTGATTTCCCATATGGTAAATTCAATAAATCGAGGAATTGTGATAAATTCGCCCTTCTTGTTCCTCTTTGTTTGAACCGGATGCATCCCTTGTTGCCCCCTGGCCGACTGTCGACTTGGTCGATGGCCCTCGCCATCGCCTGCCTTCTCTGGCTTGCCGCCTCTGCCGCGGCAGGGGTCGTTGCAACCCCGGGGCCGGCAACGGGAGGGCAGGAGGGCTCGATGCAGCTGCACGAGCCGGCCCAGCGGGGGCTGCTCGACAGCGCCAGCCTGCCGCCAGCCTCCCAGTGGCGCCTCGGCTTCGAGCAGGGGCGGCGACTGGAAGGGGCCGCTCATGCCGAGCTCTACCAGATGCTGCTGGCCTGGTTCCAGCACGAGATCCTCGGCCTGCTCTGTGGCCTGCTGTTCTTCCTGCCCCTCATCTACCTCAGGCAGCTGGCCGACCACTTCGGCTATCTGCATCGGCGGCTGCGATGCTGCCACCATCTGCAATTTCGGTTCTGCCACAGCGACTAGAGGCCGGCTGCACGCCACGCGCCCGTTCGATCCGATCCTGATCCCTGCCACAGAGTACTGCCTGCGGGCCAGGCTCCGATCCGGCGCCTCTTGCACCGCCTTCGTGCCCGCTTGCGCGCAGGGAGGCGGCTCCCGTTCGTACCCGTTGTGAGCCGACCCGATGGACTATTACGTAAACCTCTTCATTCAATCGATCTTTGTCGAAAACCTGGCGCTGGCCTTCTTCCTTGGCATGTGCACCTTCCTGGCCGTTTCCAAGAACATCAACACCGCCTTCGGCCTTGGCCTGACGGTGCTGGTGGTCATGGTGATCGCCATTCCTCTCAACAACCTGATCTACCGCCATATCCTGCGCCCGGAGAGCACCTTTCTCGGCGAGTTTGATCTGAGCTTTCTCGATTTCATCGTCTACATCGGGGTGCTGGCGGCCCTGGTGCAGGTGATGGAGATGGTGCTCGACAAACATTTCCCGGCGCTTCATCACGCGCTCGGCATCTATCTGCCGCTGCTGACGGTGCACTGCGCCATTTTCGGCGGGGTGATGTTCATGGCGCAGCGGGATTACGACTTCATTGAATCTGTGGTGTATGGAGCGGGCTCAGGCCTGGGCTGGCTGCTGGCCATCGTCGCCATCGCCGGCCTGCGCCAGAAGATGAAGTATGCGGATGTGCCCGAGGGGTTGAGGGGGATTGGCATCACCTTCATCGTGGCCGGGCTGATGTCGCTTGGCTTCATGTCCTTCTCCGGCATGTCGTTCTAGCCGGGTCGAAAACAACAACGGCCACCCTGATGGCCGTTGTTGTCTGCCTCAGCCCTCCGCCAGCATGGCGAGCAGCCGGTCACGCACCAGCGGCAGGGTCAGAAAGCCGTCCCGGTCGAGGAAGTGGCCACCATGTTCCAGGCTGTAGAGCGGCGCAGCCAGCCGCTCGCTCAGGTGCTGGCTGTAGGGATAGGGCACGATGGCATCATCCCGGGAGGCGACCACCACCCGGCGGGGGGCCAGCGCCATGATGTGGGCCGGGTCATAGTCCGGGGTCATGAAGGGATCCAGCTCCGGCAGGGTGTGCAGCGGCTGATCGAAGCCGGATACCAGCAGGATCCCCCCCACCTGGCTGCCGGCGGGCAGCCGGTCGAGCTGGCGCAATATGGTGATGCAGCCGAGGCTGTGACCGAGCAGAAAGGTGCGCTCATCGTGAGCCTGCACCAGGCTGTCCATGGCCGCGTCCCAGGTGGCGGGCTCTGGGTGGTGGGGGTCAGGCATGGCCAGCACCTCGACCCGGACATCCCGGGCCTCGAGTTCGGCCTTGAGCCAGGGAAACCAGTGGGCGTCGGGGGAGGCGGTATAACCGTGCACGATGAAGAGGCGGGTTTGAGACATGGTATATCCTGGGCGGTTGACGATAACGGCGGCCATATCATAACAGCGACCAAGGCCCCTCGACATGCCCGTGGGCGCCAACCAGCAGGATGTGCTTTGCGATTTGCATAAAAAAGAGCGCCATAAGGCGCTCTTTTGCTGTCGGCGGGCAGAGGCTTATTTGACCTCTGTGAATTCCAAAATTCCTATGTACTGGTACGGCCATTTCTGACGAAATTCACACAATTATCCGCGACTATATGGCTAATATGGGAAGGTGGAGCGCAACAATACAACGTTATACGGTACTGGTTTGAAACGGGATGGAGTCAGTTTGGCGGTGCTGCCACACACCCGGCGGGCCCTGCCCGATGTTTCGCCAGGGCCCTCCATATGTTATGCCTAGATCTGTCACCTCATTGATTTTAAAAGCCTGTTTGGTTAAGGACGATCCATGCCGGTACGGAACATTCCCAAGAACTACAGAAACGTCACCGGGGTGGCCGCCCACAGCAAGGCCGTTGGCAAGGTGATGTTCGAGTCTACGCTGGAGCGGGACTTTCTCTCCCTGCTGGAGTTCGACCGGGAGGTCGAGAGCTTCGAGGTGCAGCCGGTGAGGCTGAACTGGCAGGATGACAGGGAAAGGGTCAGATCCTACACACCGGACGTGCTGGTGTGTTATCGGAACGGGAGCCGGCGTCCGGTGCTCTGGGAGGTGAAGTATCGCGACGACCTCCGCACAAACTGGCTGGAATACAGACCCAAGTTCAGAGCCGCGGTGAGGTATGCCAGGGAGCGAGGGTGGCGGTTCCGGCTGATTACGGAACGGGAGATCCGCGGGGTCCGGCTGGACAACGCCAAGTTTCTGCTGCCCATCCTGAGACGCGGTTGTCCCGATGATGGCAACGTCTCTTCCGTTCTGGATGGTTTGCGCGTTTCGGGCTGCTCTACCCCGGCTCAATTGCTGTCCTTGCTTAGTCTGGACACGACGGAAAGGGCTCGTCTGCTGCCGGTGCTTTGGTATCTGGTGGCGATCGAACGGGTGGGGACGGATCTCGGAGAAAAGCTGACCATGGCGAGCAGGATATGGAGCGCCGACGCATGAGCGGGACCAAGCTGCTGGATCTGCGGCCGGGCAAGGCGGTCGCCTTCAAAGACCACCCCTACCGTATCGCGGAGGTGCTTTCGCTCACCGAGGTGCAACTGGTGGACGAGACGACCAGGGAGACCCTGACCGCGCCTGTATCCGAACTGGCGGTGCCGGAGAAAACCGGGCAGATCCGGCCGGACATCAGCACGGTGGACGAGGGCTCCTGGGCGCTGGCCAGGTCCAGGCTGGCGATACTCAAACCGCTGCTCAACCGGCCTGCCCGGACCCGTGCCGGGGTGGCCGCCGTGGCCGCCGAGCACTCGCTGCACGTCAACACCCTCTACGTCTGGCTTCGGGCTTACGAAGGCAGCGGTCTGCTTTCTTCCCTGCTGCCAAAAGGCCGCTGTGACAAGGGACAGGGACGGATAAACGAAGCGGTTGAAGAGCTGATCCGGGAAGCCATTGCGGCCGTGTATCTCACCAGACAGCGCAAGTCCCAGCGCAAGGTGTGCGAGGAGGTCAGGCGCCGCTGCCTGGAGGCGGGCGAGCCGCCGCCGCACGACAACACCGTCAGAAACCGCATCAGGGCACTCTCGGGGGAACTGGTGGCCGCTAGGCGTCTGGGGCGCAAGACTGCGGATCTCGAATTCCGGCCCCACGAGGGCAAGTTCCCCGGGGCCGACTGGCCACTGTCCGTGGTGCAGATAGACCACACCAAGATCGACATCATACTGGTGGACGACCATTACCGAAGGCCGGTCGGGCGGCCCTGGATCACCCTGGCGTTTGACGTGTTCAGCCGAGTGGTTACCGGCTTCTACGTTTCCTTCGATCCGCCGGGCGCCATGTCTACGGGGCTCTGCCTGGTGCACGCCTTCCTGTCCAAGGAACGCTGGCTGTCAGGGCACGACGTCAGGAGCAGCTGGCCCGTGTGGGGGCTGCCGGCGAAGATCCATGCCGACAACGCCAAGGAGTTCAGGGGGGAGATGCTGCAACGGGCCTGCGAGGAGTACGGTATCGATCTCGAGTGGCGGCCCGTGGGGCGCCCCCAGTTCGGCGCCCACATCGAAAGAGCCCTGGGCACGTTCTCTAAGGAGATCCACGAGCTGCCCGGCACCACCTTCTCCAACACCAGGGAGAGGGGCGACTACGACTCGGAAGGCAAGGCATCCCTGACGCTGTCGGAGTTCGAGACCTGGCTGGCCACCTACATCGTCGACGTCTACCACCAGAAGGTACACTCCTCGCTGGATGCCAGCCCCATGGCCGTCTATCAAAGGGGTATCTTCGGCGACGACGACAACCCCGGGTGCGGGCTGCCGGCCAAGGTGGCGGACGAGGACCGGCTTAGGCTGGATTTGATGCCGTTCGAACTGCGCACCGTGCAGGACTACGGCGTCGTCATCGACGAGATCCACTATTACCACGACGTGCTGAGAAGGTGGATCAACGCCCCGGATCCGGCGGAGTCAAGGCGCAAGCACAAGTTCATGTTCCGGCGTGACCCGAGGGACATCAGCGTCATCTGGTTTTACGATCCCGAACTGCAGAGCTACTACTCAATTCCCTACCGCGACACCTCCCATCCGGCGATCAGCATCTGGGAGCTGAGGGAGGCCAGAAAGAGCGCCCAGGCCCAGGGGGGCGGAGAGATCAACGAGAGGGCGATCTTCGACGCCTACGAGCGGATGCGGGAGATTGAACTCAAGGCGGTGGAGAAGACCAAATCGGCCCGCAGGGCAGCCCAGCGACGGCGGCTGCACGGTTCCGCCGGGCGACCGGCAGCCGGTGTTCAGGATGCTCCGGTGCTGACCACAGGCTTGGGTAACGAGCCGGAAATCCTGCCGTTCGATGAGATGGACGACATGTCATGAGCGACCTCGAACATCTCAACGACGCGGCCAGAACTCTGCTTGCGCTGCCGGACGAGGAGCGGATCCTGAAGATCCGGTCAGAACGCTGGATCGGCTATCCCAGGGCCAAGTCCATTCTGGCCAGGATGGAGGAGCTGGTCGCCCATCCCCGCACCCACCGCATGCCCAACCTGCTGTTGGTCGGCGACACCAACAACGGAAAGACCATGCTGGCAAGACGCTTCGTCCAGGCCCATCCGGCCCGGGACAATCCCGCAGGCGACAACGTCCTAGCGCCGGTGATCCTGGTCCAGGCTCCACCGGTGCCCGACGAGGGGCGCTTCTACAACGCCATACTGGAGCTGCTCTTCGCCCCCTATCGGCCGGGCGAAAGGGTGGACAAGAAGCAGTTCCAGGTGATGAAGCTGCTGCGCTACGTGGAGCTCAAGGTGCTGGTCATCGACGAGATACACCACATCCTCGCCGGCAACCTTAACCGGCAGAGGGCCTTTCTGAACGTCCTGAAGTATCTGGGCAACGAACTGCAGATAAACATCGTCGGCGTCGGCACCAGGGACGCCTTTCGGGCCATACAGACGGATCCCCAGCTCGCCAACCGGTTCGAGCCCGTCGTGCTGCCGAGATGGGAGCCGGACAACGACTTCCTGCGGCTGCTGGCGAGTTTCGAGCGGATGCTCCCCCTGCGCAACCCCTCCCGGCTGCACGGCGCTGAGCTCTCTGCGCGGCTGTTTGCCATGAGCGAGGGTTACCTCGGCGAGCTCTCCCGGGTGCTGACCGAGGCGGCGGCCCACGCCGTGCTGAGCGGCCGGGAGCTGATCGACCTCAAAACCCTGGACGGCATCGGCTGGACACCCCCATCTGAGCGCAAGCGCCGTATCGACAGGATCTACTGACGTGCTTTCTGGATCACTGTGGCCGGCCCATCCCAAGCCCCTGCCCGGGGAGTGCCTCTCCTCCTGGCTGGTGAGATGCGCCCATCACAACGGCCTCAAGGTCCAGACCTTCTGTGACCGGGTGTTCGGCAAGGAGCACCAGGTCTGGAACCGGGACGTCGACCGTCTGGCACCGCCCTGGCTCCTGCAGGTGATCACGGCGGGCACAGGCGTCTCCCCTCATTTGACGGACAAAACCACCATGAAGCTGTTCGAGGGCCGGCTGTTCGAGCATCGCAACAGGGGCGGACAACTGCGCTGGGTGCTGCTGCTTGAGCAATACCACCGCCTGCACCAGGGGTTCGGCATGCAGTATTGCCCGCTCTGTCTGGGGGAGGACAGCGAGCCGTATTACCGCCTTTCCTGGCGGCTGGCGTTTTACACCTTCTGTCCCCGACACCAGACCCTGCTGCTGGATCGTTGTCACGCCTGCGGCGCCCCGGTCGCCTTCCATCGTATCGAGCTGGGCCGGCCGGGGCGGTATGACACGCCAAGCCTGGACGAGTGCTGGCAGTGCCAGGCCAGATTGAGTGGCGTTCAGCCGTTGACGCTGGAGAGATGGCATCAGGGGGTGTTCCAGCGCTGGGAGCGCTGGCTGAGTGCGGTGGATCGCCTGTTCGTGAATTCGGGGCGTATCGACTACGGCTGCATGGCGCGTCTGCACGAGATCTGCCGTCGGATAGTATCGGAGCACAAGTTCCCCGGTCTGCAGCGCAACCTCTGCCGACGCAGCGGCCAGCCGGTGCTGTCGCTGAGCGTGAGCCGGCGGCCGTTTGAGCACAGGGAACTGCAGGAACGGCACTACGTGCTGGGACTGGCGTGGTGGTTCATGCAGAGACGATAGCAGATAGCAAGGAGCGATTAAACTTCGGGAGCGATATAACTTTTATCGCATAGATTAGAAAAAATTACCGTTGGACTATTTTGAACCATCATGCGTTCTAAAATTTATATCAGTCATGTCGAACTGTGCACTGGTATAAGGTTTTGGAAAAACTTTCGAAAGAAAAAAGAAGTGACATCATGAAAAAGGTCCGCAGAGAAGGAACTGGGCCGGAGTTGCGTGTCAGAAAATATCTCTTCAGCAAAGGGTTAAGATATCAAGTCTGCCGTAAGGACCTTCCAGGTTCTCCTGATATTGTGTTTTCAAAAAAGAAAATGGCAATTTTTGTTCATGGATGCTTCTGGCATCAGCATCTTGGTTGTCGAAAAGCTACGATTCCTAAATCGAATTCAGAGTTCTGGATAACTAAGTTTAAAAAAACAAAAGAAAGGGATGTTAGTGTCAAGGGAAAACTTAATGAAATGGGTTGGAGTGTAATAATTATATGGGAGTGTGAAATAGACGACGCAACGTTGGAGAAGCTTTTTGAACAACTGTTATCAGTTTGATTTTACTTGCACTGTCTCATTTTTATGATACAATTTTATCAATTGTAGTTTATAGATGAGACAGTTGGATGGGCGATTTTGCTTTTAGTAACAAAGAGATAAGTCTCCTTGTCTCTAAGGAGTTGAGTCGCAGATGTTGGAGCATTCGTAGCTGCGTTGCTCAGTACAACCACAAAAGAAAACGTGATCCTTTTTACATGGAACATCCTGAGTTAAATAAGGATTTCCTTCTAAGGATAAAAAACAACAAGTTCGAAGTTGCTAACGAGAGGGTGGCGAAACTTTGCCAATTTCTTGGGATAGAAGTTTCAAAAAGAAACCCTATAAAATCAGAGCTACGTGAAGAGTTCGATAGAGTCGAAGCGTTGCTGGAAGAACATCCGAATCTAAAAAGGCAGCTCAGCTCTATTCTTAACGGGATTGCTGATATAGCTATTGACGCAAGGAGTGCAAAAAAGTGAATTCCTATAAGATAGTGGAGCTTTTTTCAGGGGCTGGACTGATGGGGTGTGGTTTCAAGGAAGCCGGATTCCAGAGTATCTTTGCGGCAGAGCTAGATGGTCGGGCAGTTGCTACGTACAACAAAAATATTGATCCCGTTGCCCAAGTTTGGGATGTGACAGAAGTTAAAGATGGACTTTGTTATGATGTCTTAGTTGCCGGCCCACCCTGCCAAGGGTTCAGTACATTGGGAAGGCGAGACCCTAAGGACAAAAGGAATTCGCTGTCTCTGTCGGTATATCATTGGGCTGAACAGCACAGACCAAAGGTTGTCCTCATTGAAAACGTGCCACAGTTCCTTGAGTCTAAGTATTTTACAACTTTAAAAAGAAAATTTAAAAAAATTGGGTACTCGTGTACCACTTGGATTTTAAACTCAGAGTTTTATGGCGTTGCGCAGAGAAGGTTAAGAAGCTTCACCATATTTTCATCTATTGGTATCCCAATTAAGCCAGAAGAAAAAATGGATCGTCTTACCGTAAGAGACGCTTTCAAAGGGCTAAGTAATAAACCGACAGGAGACAACTACCACATTGCGCCGGAGCCAAAAGGAATTGCGCTCGAGAGGATGAAAATCATTCCTCCCATGGGTGATAAAAGAGATGTGATGTCAAAAGCTCCGCACCTTTGCCCTCCTAGTTGGATAAAAATGGGAAACCAAGCCGTCGATGTGTGGGGGAGAATGGATTGGGAAAAACCAGCCAATACATTAAGGTGCTCTTTTCAGTCAGCGTCTAAAGGCAGATATATTCATCCAACAGAAAACAGAGTTATTTCCCTGCGAGAAGGGGCAAGAATACAAGGTATCCCTGATTCTTGGGAGTTCGTTGGGGATAGAAGCTCAATTGCGAGGCAAATCGGAAATGGTGTTCCAGTGCCTCTTGCCAATGCAGTGGCTAGCTCAATATTTGATCTGTTGGATGCGATTCATAAAAAATAAAATAAATGCCCACTAAAACTAAATTTAGTGGGCTGAATTATTAATTCAGTTCTTCGTTTAGTCTTTTTTCTTCCGCTTCAAAAATCTCGATGCCATTTTTGTGAACTTGCTGGGCTCTAGTAAGCAAGTCCAATATGTCAAATATTGAATATTTCGTGTTGGGCCCAATCTCGGTTATCTTTTGAAGAAGATGTCTTTTTCCAGTTGCTTTAGTATCAGCATTGGGCTTTGTGCCAATCAGATAGCCTCTGACCCTTACGCTCTTCCCCAGTTTTGTGGTCAAATACTCGCTGGTTTTGAACATGTATTCTTCTAGCTGTATTAAGTGATTAACCTCTAGCTCGATACCTGGAGATTTTAATTCAACAATAATAATGTCATCTGGATTTGGTTGATTCGCGGCAACAAAGACAAGGTCAGGCCTTGTCATGTCATCTTCAAGAGAATCCTCTTCTGTCAGTGCATCATCAATATTTAAAATGCTATTTAATGTTTTGCATAGCTCACCCATCGGCTTGTCGCTAGTTAGATATGATGCAAACTCAGGTTGTATTAACCATGGTGAGTCCTTAAATAAACCATGGAGTTCCTTTTCGTAGCCTTTACCCTTTCGTGTTGATATTGATTCTGTGTGTAGCTTATATAACGCACCTATAGCTTTGGATCGTCCTCTGTAGAGTTTTAGAAGATCGCTGGTTTCCATTCTCGTTAATTCTACTAAGGAGTGAGCTAGGACAGGTATGCTCTTAGGATCGGTTTCAAGCTCGATAAGCCTTGTCAAAACTTCACTGGCGTTGACTGCCTGAAGCATGATAGGTGCCATTTCTCTGTACGTGCTACTATTAATTCCATGCTCACGCCCAATGACCTTAAGGATTTGTCTGGCAGCCTTTTGGGACTTTTTGTTTACTTGTTGAAGTGGGCTTAATATTCCTTTGCTGAAATCATCATTATCCAAATTATTATCAATTTCTTTATCTCTGAATTTATAGTGTTCGGCTAATGCTGTTTTCATCAGAGCAGTCACTGAATCAAAAAGATGGTCGACAACAGGATTGTCTTTGTTCAAGCCCTCTCGGCTTGTAACAATGAAGTCATTCTCAAACTCATCTATCGCGTCCGCTATTACAATACACTCCATGTAATCTTGGCCATGAAAATTATGGACGCCAGAATGTAGTTTTAGAAGACTTGGGCCATGTGTCAGACGGCCATGGGAGTATATTCTTGCACCTCTTCTTTCTGCAGGGAGGCTAGCTCTTTTTTTCTTCTTTTCATCGGTGGCACCATAATCATCTGGTCGCGCTCTAAACCTTATGAGGTATTGGAAGGAAAATGTATCGTCTTCATCTATTTGTACTATTTCAGATGCCATTTTGTCCATGGAGTTGCCAGCAGGATAAGAAAACTCCCAGTCAATCTCTTCTTCTTTTACAACGGTATTGTTTAGATATATATGAAAATCTTTATCTAGAATGCAAAACGTTCTCGCTAAGATGTTATTTATCCTGTCTTGACTTGCTTTCATTGAGTCGCAGCGAAGTTGACTGAGTGTGATTTCAGTAAATTGATCATCTGAGGATAAGTCGTTTTCGTACGAGGCCTTAAATCTTGCATTTCCCAAATCATCATGTTGTTTTATGTTGATGTAGTCCATTTCGAAGGTTGTGGAATAATATTCACCAGCTCTTTTGCTAGTCACTTTGATATGTTCTGCTGCACCAAATCCGGCTAATTTACCAACTCCCTTTCTACCCATTACTCTTCGCAGGCCAGATTCAGTAAATATTTTTGTTGGTTTTCCATCATCATCTTCGCGACGATTTCTTGTGACCGAAAGAAAAAAATCCTGTATTTGTTTTGCAGACATTCCATGTCCATCGTCTCTTATTTTTATCGTAATGTCTGAAGGTAAAGGATCGTAAATAGCCGAAATATCTGACCGTATACCTGCCTTCTTGTCTTCTTTAGCTTTACTTCGTATGATTCTTTTTGCAGAATCAATTTTGTCAAAGTCCATTTCTATATAGACATTTTTTGCATCTGCGTCATATGCATTTGCCACGAACTCAGCTATGCATTTTGCAACGGATGAATACATGTTGTGGCCCATGGTCTCAAGCATGCCAGAGTGTATTTTCATGTGAAAATCCTCTGGCCTTTCAGAATGGGCTTGTCTATCTAGGTTAGTCGATGACTCAGGTGCTGTACTTATTACTGAGATATGAGCTGTACTCTGTGGCGAGATAAGATCGTTATTCGTAGTCATGAAACTTGTCCCTATATAAGCCAGTGACTCTTCTTGATATAGCGTTAGAACAATGTATTGGGTTAGGCCATGTATGTTTAAGTGATATAACATGTATTCCCTGTGGATAAAGCATACTAACGTTGGCCCAAGTACCATTCTTTATCGCCAATCCACTTAGAAGCTGATGGATTGATATGTTGGAAGACAACACATGGGTTTGGTTGAACAACAATGCCAGCGTACAGTGTTCATTTTGACGTTGTTCAAACTCAATCAGCGAATACCATCTTTCCTGGTAACAGATATCCGCGATGATCACCCGCCGGCGGGTACGGATATCCGAATCCAGATAGGACCACTGCCTTTTACCGGCCGGCTTGGTCAGGGGGATAAACTCGATCAGCGGATCCGGCTCCCGGATCCTGGCGGAGAATTCCGGCTGTCTGTCCAGCTCCTCGATGGCTGCGGCAAAGGTCTGGAAGCTGGCCGGCAGGGCCTTGCGGCGTTGATGTTGCGTGACCACCTTGCCGGTTCCGACGACTGAACCGTTGTTCTCGCCGGTCCCGGTCCCCAGCTCTCCGGACACGGCTGTCTGCACCGGTATCAGCCGGCTGGCGTAGCGGCATTCGCTTTTGGGCGGTTTCTCGGCTTTCCTGCCGGCGATGGCGTCAAAGCGGGAGGACGGCAGGGGAATGATTTCGGTGGAGCACTGCTTGTTCGGCTCGCTTCGGTTTTGCAGATCCTTTCCCTGGTATTCCTCTGAGCGGAGCTTTCCGGGTCCGAACGCCGGCTTTTTCTCTGCGTCGGGAAGATCGGTTCCGGCAGGGGAGCGGGTGTTGTCGTTGTCCCTGTCTATCACCAGATCGTCGAACGGGAAGGGGGCGCTGCAGTGGGTCAGGGACAGCGCCAGATGCCGCCAGCTGCCGTCGTCGGACTGGATGCGCTTGCACCTGGCCTGCAGTGTGGTGCGGCCGGAGAACGGGAACTGCGTCTCCAGCTGCAGGGGTTCGTGGTTGAGGGAATGGCGCATCATGCTGTCGTGCGGCAGGGTTGCCCCGGTCCAGGCCTCCTTGGAGGCGAGTATCCTGGCGAGCACCCAGGCGTCGTCGTCCGTGAAATGTTGCCTCAATCCTATAACGAACTTGCTTTGCCCGGGAAGCGTTCCGGTTCTTTTGAGGCTGATAACCGAAGCTATGTCATGTTTCAGGGCGCCGGAAAACACGGTATGGGCAAGATCGGTCGAAACCAGATAGTAAAAACGGAGCAGTTCGGTCATGGGGATCAGCAGCCCCAGGGGATCGTCATTCCAGGTGACGGCCATCAGCCGGGTTTTGCCGTTGCCGACGCCAAACCTGTAAAACCGGGGGCTGACGAGCCAGCCGCCGCCGACCTGGCGGTTGGCGGTGACGACCCGGGTCGTGCCGGGACTGACAAGCAGATCCCGGAACGTCTCCTCCCGGCCGGCGTAATGAGATTGGCAGATGCCATCCTTCCAGAGTGAGCCGATGCACAGCAGCGGCAGCTGACCGGTGCCGACCAGCACGGTCGTCTGCTCCTGGGCGTTTATCGCCCGGACCGAGGCGGGATCGGTATCGGAGAGGGAGGAGGAAGTCCTAAGCGGACTGAGCAGGACCTGGATGGCCGGTTCGGAGGGAACGTAGGGATTTCTTTCTACGCCTCCGAACCAGTCTATGCGCCAGAAACGGCCATCCGAGGGGAACTCCCTGATCCTTGGAATCCTCGTGATGGCCATGGTCGTCAGTCCTGGCGGTACATTAATGCGTTGTCGGGTACAAAATAGTTATGTTCAGTCCTTTTTAATTTTGTAACCCACAACCTCTTCCCCCTTGGCTTGCAGATCAGCGTGGTAGGAGGAACGCACGAAGGGGCCGCAGGCGGCGTGGCTGAAGCCGAGCTCCATGGCCACGTCTTTGAGCTCGTCGAACTCTGCGGGCGGTACGTAGCGCTTCACCGGCAGGTGGTGGCGGCTTGGCTGCAGATACTGGCCCAGGGTCAGCATGTTGACGCCGTGCTCGCGCAGATCCTTGAGCACCTGGACTATCTCTTCATTGGTTTCGCCCAGACCCATCATGACGCCGGATTTGGTCGGCACATGGGGGTGCATCTCCTTGATGCGGCGCAAGAGCTCCAGCGACCACTTGTAGTCGGCGCCCGGGCGGGCGACCCGGTACATGCGCGGGGCGGTTTCCAGGTTGTGGTTGAAGACGTCAGGCGGGGTCTCGCGGAACACCTCCAGCGCCTGCTCCATCCGGCCGCGGAAGTCCGGGGTCAGGATCTCGATACGGGTCTGCGGGCTGTGCTCGCGGATCTGCTTGATGCAGTCGGCGAAGTGCTGGGCACCGCCGTCGCGCAGATCGTCGCGGTCCACCGAGGTGATTACCACGTATTTCAGCCCCATCTCCTTGATGGTCAGCGCCAGCTTCTTCGGCTCTTCCGGGTCGAGCGCCAGCGGGCGGCCGTGGGCCACGTCGCAGAAGGGGCAACGACGGGTGCAGATGGCGCCCATGATCATGAAGGTGGCGGTGCCGTGGTTGAAGCACTCCGCCAGGTTGGGGCAGGAGGCCTCTTCACACACCGAGTGCAGCTTGTTTTTGCGCAGGGTGCTCTTGATGTGCTCGATCTTCTGGCTCGACGGTGGCAGCTTGATCCGCATCCAGTCAGGCTTGCGCAGCACTTCCTCGTTGGGATCCGGCATGAATTTCACCGGGATCAGGGCCATCTTGTCGCCATCGCGCAGCTTGACGCCCGGCTCCATACGAACGGGTTTGCTCATGATTCACTCTCGGTGTTTGTTATTGTTTGATAACCAATCAGGCGGGCCAGTTCGGCCACCAGGATGGATTGCGCCTCGGCCACGCTCTGCGGGCCGCCCAGGGCGCTGGTCTGGGTCATGGCCATGCCCGCATAGCCGCACGGGTTGATGCGCAGGAAGGGGGTCATGTCCATGTTGATGTTGAGGGCCAGCCCGTGGAACGAGCACCCCTTGCGAATGCGCAGGCCAAGGGAGGCCAGTTTGGCCTCCATGCCGAGCTCGTTCTTCACGTAGACCCCAGGGGCATCGGGTTTGGCATAAGCCTCAATCCCGCTCTTGGCCAGGGTATTGATGATGGCGGTCTCCAGGCAGGTCACCAGCTCACGTACCGTCAGCTTGCTGCGACGCACGTCCACCAGCACGTAGAGCACCAGCTGGCCCGGGCCGTGATAGGTCACCTGACCGCCGCGATCGCTCTGCACCACCGGGATGTCGCCGGGGGCGAGCAGGTGTTCGGCCTTGCCGGCCTGCCCCTGGGTGTAGACGGGGTCATGCTCCACCACCCAGAACTCGTCCGGGGTGTCGGGGGTGCGGCTGTCGGTGAAGGCCTTCATGGCATCCCATACCGGCTGGTAGGGACGACGGCCCAGCTGTCTCACCAGCAGCTGGCTGGCGGACTGTGATGACTCGGCGGGAGTTTGGGGTGACATCTTTCCTCACTGACAGGCGCTTGGGTCGGCCGGCACGGCGCTGGTCGCCGGCGGCAAATAATCAGTCGCCCCGGTGGCGGGGCGAAAGAGGCGACTTACAGGACGTAGCGAACCAGTTCTATGTTGCCGAGGGCGGTATACATGGCTTCGATATGTTCCTTGCTCTGGGCAGTCACAGTGACCCGGACCGAGTGGTAGTTGCCCTTGGAGCTGGGCTGGACGGTCGGGCTGTAGGTGCCGGGGGCGTGCTGCTGCAGCACTTCCACTACCATGTCCGGCAGGGCCGGGTCGGCAACGCCGAGCACCTTGAACGGGAACTTGCAGGGGAACTCCAGCAGTTCATCAAACTTGGTATTCATTTACTCACCTTTTGCGGTCGTCGCGAGACGACTTTCTTGCTTGTGGCTAATGGCCGTTGGCCCCTCGGGGCCGCCATGCCCCCGTCTGTGCGGGGCACTGCTCAAGTGTATATGGGCATTGCCCGGGCCGGGATCAAGGCCGGACCGGCAGACAAGGGATGGAGGTGCTGCTTTTTACCACAAATCGTCAGTCGGCGGAACCTGCAGTTTACAGGGTTATTGACTGGCCCGACCCCAAAAAGACAGCAGCGGCGCCTGTTGGCGCCGCTGTTTGGTCGGGATCCTGCGTGTGGATTACTTGAACCAGCTGGAGACCAGCATCACCAGGTAGTCCCACAGACGGCTCATCAGGCCACCCTCTTGCACCTCTTCCAGGGCGACCAGCGGTACCTGCTTGATCTCCTTGTCCCCTTGCTTGAGGAACACGGTGCCGACGCGCTGACCCTTGGCCAGCGGTGCCTTCAGCTCGCTTTCGAGCTGGAAGTCCGCCTTGAGGTTGTTGCCCTGGCCACGGGTGACCAGCACGGAGACGTCCTTGTCGACGCCCAGCTTCACTTCCGGCTTGTCGCCCATCCAGATCTTCTGGGTCACCAGCTCGGTGCCGGCCTTGTAGGGGGTCAGGCTCTGGAAGAAGCGGAAACCGTAGGTGAGCAACTTCTTGCTCTCGGCGGCGCGGGAGGCTTCGCTGCTGGCGCCCAGCACCACGGCGATCAGGCGCATGCCTTCGTTGTTGGTGGCGGAGGAGACCAGGTTGTAGCCGACCTGGCTGACGTGGCCGGTCTTGATGCCGTCAACCTGCAGGGACTGGTCCCACAGCAGGCGGTTGCGGTTGTGCTGGGTGATGCCGTTGAACACGAAGGATTTCTGGGCGTAGATCTTGTACTCCTCCGGCAGGTCGCGGATCAGGGCCTGGCCCAGGCGCGCCATGTCGTGAGCGGTACTGTAGTGACCTTCCGCATCCAGACCGTGCGGGTTCATGAAGTGGCTGTCGTTCATGCCGAGCTTGGCGGCCCAGCTGTTCATCAGGCTGGCGAATGAGTCGGTGCTGCCCGCCAGGAATTCGGCCATGGCGACGCAGGCGTCGTTGCCGGACTGGATGATGATGCCCTTGTTCAGGTCATCGACGGAGACCTGCTTGCCCACCTCGATGAACATCTTGGAGGAGTCGGAGTAGTTCTTGGACCAGGCGTTCTGGCTGATGGTCACCATGTCGGTGCGCTTGATGTTCCCCTTCAGCAGCTCCTGGCCGATGATGTAGGAGGTCATCATCTTGGTCAGACTGGCGGGCGGCAGACGCTCTTCGGCGTTCTGCTCGGCCAGTACCTGACCGGAGTAGTAGTCGATCAGGATGTGGGCCTTGGCGGAGATCTCCGGCGCGGCGGGAACCACCACGGGGTTGGCGTTCGGCGTCGGGGTCGGTACAGGCGTGTTGGCCTGGGCGGTGGCGCTTATCAGGGAGGCCAGAATAACTGAACGGGCAAATTTGGACATCTTGAAATTCCTGGTGCCTGGTTGGGGTAACCCAAGTTAAAAATGCGGGCTTCACTATACCAGAAGCGACCGTCGGTCAAAGCCCGACGTGCCATCTGGTCTGGTTTTTTCTCCCTCCGTTGCCGCCATCACGCCGGGAAACGACGTGATGGCGGGCCACAGAGGGCGGTTCGGTCAGCTTGAACCTGAGACGCTCAGGGGACGATGAAGGCTTGCTCCAGCCCCCCCTGGCGCACTTTCTCCAGGGTGGCGGCCTGCTGGTCGGCAGGCACGGGGCCGATCAGCACCCGGAAGATGGCACCATGGGCGTCCACCCGATAGGGCAGGCCGTGACGCTGGGTCATCACCTTGCCCATCGCCTCCGCCCGAGCCTGCGAGCCGCTGGCCAGCACCTGGATCATCTTGCCCTCGCCGCTGCTGGCGGGCGCAGCCGTCTTGGCCGCTGCCGGTTTGGCGGGTTTGATGACCGGCGCCTTGACGGGGGCCGGTTCGGCGGTGGCCGGTGTGGCCATGGCCAGCTCGGTGGGCTGGCCGACGAAGCCGTCCTGAGCGACGGGGGCCGCGGCGGCCGGGGTGGTCGGCGTCATCTCGATAGGCTTCATGGGGGCCATGAGCACCATCTGATCCGGGGTGTCGTTGATGAGCTCGAGCCGTACCCGCGCCTCGCCCCCTTCCACCATCCCCAGCTGCTTGGCGGCGGCATGGGAGAGGTCGATCAGCCGATCGCTGCCGAAGGGGCCGCGATCGTTGACCCGCACTATGGTCTCCTGCCCGTTGTCCAGGTTGGTGACCCGCACATAGCTTGGCAGCGGCAGGTTGCGGTGGGCGGCGCTGAACAGCTTGCTGTCCTGCACGTCGCCGTTGGCGGTCTTCTGGCCGTCCAGATCCTGGGAGAGCCAGCTGGCGGTCCCCTCTTCGCTGTAGTGCTTGATGTCGCGCCACACCTCGTTCTTCTGCTTGCCTATCCAGTAGTCACGGTTGCCGCTGGCGCTCAGGGGCTCGGGACGCGGGATGGCGCCGGTGGCCTGCGGGATCTCGATGACCTGGGGTTTTTCCGGCTGGACCGGTTCGGGAGGCGGGGGAAGCTGTTCCGGCTGGCTGCTACAGGCGGCCAGCAACAAGGTCAGGCTGAGCGGGAGAAGTTTGTGGCTGTAATGCATACGCGTCCTGGATTGCTTGACTGAGTTGATGCACCGCCATCGCATAGAGCGGGCTGCGGTTATAGCGGGTGATCACGTAAAAATTGTGGCGCGCGACCCAGTATTCCGGTCCATCGGCCTGTTCCAATGCCAGCAGTTTCACCGGCGTGTCGGGTGCCAGCGGGGTGGCGAGTTCAATGCCCGCGGCGGCCAGCTCGGCCCAGGTCTGGGTCAGCTCGGGGGCAGGCCCCAGCAGGGTACCCACTGGCGCCAGTCCGATCAAGGCGGGTTCGACCGCCGACTCCCCCCAGCGCCACTGGTGCTCGGCAAAATAGTTGGCGACGCTGCCGATGGCATCCACCGGATTGGCGAAGAGATCGCGCTTGCCGTCGCCGTCGAAGTCGACCGCGTAGTGGCGATAGCTGGAGGGCATGAACTGACCCATCCCCATTGCGCCGGCATAGGAGCCCTTGAGAAGGGTGAGCGGCCACTTCTCTTCCCGGGCAAGCAGCACCAGCTGGGCAAACTCCTTGGCGAAGAAGTCGGCCCGCTCGGGGTAGTGAAAGCCCAGGGTGTAGAGGCTGTCGAGCACCGGATGGCGGCCCATCTGGCGGCCGTAGAAGGTCTCGATGCCGATGATGGCGACGATGAGGGAGGCCGGCACCTGATAGGTCTGCTCGGCCCGCGCCAGGGTGGCGGCGTGGCGTTGCCAGAAGCCGACCCCGTCCCGGATCCGCTCCGGGGTGATGAACAGCGGCCGGTAGCGATGCCAGGGTTTGGCCTCCCAGGGGCGGCTGATGGTGTCGAGCACCTCCTGGCGCAGGCTGGCCTGGGCGGTGGCGGCCTGGAGCTCGGCCAGCGGCACCTGCTGCTGCTCGGCGAGCCGGGCGAGCCCGGGGGGCTCGACGGCCGCCGTTGCGTTCAGGGCAACGAGCGAGAGCAACACACCGGCCAGTCGCATCAGGCCAGCAACCTTCTGTGGGTCTGGATGGACATCAGGATGCCGAAGCCGGCCATCAGGGTCACCATGGAGGTGCCGCCGTAGCTCACCAGCGGCAGGGGGACCCCCACCACCGGCAAGATGCCGCTCACCATCCCCATGTTGACGAACACGTAGACGAAGAAGGTCAGCGTCAGGGCACCGCCCAGCAGGCGTTCGAAGCTGTTCTGGGCCTGCATGGAGATAAACAGACAGCGGCTGATGATGTAGAGGTAGATCACCAGCAGGAGGGCGACCCCCACCAGACCGAACTCCTCGCTGAACACCGCGAAGATAAAGTCGGTGTGGCGCTCGGGCAGAAACTCCAGCTGGGACTGGGTGCCCTGCAGCCAGCCCTTGCCGAACACGCCACCGGAGCCGATGGCGATCTTGGACTGAATGATGTGGTAGCCGCGGCCGAGCGGGTCCTTCTCAGGGTCCAGCAACATCAGCACCCGCTGGCGCTGGTAGTCGTGCATCAGGAAGAACCAGAGCACCGGCATGAAGGCGCAGATGAGCAGCACCGCGAGCCCGATGAGCCACCAGCTGATCCCCGCCAGGAAGATGACGAAGAAGCCGGAGGCGGCCACCAGGATCGAGGTGCCAAGGTCGGGCTGGGCCGCGATCAGCAGGGTGGGCAGCAGCACCATGATGAGGCTCAGCACCAGGTGGCTGAACTTGGGCGGCAGCGAATGACGGCTGAGCCAGGCGGCCACCATGATAGGCATGGAGAGCTTCATCACCTCGGAGGGCTGGAACTTCATGAAGCCGAGGTCCAGCCAGCGCTGGGCCCCCTTGCCGATGTGGCCGAACACGTCCACCGCGATGAGCAGCAGCACCACCACTGCGAATAGGGGCACCGACCAGCGGGCATAGAGAGAAGGTGGCAGCTGGGCCATGCCGATCATCAGGGCGAACGCCAGTCCGCCACGCACCAGCTGGCGCACGATGGAGTCGACATCCTGACCGGAGGCGGAGTAGAGCACCACCATGGAGAGGGACATCAGGGTCAGCAGGCCGAGCAGCAGCGGCAAGTCGATGTGCAGCTTGTACCAGATGCTCTGCTGGCGAGCGGAATTACTCATGAGGAGCGACCTCTTTAGATTGGGGCTTCTTGGCCGGCGCCGGCGGCAGCTGGGGCTCCGGCGGCAGCAGATAGGCATCCAGCATGTTGCGGGCGACCGGCGCCGCCATGGCGCTGCCGCCCCCGGCGTTCTCCAGCACCAGGGCGACCACCGCCTTGGGTGCTTCGAACGGGGCGAACGAGACGAACAGGGCGTTGTCGCGATGCTCCACCTTGGTGGTAGCCGCGTTGTAGACCTGGTTCTCCTTGAGGCCCACCACCTGGGCGGTACCGGACTTGCCCGCCGCCTTGTAGGGGGTGTTGGCAAAGGCGCGCCGACCGGTCCCTTCGTGGCCGTTGATGACCCGCCACATGCCGTCCTTGGCCACCTGCCAGTAGCTGTCGCTCTTGGTCTGGATGGCCATGTTCGGGTTGATGGGGGCGTTGACGACGCCATCGATGGAGGCGGTGCTCTTGAGCAGGTGCGGCGTCACGTCGTGGCCGTTCTGGGTCAGGATGCTGATGGCCTTGGCGAGCTGGATCGGGGTGGCGCTCCAGTAGCCCTGGCCGATACCGATGGAGATGGTGTCACCCTGATACCAGGGCTGGCGCCAGCGGGCCATCTTCCAGTCGCGGGACGGCATGACCCCCTTGGTCTCTTCGTAGATGTCGACACCGCTGTACTGACCGAAACCGAACCTGGTCATGTAGCTGTTGATCTTGTCGATGCCGACCCGGTAGGCGAGATCGTAGAAGTAGGTATCCGCCGACACCTCGATGGCGCGATAGACGTCGAGCCAGCCGTGGCCCCAGCGGCGCCAGTCGCGAAACTTCTTGGTGGTGCCGGGGATGGAGAAGCTGGGGCCGCCGAAGTAGCGGTAGTTGGGGGTGATGGCCCCCTCGTTGAGCCCCATCACCGCCATCATGGGCTTGACGGTGGAGGCGGGGGCATAGATGCCCTGGGTGGTGCGGTTCACCAGCGGCCGGGCCGGATCGTTGAGCAGCGCCGAGTAGTTGGCGCTGGAGATGCCGGTCACGAACAGGTTGGGGTCATAGCTCGGGCTCGACTCCATGGCCAGGAGGGCGCCGGTATTGGGATCCATCATCACGATGGCGCCGCGGCGGCCGGCCAGCAGTTGCTGAGCCTTGAGCTGTAGGCGGATGTCGATGTTGAGGTAGATGTCCTTGCCGGGCTCGGGCGGCTGGAACTTGAGGGTGCGCACCACCCGGCCGCGGTTGTTCACCTCGACCTCCTGGTAGCCCGCCACGCCGTGCAGCTGATCCTCGTAGTACTTCTCCACCCCCTGCTTGCCGATGTCCTTGGTGGCGGCATAGTTGGCGAGCTTGTCCTCCTTGTCGAGGCGCTCCACGTCGCGGGTGTTGATCTTGGCCACGTAACCCAGGGCATGGGTCAGGGTGTCGCCAAACGGGTAGTAGCGCTTGAGGTAAGCCTCGATGCTGGCACCCGGGTAGTTGTGCTGGTTGACCGAGAAGAGGGCGACCTGATACTCGGTCAGCTTCTCGTACAGGGCGACCGGCTTGAAGCGGCGCTGGCGTTTCACCTCGGCCAGGAACTTCTCCTTGGTCCCCTCCGGCAGCTTCAGCAGGGCGATCAGCTCGTCGGCGGTCTTCTCCAGATCTTTGGTCTCTTCCGGCACGATCTCGAGGCTGTAGACCGGGCGGTTTTCCGCCAGCAGCACGCCGTTGGTGTCATAGATGAGGCCGCGCGGCGGCGCCACCGGCACGACGCGGATGCGGTTGTCGTTGGAACGGGTCTGGTAGGTGTCGTAAGACTCTACTTGCAGGTAGTAGAGATTGCCCAGCAGCACCAGCATCAGCACTATCATGCCAACGTAGGCGACCAGGGTTCGTCGGAAGAAGAGGCGACCCTCGGCGCTGTGGTCGCGCATTTCGATGCGAGTCTTCAGCATGCCGCTACCTTATGACTGTCGAGCAGGTGAGAAACGGGGTGCAGATGTGCATGCTCACGCTCTGTGATATGGGTATGTGAGGGTGATGCTGGAATAGCGCATGGCTCACTCTCTGTGATACGGGTATGTGAGGGTGATGCTGGAATAGCGCATGGTTCACTCTCTGTGATACGGATGATTGGTTGTGATGCTCCAGGCGCGATAGAGGCTCTCGGCCACCAGCACCCGCACCAGCGGATGGGGCAGAGTCAGCGGCGACAGCGACCAGCTCTGCTCGGCGGCAGCCTTGCACTCGGGCGACAGCCCTTCCGGACCGCCCACCAGCAGGGCCACGTCGCGGCCATCCAGCTTCCAGGCTTCCAGTTGCACGGCCAGCTGCTCGGTAGTCCAGGGTTTGCCGGGGATGTCCAGGGTCACGATGCGCGAGCGGCCGGCGGCAGCCAGCATGGCTTCCCCCTCTTTTTGCAGAATGCGGGGAATGTCGGCATTTTTACCACGTTTTCCGGCGCCGATCTCGACAAGTTCGAACGGCATGTCTTTGGGGAAACGGCGGCGATACTCTTCGAAGCCATGCTCTACCCAGGCGGGCATCTTGGTGCCCACCGCAATCAACTGGATTTTCATCGGTCGTTACACTTGTGCTCGTTTATTGCGCATTCACCTGAGCGGTGTTGCTCCAGAGTTTTTCCAGCTGATAGAAATCGCGATGCTCATCCTGCATCACGTGCACGATGACGGAGCCCAGATCCACCAGCACCCACTCGCCGGTGAGCTGGCCTTCCACGCTCAGCAGATCGAGCCCGGCATGGCGAGCTTCGCTGGCCAGATGGTGGGCAATGGCGCTGACGTGACGGCTGGAGTTGCCGGAGCAGATGATCATGGTGTCGGTGATGCTGGATTTGCCGCGCACATCGAGGGTGATGATGTCGCGGCCTTTCATGTCATCGATCTTGTCGACGATAAAGGCATGCAGTTCTTGGCCTTGCAATGAGTCTCTCCTGTATTCCGGCGCGCTTTCACGGCGTGAGGGCGGCGGATTATATCATGGTCACTCCCGTTTCCCAGTCCGGTGAAGGGGAGTGGAACAGGGGCCGTGCCCGCTCGGAAAACGGCCCCCTGTTGATCACTATAGTGCGCGATCCGCGCCGGACAACCACCCCGGCAAACCGGGTTCAGGCCGGTCGATAGAGCCCCTGCTGGCGGATGTACTCCGCCACCGACGGCGGCAGCAGATAGCGGGGATCCGCCCCCGCCGCCAAGCGCTCTCTGAGCCGGGTGGCCGACAGCTCGACGGGCAGGTTGTCCGCCAGCCAGATGCGGCCGTGGCGCAGCCGGTGCAGCTCCGCCACTTCGCGGGCCTGGTGGCGGGTCAGCAGCGCGACCACTTCGGCCGGGTAATCCGGTTGCCAGCCGGGACGGGTGCTCACCACCAGGTGGGCGTAGTCGAGCAGCTCCTGCCAGCGGTGCCAGCTTGGCAGGCTCAGCAGGGAGTCCATCCCCATCAGAAAGCAGAGCGGGGTGTCGGGCAGCTCGCTCCTCAGCTCGATCAGCGTGTCGATGGTCCAGGAGGGGGTATCGCGCTTGAGCTCCCGCTCATCCACCACGAAGCCCGGGTTTTCCGCCGCCGCCAGGGCAACCATGGCCAGACGCTGCTCGCTCGAGCAGAAGGGGCTGGCGCGGTGGGGCGGGATATGGTTCGGCAACAGGCGTACTTTGGCCAGACCAATGGCGTCGCGGGCCTCGATGGCCGGGCGCAGATGGCCGATGTGGATGGGATCGAAGGTTCCCCCCAGGATGCCGATGGGCGGCTGCAACATGAGTTCCCCTCCGGTGATGGCCGGGATGTCGACGGGCTGGCTCATGCGTCAGATCCCGCCAGCGGCAAAGGGGTGCCATCGCGAAAACCGAGGGCGATGGTCTGCAGCATCAGCCAGGCCTGCTCGGTATCGAAGCGACGCTGGGCGTCGTCGAGGCGGGCCATCAGCTGCCACAACTGCTGCAGTTTGGCGAAGGGGAGCCGGGTCAGCGCCTGTTGAATGAGCTGCTGGCGGCTCTGCCAGATGCGCAGGCGGCTGAAATGCTCCACCAGCGGCTGACCGGCGCGGGCCGCCAGCGCCAGCTCGGTGAGCTGCTCCAGCTCGCGGCACAGGGTCCAGGCCAGCATGCCGGGCTCGGTGCCTTCGGCGCGCAGGGCCAGCAGGATGCGCTGGGCCCGGTTCACCTTCCCTTCCAGCAGGGTGTCGATGAGCTGGAACGGGGTGAAGTGGGCGTGGCGGATGATGGTCTCCTGCAGATAGGCGACGCTGATGGGTTGGGGCGGCGAGAGCAGGGTCAGCTTCTCGATCTCCTGGCTGGCGGCCAGCAGGTTGCCCTCGTAGGAGTGGCACATGAAGTTGACCGCATCCGGCAGCGCCTTGAGGCCGAAGCGCTGGAAGCGGGCGCTCATCCAGCGCGGGAAGAAGCGGGGCTCGGGGTGGTTGACCGGCACATAGGTGCCGCTTTGGCTCAGCTTGTCGAACCAGGCTGCCTTCATCTGGGTCTGGTTGAGACGATTGCCGCTAAGTACCAGCAGCAGGTCGGGGTGCAGCTGCTTGCCGATCTCGCTGATGCGGGCGGCCAACTCCTTGTCGACCTTGGCCGGCAGCTCCAGCTCGATGATCTGGCGGGCCGAAAACAGGCTCATGGCCTGGCAGGCATCGTAGACCTGATTCCAGTCCAGCCCCTGTTCCACCACGAAGCTGTGGCGCTCATCGAAGCCCTGTTTGCGCGCCACCTGGCGCACGGCGTCGATGGCCTCGAGCTTGAGCAAGGGCTCGTCCCCAAAAATGAGATAGCAGGGCTTGAGCCCTGCCTTGAGATGATCCGCAAACTGCTCGGGATAGACTCTCATCAACACACTCTCATCAGGATGGGCGCATCAGAATTTGACCTGACTGAGCTGGCGGATCACCAGGTTGGCGGCCTGCTCCTGCATCTCCTTGCCGAGCTGCTCCTGCTCGCGGGAGGAGGCAAGCGCCGCGTCCGGCTTGTTCAGGAAGCTGCGGTTGAAGGCGATGGGGAAAACCTGGGTCGGTTTGCCCGGCATGGAGACGGTGAACTGGGTGTTGTAGCCCAGCACGTACTCACGGGCCTGGCCGATGGAGTCGACGGAGGCGACCTGACTGGTGCTGCCGACGCCGGACAGGGTCAGCACCGGAATGCCCTCCTTGTCGGCGAGTTCGACGCCAGCGGCCTTGAGGCGGGTGGTGACCAGCCGGTAGAAGTCGCTCTTGTTGTCACCGACCACCTTCATGGTCATCAACTCGGGCGGGATGGCGGTGCCGCGCATCTGGAAGCCGCAGGCCTGCAGCAGCAGACCGGTCAGCAGGATGGCCATCCAGCGGGTGAGGGTGGTGCCCATAGAAAATCCTCTTTGCATGAAGTGAAGAGCGGCGGGCGCAGGGCCCGCCGTTATCATCCGTTTGCTGTGACCGCTTGGCAACCGCTCCGTTGGCGACGCAGTTGCGTCGACCCGAACCGGTACCCGGTTGCCAGTAAGCGATATGGCATCAGTTGGCTACGATGTTGAGCAGCTTGCCCGGCACGTAGATCACCTTGCGCACGGTCAGACCGTCGGTGAACTTCTGCACGGAGGCATCGGCCATGGCCAGCTTCTCGACGTCGGCCTGGCTTATCTCGGCCGGCACGGTCAACTTGCCGCGCATCTTGCCGTTGATCTGCACCACTACCAGCTTCTCGGTCTCGACCATGGCGGCCTCGTCGGCCACCGGCCATGCCGCGTGATCGATGTCGTCGCCCTTGCCCAGCATCTTCCACAGCTCGAAGCCGATGTGCGGGGTGATGGGGTAGAGCATGACCACCACAGCTTCCAGCGCTTCCTGCATCAGGGCGCGATCCTGAGCATCGCTGCCCAGCTTGGCCAGGTTGTTCATCAGCTCCATGATGGCGGCGATGGCGGTGTTGAAGGTCTGACGGCGACCCACGTCGTCGCTCACCTTGGCGATGGTCTTGTGCAGCTCGCGGCGCACGGCTTTCTGGTCGCTGGTGAGGGCGGCCAGATCCAGCGCGGCAACGGCGCCACCAGAGACGTGCTCGAAGGTGATGCGCCACAGGCGGCGCAGGAAGCGCTGGGCACCCTCTACGCCGGAGTCGGACCACTCCAGGGTCATCTCGGCCGGGGAGGCGAACATCATGAACAGACGGACGGTATCGGCGCCGTAACGCTCCACCATCAGCTGCGGGTCGATGCCGTTGTTCTTGGACTTGGACATCTTGGTCATGCCGGAGTGGATCACTTCACGGCCTTCGAGGTCGACCGCCTTGGTGATGCGGCCCTTGTCGTCGCGCTCAACCTTGACGTCGAGCGGGCTGACCCAGACGTTGCCGCCCTTCTCGTCCTTGTAGTAGAAGGCGTCAGCCAGCACCATGCCCTGGCAGAGCAGGCGCTTGAACGGCTCGTCGCTGTTCACCAGGCCCGCATCACGCAGCAGCTTGTGGAAGAAGCGGGCGTAGAGCAGGTGCATACAGGCGTGTTCGATGCCGCCGATGTACTGATCCACCGGCAGCCAGTGGTTGGCAGCAGCCGGATCCAGCATGCCCTTGTCGTAGTCCGGGGAGCAGTAGCGGGCGTAGTACCAGGAGGACTCCATAAAGGTGTCGAAGGTATCGGTCTCGCGGAACGCTTCCTGGCCGTTGTAGGTGGTCTTGGCCCACTCGGCGTCGGCCTTGATCGGGCTCTGGATGCCATCCATCACCACGTCTTCCGGTAGCAGCACCGGCAGCTGATCTTCCGGGGTCGGCACGACGGTGCCGTCAGCCAGGGTCAGCATCGGGATGGGGGCGCCCCAATAGCGCTGACGGGAGACACCCCAGTCGCGCAGACGGTAGTTGACGGTGCGCTTGCCGTGGCCGAGGGCTTCCAGCTTGTTGGCGATGGCATCGAAAGCGCCCTGGAAGTCGAGGCCGTCGAACTCGCCGGAGTTGAACAGCACACCCTTCTCGGCGTAGGCGGCTTCGATCACGTTCGGCGCTTCACCGTCGGCCTGCTTGATGACCGGCTTGATCTCGAGGCCGTACTTGGTGGCGAATTCGTGGTCACGCAGGTCGTGACCCGGTACCGCCATCACGGCGCCGGTGCCGTAGTTCATCAGCACGAAGTTGGCGACCCAGACCGGCACCTTGCGGCCATCCAGCGGGTGAATGGCGTAGAGGCCGGTGGCCATGCCCTTTTTCTCCATGGTGGCGAGCTCGGCTTCGGCCACCTTGGTGTTCTTGCACTCTTCGATAAAGGCGGCCAGCTCCGGATTGCTTTCGGCAGCCTGCAGCGCCAGCGGGTGACCGGCGGCGATGCCCACATAGGTCACGCCCATGAAGGTGTCCGGACGGGTGGTGTAGACCTCGAGATGCTCAGTTTGATCCTCGATGGCGAAGCTGATGTTGACCCCTTCGGAGCGGCCAATCCAGTTGCGCTGCATGGTCTTGACCATCTCAGGCCAGCCTTCGAGGTTGTCGATGTCGTTCAGCAGCTCTTCGGCGTAGTCGGTGATCTTGATGAACCACTGGGGGATCTCTTTCTGCTCCACCGGGGTGTCACAGCGCCAGCAGCAGTTGTCGACAACCTGCTCGTTGGCCAGCACCGTCATGTCGTTCGGGCACCAGTTGACGGAGGAGGTCTTCTTGTAGACCAGACCCTTCTCGTAGAGCTTGGTGAAGAACCACTGCTCCCAGCGGTAGTAGTCCGGCTTGCAGGTAGCCAGCTCGCGATCCCAGTCATAACCCAGACCCAGCATCTTCAGCTGGTTCTTCATGTATTCGATGTTTTCGTAGGTCCAGGGCGCCGGCGCCGTGTTGTTCTTGATGGCGGCGTTTTCCGCCGGCAGGCCGAAGGCGTCCCAACCAATGGGTTGCAGCACGTTCTTGCCATTGAGGCGTTGATAACGGGAGATCACATCACCTATGGTGTAGTTGCGAACGTGCCCCATGTGTAGACGACCAGACGGATAGGGGAACATGGAGAGGCAGTAGAACTTTTCCTTGTCTACTTTCTCCACCGCCTTGAAGGTTTTCTTGGCATCCCAGTGCTTTTGCACTGCTGGTTCTATGGATTGGGGAACGTATTGCTCTTGCATTGGTGACATCCGGATCTGTGAAATGGATAGATAAATCAGCTGGGAAATCGCAATAGAATACCCATATCCTGCGGCGGCAACAACCGCCAGCGTCCCTCGGGCCTTAAGCCGGGCTCGATCAGGGTTCAGTAGAGGAGTAACGGCCATGGACAAACGTCAAAAAGGGTACGAAGCCTTCATTGCCGAACTGCAGAAGCAGTGGCAAGAGACAGAACAGTTCCAGGGGGAGCGCCTCAACCGGATGATCGCCAAGGTACAGGCCTATCTGGAGGCGGCCGGGGATCTGACCCAGGACGAGCTGGCGCTGATCGCTGAGTATGTGAAGCGGGATCTGGGCAACTATGACGAGGGGCGCAAGGATGAGCAGGTGGAGGAGTCTGCCTTCATGCTGGCGCTCAAAGACACCGCCTGGTCCTGGTTGGCGGACGTGACCGACCGCACCCAGGTGGAGTGGCAGGAGCTGGCGGACGAGCTGGAGCACAAGGGGGTCTACCGGGCCGGTGACTGGGTGGGGCTCGGGGTATTGGTGTGCGATCACTGCGAGTGGCGCCATACCGTGCTGCACCCGGAACAGCTTGGCACCTGCCCCGAGTGCGGGGCCGATGAGTATCACCGTGAGCCGCTCTCGCCCTGAGAACCTGTCCACACTCTTACTGCGAGGCCGTGATCAAGGCTCATGTACTGCTCGCTTGCTTGTAACCGATAGTTCTCACGTATATCTATACGCTCCGGTTCCTGCGCTGCTCTTTACCTTGCTGACGACCTCTCGTTGCAGAGCCTGAACAGGTTCTGAGCGGGTATCAGACTGAACAGAAGAGAGGCGCCCCTGGGCGCCTCTCTTGTTTATCTGCCTTGTGTTGCCTCAGCCCTTGCGCGCCCAGGGGTGGGCACGGGGGCGCAGCCCCAGTCCCAGCGCCAGCAGCAGGGCGGCGATGCCGTACATGGGCCAGCTGCCAAAGCGCAGATAGGGGGTCACGCCGTGGGCGGGACGCACCTCGGTGCGCAGCACGCCAGCCTCGAACTGCGGGATCTGGGCGATGATGCTGCCGTCGATCTCGGTGACTATGGTGATGCCGGTGTTGGTGTCGCGCAGCAGCGGGCGGGCCAGCTCGAGGGCACGCATGCGGGCGATCTCCATGTGCTGCCAGGGGCCGATGCTGGTGCCGAACCAGGCGTCGTTGGAGACGGTCAGCAGGAAGTCGGTATCCGGCTGCACGTTGCGGCGCACCTCGTCCGGGAAGATGATCTCGTAGCAGATGGCGGCGGCAAACTTGAGCCCCTTGGCGATCAGGTTCGGCTGCACCTCGTCCCCGCGGCTGAAGGAGGACATGGGCAGGTTGAAGAAGGGCGCGATGGGGCGCAGCAGATCTTCAAACGGCACGAATTCGCCGATGGGCAGCAGGTGATATTTGTAGTAGCGGTTCTTGTGCTGGTAGTAGTAGGACTCCTTGCCTTCCGCATCCTGCACCCCCATGCCGAGCACGGTATTGAAGAAGCGCTGCTGCTCGAGATCGTAGTGGATGATCCCCGCCAGCAGGCCGGTATCGTTCACCTTCATCGCCTTGTCCAGGCTCTCCAGGTAGTTGCCCATCTCCTTCTCGATGGCCGGGATGGCGGATTCCGGCCAGACGATGATGTCGGCATCCTGGTTCTCGCGGCTCAGATCCTGATACTTGCGCACCGTCGGCACCAGGGCCTCCGGATCCCACTTGAGGGACTGCTCGATGTTGCCCTGCACCAGCGCCACCTTGACCGGTTCACCGCGGGTCACCCAGTTGAGCTGCATCAGCCCCTGGGCGGCGCCCACCAGGGCCACCGGCACCAGCAGCCAGGCCGGTTTGCGGCTCTGCCAGAGCAGCCAGAGGGCGGAGGCGGTCAGCAACAGCGCGAGGGTGATGCCCTGTACGCCGAGGATGGGGGCAAAGCCCTTGAGCGGCCCGTCGATCTGGCTGTAGCCAAACCAGAGCCAGGGGAAGCCGGTCATCACCCAGCCACGCAGCCAGTCGGCCATCAGCCAGAGCGCCGGGAAGGCGAGCAGCCAGCGGCTCCAGTGACGTTCGCGGAAGAAACGGGCAAACAGCCAGCAGGCCAGGGTCGGATAGAGCGCCAGATAGGCCGACAACCCGGCCAGCAGCACGAAGGCGACCGGCAGGGCGATGCCGCCGAACATGGTCATGCTGACGTGGATCCACCACAGCCCCGGCAAAAACAGCCCCATGGCGTAGCCAAAGCCGCGCCAGGCCGCCTGCTTGGGGGTGGCCTTGTCCAGCAGGGCGTAGAGGCCGAGCAGGGACGGGATCACCAGCGGCCAGTAGTTGAAGGGGGAGAAGGCCAGCACGGCGATGGCGCCAGAGGCCATGGCAAACAGGCTGGTCAGAAGTTTCGATTTTGCGGGCTGTAATTTCACGGGCGATGAGGCTCGGATTGGACTGCTATGGGTTGAATGGCCGGTATCTTAACCCGTAAAGGCGGTCAACGGCGAGCCTCCCGGCCGACGGCCCGAAGCGAGGGGATAAAAGGGTGATGACGGGCCCGGTAGTCGGTGGGAAACAGGGGACATGTGGCCAAACGAACAGCGCCCCGACGGGCGGGGCGCTGTTGACTCGAACCAGGGCTTATTGGGCCTCGGACTGGGCCGCGACATGGTTGTCGGGGATCTTCACCTGCAGCTGCTGCAGACGACGCTTGTCGGCATGCATCACCTTGAACAGGTAGCCGTCCAGCTCGATCTCCTCGCCCTTCTTGGGCAGGTGGCTGAAGGCGTGCATCACCAGACCGCCGACCGTATCCACCTCTTCATCGCTGAACTGGGTGCCGAAGAAGTCGTTGAAATCCTCGATCTCGGTGAGGGCGCTCACCGAGAAGACCCGTTTGCTGATGCGGCGGATCTCGTCCGGCTCGTCCTCGATGTCGTCGAATTCGTCGTCGATCTCGCCGACGATGAGCTCAAGGATGTCCTCGATGGTCACCAGACCGGAGACGCCGCCGAACTCGTCCACCACGATGGCCATGTGGTAGCGCTCTTCGCGAAACTCCTTGAGCAGCCGGTCGACCCGTTTGCTCTCGGGCACGATCACCGTGGGGCGCAGGATATTCTCCAGTTGCAGCGGTTCGCTGGCGTGGTGGCCGCCGAACCCGAACGGCAGCAGATCCTTGGCGAGCAAGATGCCCTCCACGTGATCCTTGTCCTCGTTGATCACCGGGAAGCGGGAGTGGCCCGACTCGATGATCACCGGCAGGATCTCGTCCACCGGCTGGGATTTCTCGATGGTCACCATCTGGGAGCGGGGGATCATGATGTCGCGCACGCGCAGCTCGGCAATTTCGAGCACCCCCTCGATCATGTCCTTGGTGTCCTGATCGATGAGATCGCGCTCTTCGGCGTCGGCTATCACTTCCACCAAATCGTTGCGGTCTTTTGGCTCGCCCTGGAAGAGTTGGCTGAGTTTGTCGAGCCAGGTTTTCTTCGGCGAGCCGGTACTAGGGTGATCGTCGGTCATTTTCTCTCTTGGTTACTCGTATGAACACACTTGAAATCGTTGTGGCTATATGAGGATGACCATCGGCTGTTTCAAGGCGATGACCATCCCGCGGTTTACTCTTCGTCGTTCAGATAAGGATCGGCGAAACCGAGCCCCTGCATGATGTCGCGCTCGAGCGCTTCCATCTCTTCGGCCTCGTCATCCTCGATATGGTCATAACCTAGCAGATGGAGACTGCCGTGCACAACCATATGGGCCCAGTGGGCCATCAGCGGCTTGCCCTGCTCAATGGCTTCGCGCTCCACCACCTGGCGGCAGATCACCAGATCGCCCAGCAGCGGCAGTTCCAGACCGGGCGGCGCCTCGAACGGGAAGGAGAGCACGTTGGTGGGCTTGTCCTTGCCGCGATAGGTGAGGTTGAGCTCGTTGCTCTCCGCCTCGTCGACGATGCGCACCGTCACTTCGGCCTCCTGCTGGAAGCCGAGAATGGTGCCGTCGAGCCAGCCCTGCAGCTGGGCCTCGCTCGGCAGGCCGTCGGTGCTGGCACTGGCCAGTTGCAGATCCAGGGTCACGCTCATTGGGCACTCTCTTTACTGGTGTGGGTGGCGATTTTGTCGGCCGCCTGTTTGGCATCGAACGCCTCGTAGGCCTGCACGATGCGGGCCACCACAGGGTGGCGCACCACGTCGGCGGACTGGAAGAAGTTGAACGACAGGCCGTCGACATTCTGCAGCACTTCCAGCGCGTGGCGCAGGCCCGACTTCTGGTTGCGGGGCAGGTCTATCTGGGTGATGTCACCGGTGACCACCGCCTTGGAGTTGAAGCCGATGCGGGTCAGGAACATCTTCATCTGCTCGGTGGTGGTGTTCTGGGCCTCGTCCAGGATGATGAAGGCGTCGTTGAGGGTGCGGCCGCGCATGTAGGCGAGCGGCGCCACTTCGATGATGTTGCGCTCCATCAGCTTCTCCACCCGCTCAAAGCCCAGCATCTCGAACAGGGCGTCGTAGAGCGGGCGCAGGTAGGGATCCACCTTCTGGGAGAGATCGCCGGGTAGGAAGCCGAGCTTCTCGCCCGCTTCCACCGCCGGACGGGTCAGCAGAATGCGGCGAATTTCCTGACGCTCCAGCGCATCCACCGCCGCCGCCACCGCCAGATAGGTCTTGCCTGTTCCTGCAGGGCCTATGCCGAAGCAGATGTCGTGGCGCACGATATTGGCGATGTACTGGGCCTGGTTGGGGCTACGCGGCTTGATGAGGCCACGCTTGGTCTTGACCGTCACCTCCTTGCCGTAGGGGATGCTCGGCGCCGGCTCGTCATCCTGCTCCAGCACCCGCGACTCCTGAATGGCCAGATGGACCATGTCGGGGGTGATGTCGGTCACCTTGCCGCCCTTGAGCGGCTGGGTTTCCACATAGAGGTGCTTGATGATGACGGCGGCCGCGTCCACCTGGGCCTGCTTGCCCAGCAGCTGGAAGTGGTTGTCGCGGTAGCTGATCTCGACGCCGAGGCGGCGCTCCAGCTGTTTGATGTTGTCATCGAACGGGCCGCACAGACTGGCGAGACGCTGGTTGTCGGCGGGTTCCAGATGCAGATTCAGGGTCGAGAGGTGTCGGCTCAAAGTGTCCTCGTCTTGACGCGACCCCATCCGGCCGGGGCCGGATGGGGTGAACAGATTAGTGGGGAGTGAAGGCGGCCACGCCCAGCTGGTCCGGTACGTTGTCCGGGCGGCGGGCCAGGATTTCGCTCGGGGCGGTGGCGATGCGCAGGTTCATCTCGTTCTCGCCGCGCAGGAACTTGCCGCGCAGGGAGTTGGGGCGCACCTCGGTGATCTCCACGTCGGCAAAGCCGCCGATCAGGGTGTGCGGGCCTTCGAAGTTGACCACCCGGTTGTTCTCGGTGCGGCCGCACAGCTGCATGGGATCGAGCTTGGAGGGCCCTTCCACCAGGATGCGCTGGGTGGAGCCCAGCATGGCGCGGCCAATCTGCATCGCCTGGTTGTTGATGACGTGCTGCAGGCGGCTCAGGCGGGCTTTCTTCACCTCCATGTCGACGTCATCGGGCAGGTCGGCGGCCGGGGTACCGGGGCGCGGGCTGTAGATGAAGCTGAAGCTCATGTCGAAGTTGATATCCTCGATGAGTTTCATGGTGGCCTCGAAATCCTCGTCCGTCTCGTTCGGGAAGCCGACGATGAAGTCGGAACTGATGGTGATGTCGGGACGGGCGGCGCGCAGGCGGCGGATCTTGGACTTGTACTCCAGCACGGTGTGCGGGCGCTTCATCATGGTCAGGATGCGGTCGGAGCCGCTCTGCACCGGCAGGTGCAGGAAGCTGACCACTTCCGGGGTGTCCTTGTAGACCTCGATGATGTCGTCGGTGAACTCGATGGGGTGGCTGGTGGTGTAGCGAATGCGGTCGATGCCGTCGATGGCGGCCACCAGTCGCAGCAGCTCGGCGAAGGTGCAGATGCCGCCGTCGAAGGTCGGGCCCCGGTAGGCGTTGACGTTCTGACCGAGCAGATTCACTTCGCGCACGCCCTGCTGGGCGAGCTGGGCGATCTCATAGAGCACGTCGTCGAGCGGACGGCTCACCTCCTCGCCGCGGGTGTAGGGCACCACGCAGAAGGAGCAGTATTTGGAGCAGCCTTCCATGATGGAGACGAAGGCGGTCGCCCCTTCGGCGCGCGGCTCGGGCAGGCTGTCGAACTTCTCGATTTCGGGGAAGGCGACGTCCACTTGGGCGCCACGCCCCTCCTGGACCTGCTTGATCATGGTGGGCAGGCGATGCAGGGTCTGCGGACCGAACACTATGTCCACATAGGGGGCGCGGGTGCGAATGTTGTCCCCCTCCTGGGAGGCGACACAGCCGCCCACGCCGATCACCAGACCGGGCTTGTTCGCTTTCAGTTTTTTCCAGCGTCCCAGCTGGTGGAACACCTTCTCCTGCGCCTTTTCGCGAATGGAGCAGGTGTTGAGCAGCAAGACGTCTGCCTCTTCGGGCTCTTCGGTCAGCGTGTAGCCATTGCTGGCATCCAACAGGTCGGCCATCTTGGACGAGTCGTACTCGTTCATCTGGCAGCCCCAGGTTTTAATGTGAAGTTTCTTGCTCATTGCTTCTCTTGACTTGTTTTGAATGCGGCATGGTCAAAGGACCGGGCATTTTACTCCGCAATCCGGAGGCTGCCTAGCAAATATCCAGCCCGCCATGGCCGGAACGCAGCCGTAGCCGCCCCGAGAGGCATCGGCTTTCTCCTTGATTTGGCGCACTAATTCTCCACGGCCTTCACTGTTTCTCGGCGCCCCTTGCGGTATCATGTGACCATTCGGTCCGGCTGCGCTCTCCCCTTGTCCGGGCCCACCCCTTGCAGGAATCAAGTTATGGAACAGTGTGATATCGCCATCGTCGGGGCCGGCATGGTCGGCGCCGCCACCGCCTGTCTGCTGGCGGCGCAGGGCCTCTCCATCCGGGTCATCGAGACCCGGTTGCCGGAGCAGTACGCCCCCGAGCAGCCGCTGGATCTGCGGGTCTCCGCCATCAGTCAGGCCTCGGTGGCGCTGCTGGAGCAGGCCGGTGCCTGGCAGCACCTGCAACAGATGCGGCTGTGCCCCTATCGCCGGTTGGAGACCTGGGAGCTGGACGGCTTCGCCACCCGCTTCAACGCCGCCGACCTCGGCTTGCCCCAGCTTGGTTACATTATCGAGAACCGGCTGGTGCAGCTGGCGCTGCTCAGGCGCATGGAAGATTTCCCCAACATCCAGACCCACACTCCGGCAGCGGTGACCAGCCTGCGCCAGGGCGCGGACGAGGCGGTGCTGACCCTGGATGATGGCAGCGAGCTGGCCGCCCGTTGGGTGCTGGCCTGCGATGGCGCCGAATCCCGCACCCGCCAGCTGGCCGGCATCGGGGTGTCGCGTTTTGAATACCGCCAGCACTGCATGCTGATCAACATCGACACCGACTTCGAGCAGGAAGACATCACCTGGCAGCAGTTCACCCCGAGCGGCCCTCGCGCCTTCCTGCCGCTGCCGGGCTGGCACGGTTCCCTGGTCTGGTATGACAGTCCGGCCCGCATCCGGGCGCTGGCGGCCATGAGCAACGAGGGGTTGACGGCCGAGGTGCGCCGCCACTTCCCAGCTCGCCTCGGTGGTTTTTCCGTGACTGGCAAGGGGAGCTTCCCGCTGGTGCGCCGCCACGCCAACGACTACCACGCCGGCCGGGTGCTGTTGCTGGGCGATGCCGCCCACACCATCAACCCGCTGGCGGGGCAGGGGGTCAACCTCGGCTTCAAGGATGTGGCCTGCTGGGCGGATCTGTTGCAAAGTGCCGGTGCCGAGTGGCACAAGCCCGAGCTGGCGACCCGCTATGAACGGCGGCGTCGCCCGGACAACCTGCTGATGCAGTCGGGGATGGATCTCTTCTACGGTGTCTTCAGCAACGAGATAGGCCCCCTCAAGCTGGCTCGCAACCTGGCCCTCAATCTGGCGGACAAGGCGGGCCCGCTCAAGGAGATGGCGCTACGCTATGCGCTGGGGCTGGTTTAAGGCGCGTGGCGCCATCATGAGGGAGGAGAGCCCATGAACAAGGCATTGCTGGTGATCGACTTCATCAACGACATCGCCCACCCGGACGGGCGCATCGCCGCCTCGGCGGCCCATGTGCTGGAGCAGGACGCCATCGCGCACGCCAACCAGGCGCTGGCCCATGCCCGCGCCCACGGCTGGCTGGTGGTGCAGATCAAGGTGGGCTTTGACCCGCACTATCTGCTGCAGCCCAAGGGTTCCCCCATGTTTGGCCGGGCTCACCAGTTCGGGGCGCTGTCGCTTGGCGATAGCGGCACCGACTTTCACCCTGATCTGGACGTGCGACCCGGCGATCTGGTGCTGACCAAGCCCAGGGTCAGCCCCTTCTACGGCACGGCGCTGGAGCCGGCGCTGCGGGCCAATCGCATCGAGCACCTCTATCTGTGCGGGGTGAGCACCGGCTGGGCTATTCAGGCGGCGGCGCGGGAGGGTCACGATCGGGATTACGCCATCACCATCCTGGAAGATGCCTGCGCGGCGGCTGATGCCAACGAACACCACGCCTCGCTGCGTCTGCTCGGCCGCATCGCCGAGATCATCAAGGTGGCCCAGCTGGCCTGATCCCGGCCGCAGGCGGAGCTTGCTCACTGTTTTGACATTTTGTCTGCGGCCCCCTGTCGGGCCGCAGCCATTTTGGGCAACATGAAGCGAGCATCGATGGCCACAAGGATGGGGACATGCGTTATCAGGGACGGATCGTGCGCTGGAACGAGGCGCGCGGCTTTGGTTTTATCGCGCCCGAGCAGGGCGAGGGAGCCCCGAAAGGGGCCGAACTGTTCGTGCACATCTCGGCACTGAGGTGTGACGGCCTGCCGCCCATGGCGGGAGAGCGGGTCTCCTACCTGGTGGGGGCTGGCCAGGATGGCAAGCCCAGGGCCGAGCAGGTGTTTTTCCCCGAGCGCCCCCTGTCGCTGGCAGACGGCAACGAGAGTCGACCCGCGCCGGCGGCCCGCCGCATGTCGGAGGGCAGTCGCATTCCGGCGGGCAGCGGGTCTACCCCGCAGCACACGCGTCCTCGCCCCGCCTACCGGCGCCGCAGCCACTGGCGCGGCAAGCTCATCCCGCTGCTGGTGCTGGTCGGGATCTTCTCCCTCTACTCCCGTTTTTCGGCCGAGTCGGTCTCACCTACCTCCACTTCCGCGTTCAGCCAGGCAGAGGCCGACAGTTCGGACACCCCGCAGCAGACCGCCAATTTCGTCCGCCAGTGCGACGGTCGGCAGTACTGCTCCCAGATGACCTCCTGCGAGGAGGCGACCTGGTTTTTGCGAAACTGCCCCAATACCAGGATGGACGGCGAGGGCGACGGCATCCCCTGCGAGCGGCAGTGGTGTGGCCACTAGCGGACCCGGGGGCCGACTCAAGTCGTTGATCATCTATCATTATCTTGCTGGTCGGGTCATGGCAGGTGTGGCCCCGGTCATTGGCAACACACGGGCGGGCCGGGATGGCTCCGGTTGTCGCGGCCATGCCGGGGGCGCCGTTTTTGGGTGAGGAGTGCGGTCATGGCGGACTATTTTCAGGGCTCACTGTTTCACTTCTCCGATCGGGCGCAATACCTGGCCGCGCTGCTCAATTCGCTGGAGGAGCAGATCTCGGTGATCGACCGGGATGGCGTCATCCACTACACCAACCTCGCCTGGAATCGCTTTGCCGAGCAGAACGGCATGCCGGCAGGCTATGACTGGCTGGGGGTCAACTACTTGCGGGTGTGCGACAACTCGGTGGAGCCGCTGGCCCTGATGGCGGCGGAGGGGATCCGGCGGGTGCTGCGCCATGAACAGCAGCACTTTCATCTGGAGTACCCCTGTCACAGCCCGGACACCCAGCGCTGGTTCATGATGCGGGTCTCCGCCATTCCGGGTATCGAGGTCGAGTTCTACACCATCAGCCACATCAACGTCACGGAGCGCAAGCTGCAGGAGCTGGACATGGCCTACCTCTCCCTGCACGACCCGCTGACCGGGCTGGCCAACCGACGACTGTTCAACAGCTTCTTGCACAACGAGTGGCGGCGCAGCATGCGCGAACAGACCCCGCTCTCCTTCATCATGCTGGATCTGGACAACTTCAAGCTGTGCAACGACCATTTCGGCCATCAGGTGGGGGATGACTTCTTGCAGCAGGTGGGCCGGCTGCTGAGCACCTTTTGCCAGCGAGCCACCGATCTGCCGAGCCGTTTCGGCGGCGACGAGTTTGCCCTGATCCTCGGCAACACCGGGGCCGAGGCCGCCGCCCGCATGGGGGAGGCCATTCGCCTCGGCATCGGCGAGCTGCTGATCCAGGGGGCGGACACCCTTAGGCTCAGCGCCAGCGTCGGCATCGCCACCCTGCTGCCGCAGCAGGCCCGCGTCTCGGAGGAGGAGTTGCTGAGCGCCGCCGACATGGCGCTCTATCTGGCCAAGCAGGGGGGCAAGAATCGCTGCCACAGCGTCAGCTGCAGTGCCCTGCCATCCCCCTGATATTCCTCGTTTTATCCTGCCTGCGACCCTGTTCTCTATGAACGATTCTGCTTGCTGTTAACGCTGTTGCCCGGCCGGCTGCGGTTCGGGATGGGCATCGACGACCAGTTGCAAGAAACGATCGCGGATCGGGTCGGCAAAGTCGGGGTTCCACACCAGGCTTATCTCCCACTCGGAGCAGGGGCCGGAGAGGGGATAGAGGGTGACGTCCCGGCCCGCGATGAAGCTGACGCTACGCGGCAGGATGGCGTTGCCGATGCCGGCGGCCACCAGCGCCACCAGGGTCTGGATATCCTCTGCCTCCTGCACCATGCCGGTCAGCCGGTTGGCGCCGAGGAAGCCGGCGATCTGCTGGCTGAGACCGGGGCAGCGGTGCCCCACCATCTGCAGCAATGGCTGGCTGGCCAAGGCCTGCTCGATGTCGAAGGCGGCCGGATCCGGCTGCGTCATCTGGGTCGGCACCGCCAGCACCAGCCGGTCGGTCAGCAGCCTGTGCTCCCTAAGCTGCGGGGCCTGTGGCCGGCGCATGAAGCCAAGCTGCAGCTGGCCCGACAGCAGCCGCTCTTGCTGGATAGCGGAGGTCATGTCCTGCAGGTGCACCATCACATCGGGGGCCTGCTGTTTGAAGCGGGCCACCAGCGCCGGCGCCAGCGCAAAGCTCGACAGCCCGAAACCAATCTTGAGTCGTCCGGCAATGCCGCTGGCCAGCGCCAGGGCGTGGCGCTCAAAGCCCTTGCCATGCTCGACCAGCGCCCTGGCCTGGGTGAGCAGCTGGGTGCCGATGGCGGTCAGCTCGGCGCCGTGACGCCCCCGGTTGAACAGGGTGCTGCCGAGGGTCTGCTCCAGCCCCTGGATCTGCTTGGTGAGGGCCGGCTGGGTGATGAACAGGCGGTTGGCGGCCTCCCGGTAGTTGGCGGTCTCCGCCAGGGTCACGAAGGCCTGCAGCTGTCTCAAATCGAATTTCATTCTGTTTGGTTATCGAAAGTGGCCATTTTGTGATTATAAATTATCTAACTGCCTTGTTCTAATAGACCTGAAGCGGGCCCTGTCGGCCCCGTCAGCTTGCTAACAAGGAGTCATTCATGCCTGCCGAACGCTATCTGTTTTTGATCAAGGGAGATCTGGTGCTGGCCCAGCCGCTTGCTGCGCCGGAGACGGGGGAGCTGCTGACCAGCCTGTTGCAGCAGGGCTTTGCGGTGGGTCCCCTGCAAGTCTGGGCGAGCAATGCCGAGCAGGCGCTGGCCTGTTATGAGCAGGCTGCCCAGCGGCGGGCCTTCGGCGATATTCTGGCCGGGGCCGAACCCGCCGTGGCCGGAGCCGTTTCATGAGCATACTCACGCTGCGGGCCCGCGCCCTGCTGCTGGACATGGATGGCACCCTGGTGCACTCCACCGGCGAGGTGGAGACGGTGTGGCGGCTCTGGTGTCGCCGCCATCAGCTGGCGCCCGAGCCGGTACTGGCCATGTGCCACGGGGTGCGCTCGCGGGAGGTGATCCGCACCCTGGCCCCGCAGCTCGACCTGGCACAGGAGGTGGCCCTGCTCGACGAGCTGGAGATCCATCACACCGGCCAGGCCGAGGCCCTCGCCGGCGCCCGGACCCTGCTAGCGGATTTGCCCGTCGAGCGCTGGGCAGTGGTGACCTCCGCCAGTCAGCGGGTGGCCAGGCATCGATTGCGCAGCGCCGGTCTGCCGCAGTCCGCCCTGCTGGTGGGGGCCGAGGATGTGGAACACGGCAAGCCGGATCCCGCCCCCTACCTGCTGGCGGCCGAGCGTCTGGGGCTGGCTGCGGCCGATTGCCTGGTGTTTGAAGATGCGCCCGCCGGCATCAGCAGCTCCCTGCGGGCGGGTTGCCGGGTGGTACAGGTGGGGGGCAGGCAGCGGCTCAGTCCCGGCATCAGCGCCCTGATCCAGGACTGGCGCCAGGTGAGCGTAGTGGTGGAGGCTGAGGGTCTGCAGCTGACGCTGCTCACCTGACAACAAAAAGCCCCCGCGAGCGGGGGCCTGACTGACGATGGGACTATTACTTGAACACGCGAAAACGCACGGCGTCGTCCATGAAGGTCTTGTCACCGGCCGGTTGCTGGATGCTGCCAAAGGGCATCTGGGCGCGCAGCAGCCAGCTGGCGGGCAGGTTCCACTCCTTGCGCACCGCCTCGTCGATGAGCGGGTTGTAGTGCTGCAGGGAGGCGCCGATCTTCTCCTGGGCCAGGGTGGTCCAGACCGCAAACTGGGCGATGCCGGTGGCATGTTCCGACCAGATGGGGAAGTTGTCGGCGTAGAGGGCGAATTTTTGCTGCAGCTCCTTGATGACGTCGGTATCTTCGAAAAACAGCACTGTGCCGACACCTGCGCGGAAGCTGCCATTCACCTTGGCTTCGCTCTGGGCGTAGGCTTCCGGCGGCACGATCTTCTTCAGCTCTGCCTTGACGATATCCCACAGCTTGTGATGCTGGGCACCAAACAGGATGACGGCGCGGGAGCTCTGGGAGTTGAACGAGGAGGGACTGTGCTTGATGGCGTCCTGGATGAGGGCGGTCAGCTGCTCCGGCGTATGGGAAACCTGGTCACCCAGGGCATAGATGGTACGACGTACTTTGATCTGTTCGATAAACGGACTGCTCATAACATCTCCTTTGTTTGACGGGGAATCGTCTTCGGTGATCCTTGGCAAGGCCATCCGGCTCCGATTGCTCGAGTTGTAGACTATAACACCCTCTTGCGGGTTAGCCGTCAACGCACAGTGGTCACTGTTTTTACTTTTTGTTGATATACATATCTACCGTATGGATGAGCAGTATCACGTTTATGTGTTTTTTGTCAGTTAGCCGAAATCCGGCTGATATCAATCAATGAATAATTCCGTTTGAGCACCATAAAATTCTCGCATTCCAGTTTTTGTTGCGGAGTGTTGATGATCCAGTGGTTGGTTAGTCGGCGTTATTATCTGTTGACCTCGTTTACCCTCTTGCTGGGGGCCCTGGTGCTGGTGGTCACCCTCACCCTGGCGATGGCCAGCTATCTGCGCAGCATCGACAAGACGGTGACCGGCTACGGTCACATGCTCTCCTCCCTCGAAGCAGCCCTGATCCACGAGCTGGTGCTGGCCAACCAGCGTCAGATCGCCGTGCTGGAGGCGTCGCTGGACAAGGCCGCCATCGCCCGCGGCGAGCCGGCCGACAACCCGCTCTGGGCCATCGCCCACCAGATCAAACGGGACAGCCACTACATCTACTTCTATCACCCGCAGACGGATCGCCTCAGCAGCTACCCGGCCTGGCAGCAGCCGGTCGAGTATCGTGCCGCCAGCCGGCCCTGGTATCAGGCGTTGTCGATGCCGGGGGCGGATCTCGTCTGGCTCGGCCCCTATCCGGCGTTCGACACCCAAAAGCCGATCCTGACCCTCATCAAGCGGGTAAAGGGGCTGGATGATCAACTGCTCGGCCTGCTGATGGTCGACATGTCCTTCAACACCATCGAACAGGCGTTGCAGCGGGCCATGGGCAGCAACCGGGCTGCCATCTACATCAGTGCGCGGGAAAGCGGAAAGCTGGTGGTGGGCAGCAACATGGGGCTCTATCAGCCGTCAGCGGCCGAGCCGGGCGGTGCGGACAAGGGGCTGGCGGTGATCTGGCACGGCAGCCATCTGCGCCGCGAGCTGGAGGATATCGACTGGGATCTCAACATCTATCTGCCGCCAAGGCTGTTTCATGACGACCTTGAAGAAGCCCTGCTGATGGTGGCGCTGCCGCTGCTCCTGCTGTTTGCCATCTGGTTTTGCAGCATCAACTTTCTGGTGCGGGTGTTCAATCAGGAGCAGGCGCTGGTGGCGGGCTCGCTGACCGGCATAGTGCGGGATCCGACCCAGGCCAGGAGACCCGGCCGGCTGAAGACCTGGTTCGTACACGACAGCCTCAGCGAGATAGATCAGGTGCGGGCGAGTTTTCTGCAGGGGCAGGATGCGCTGCTGCACGATCCCCTCACCGGCATCATGAACCGGCGGGCCTTCACCCAGCGTCGCGCCGAGCTGGAAGAGCGCGCGACACCCCACTGGCTGCTGCTGTTCGACGTGGATCACTTCAAGCGCATCAACGACAGCTGGGGGCATGCGGTGGGAGATGGCGTGCTCTGCCGGGTGGCCGAGCTGCTGGTGAGCGAGCTTGGCAGCGGCGGCGTCTTCCGGATCGGGGGGGACGAATTTGCTGCCCTGCTGCCCTGGCCGCGCAGCGAGCTGGAAGCGGGGCTGACCCGGCTGCTGACCAGGGTGCGCAACCAGCGCTGGCGCGAGTTTCACGAGGCGGTGACCCTGAGCGTGGGCGGCGCCCACTGCCCGGAGGACGGGGCTCTGCTGTTCGAGCGGGCCGACGAGTGCCTCTACCGGAGCAAGCGGCTGGGGCGCGACGGCTGGTCGCTGACGCAGTGGCCCCGGCCGGACGGAGATGCTGACAGATCCTGTCATATCGATCATGGGTGAGCGGAGGTGCTCTGCCCGGGGGGTCGGCGACTGCCTCTGCTGCTATTTCACAACATCTGTTTTTTAGTAAGCAAATTCAAAAGGTTAAGCCTGATTTGGTCAGCGCGGCAGGTCGTGCCAGGCCGGGTGTCGCTCTGCTGCGACAGTGGCGCCCTTTGCCGGGAATCGTATAGTTCGGGGAAATTAATCAGGTTTGACAGGAGTACCCCATGGAGATGAACAAGCACGGCATGCGCGCCCTGGCCCTGTTGGGCTCACTGCTGCTGGTCAGCGGCGTAGCGCAGGCCTCGGAGACACTCAATACCATCCTGGGCGGCGGTGCGGGCGGCGTGGCCGGCACCATGATCGGCAAGGAGCTGGGCGGTGACACCGGCGCCCTGGTGGGTGCTGCACTGGGCGGGGCGGCCGGCGGCGCGGCCACGGCCAACAAGGGCAACAAGAACGAAGCCGCCCTCGGCGGGGCCGTCGGGGCGCTGGGCGGGGCCGCCATCGGCAAGAGCGTGGGTGGCAGCACGGGTCAACTGATCGGGGCCGGCGTCGGCGGGGCCAGCGGCTCTGCCATCGGGGCCAAGACCGGGGATGGCCACAAGAGCAACGATCGCTACTACGACGATGACCACAGGCACTACAAGAAACACAAGAAGCACAAGAAACACAGATGGCATGACGATGATTGATCGCAGCCAGCATTGAGAGAGGGGCCGATGGGCCCCTCTCTCGTTTTGGTCGCCAGAGGGGTCACACCAGCCGGTGCTGGCGGCGCCCCTCGGCGAAGGCGTTGATGTTGTCGATGAGCTGATCGGCGAGGCGCTGCATCGACTCCTCGCTGGCCCAGGCCACGTGAGGGGTGAGGATGAAGTGGGGGTACTGCAGCGCCTTCATCAAGGGGTGGTCGGGGGGCGGCGGTTCGACGCTCGCCACGTCGAAACCGGCGCCGCCGAGGCGACCGTTGGCCAGCGCTCGCAGCAGGGCCTCCTCGTCCACCAGACCGCCGCGGCCGACGTTGATCAGCAGGGCACCCGGCTTCATCAGCCCCAACTCCCGCTCGCCGATGAGGTTGCGGGTATAGGGGGTGAGCGGGCAGTGCAGGCTGATGACGTCCGCGCTTTGCAACAGCTCGTCCAGCGGCAGCCGATCCTCGTCGTGGCTGGCACCGACCTGGCTCTGGGCGTAACGCACCTCCATGCCGATCCCCCTGGCCCGCTCGCCTAGGGCCTGACCGAGCGTCCCCTTGCCGATGATGCCGAGCCGCTTGCCGTGCAGATCCGTGATGTGGTGATCGAAGAAGCAGAACTGGCCGCTCTGCTGCCAGCGCCCCTCCAGCAGCGACTGGCGCCAGCAGAAGAGGTTGCGCGCCAGGGCCAGCATCAGCGCCATGGCGTGCTCCGGCACCGAGGGGCCCGAGTAGTTGCGGATGTTGCAGACGCCGACGTTGGCGGCGCGGCACGCCTCCAGATCCACGTTGTCGCTGCCGGTGGCCGCCAGCGCGATGAGTCTGAGCTCCGGCAGCTGGGCCAGCTCGGCTGCGCCGATGCGTACCTTGTTGATGATGGCGATGCTGGCGTCTTTGAGTCGCTCTACCACCTGCTCGGGGGCCGTGCTCGGGTAGCTCTGCCAGTGGTGGGGAAAGTCGGGGTGGCGCAGGGTGATGCCGGTATCCAGGGTATCGCTGTCGAGAAACACAATTTGCTGCATGAAGCCTCCTGCCGTTGAGGCGTCCATGATGCCAAACATCGGCGGCCGAGGGCCAGTTTGCTGCACCTCAAGGCCTTGGCAATCGCGCCGGATGTGAGACAGGCGGCATTTTTGGTGTCAGAGCCAGCCGAGGTGGGTGAGCCAGCCCTGGATCCGGGTTGGCGTTTCATCCAGCTCCAGCAGGGCGTAGGGGCGGTAGTTGAGCTTGTGGCTGCGGCGGCTCTCGCTTCTGCGCGCCTCGGCGGCCAGCAGCGGCCAGCGTCCGCCATCCTCCTGATAGAGGTCGAGGGTCGGCATGGTGGCCTGGGCGATCTCCTTGGCGAAGATCTGGTTGCTCTGCTGGTCAGGGAAAAAGCCGTCGAGCAGCACCAGCGCATCGGGGGCGGGCAGCTGTTCGCTGGCGATGAGGTTGGTGGCCCAGGCGGCACCTGTGCCTTGCGCCAGTATCAGCTTGAAGCCCCCCTCCTGCAGCTTGGCATCTCCCAGCTTGCTGATGCGGGTGGCGAACTGCTTGCGAAAGTCGTCTATGGCCTGCTGTTTCTTCTCGGCGGCGGGGTCAAATTCGGTTTGCTGCGGCGAGGGGAGCAGCAGCAGGGTGTCGAAGCCGAGCCGGCCGAGGGCCCGGGTCAGCTGCCACAGCTGGCCGCTGCGCTGCCAGTCGGGCAAGAGGATGGCGAGCCCCACGTAGCTGTCGCTGTCGTGCTTGGCGAACAGCACCGTCTGCTTGTCGATCTGGGTGCTGTTGGGCAGCCCCTGCCAGTCACTGTTCTGCCAGTAGTCGAGGGGCGTGAGCGGTGTGCCCTCGCTGGCCTGCAAGGGGTTGCCTGCCAGCAGGGTCAGTAACAGCAGTGATAAGAACAGTCTGGCCATAGTGCGCTCCCCCGGTTATTCGGGTTAGCGGCACCAGGCCGGTTTTCTGAAGGGGGAAGTGGCAGCGCTAGCGTGGCGGTCGCTTGAGGCTGGCCAGCCCGGCCAGCTGGCGGTCGTGCAGGGGGGAGAGCAGCAGCAGGGCGCTGACGGCGCCAATCAGGGCGAAGAACATGTCTGACTGGGTATCCCAGGGATCGCCCTGGGTGCCGAGAAACTCATCCGCCCCCTGGCCAAGCGCAAGGGCGGCTCCCCACTCGATGAACTCGTAGGTGGCGCTGATGGCGAGCACCACGCAGACCACCAGAAACGCCAGCATGCGCCGGCCCTGCACATAATCTCCGCGCAGCAGGATCTCCCGGCACACCAGGGCGGGCACGAAGCCCTGGAAGAAGTGGCCAATCTTGTCATAGGGGTTGCGACCGAACTCGAGCCACTGCTGCAGTTCGAACCCGAGCGGGACGCGGGCGTAGGTGTAGGCGCCGCCCAGCATCAGCACCATGGCGTGCAGGGTGATGCACAGATAGAGCAGGCTGGTGAGCGGAAAAGAGCGGTGCGTCAGGACAAGCAGCGGCATGGCGATGAGCACGGGCGCGATCTCCATCAGCCAGGTCGCCCTGTCATAGGGTTGCCAGCCGGAGAGCGCCAGCAGTAGCAGGGTCAACAGCAGCAACAGCGCTTTGTGCAGGGATGTCATGGGGCGCTCCGGTTGGATGGCACAAGCCAGCATGCTTCATTTAGCCATGTTTGCGCCGTGAATACAGCCAGGGGGCCGATGCGCCCATAAAAAAAGCGAGCCGACGGCTCGCTTTTTTACCACTGATCCAAGGGGTCAACTTAGTTGACGCGACGCTTGAACTCACCGGTGCGGGTATCGATTTCGATCTTGTCACCGATCTCTACGAAGGCGGCAACGGCCAGCTCGTAGGTGGTGCCCTTCAGACGGGCAGGCTTGGTCACTTTACCGGAGGTGTCGCCACGGGCAGCCGGCTCGGTGTACTCAACTTCGCGCACGATGGTGGTCGGCAGTTCTACGGAGATGGCTTTCTCGTTGTAGAAAGTCACTTCACACAGATCTTCCATGCCGTCTACCAGGTAGTTCAGCGCGTCACCCAGGTTGTCTTTCTCGACGTCGTACTGGTTGTATTCGGTATCCATGAATACGTACAGCGGGTCGGAGTAGTAGGAGTAGGTGCACTCTTTACGTTCCAGCTGAACAACGTCCAGCTTGTCGTCGGCCTTGAAGACGGTCTCGGTGGCGCTGCCGTTCAGCAGGCCTTTCAGCTTCATTTTGACCACGGCGGAGTTACGGCCGGATTTGTTGAATTCAGCCTTCTGGACCACCATCGGCTCGGTGCCGATCATGACTACGTTACCAGCGCGGATTTCCTGTGCGGTTTTCATGTAAAAAATTCCTGTTCGTGAAACGGACGGATAAAAACTGCCAGATTATATACGGCTTTCTAAAAATTTCACCAACCTCGTGACGAGATCCCCGTCCTGGAGCAGCTTATGTGACCAGTGTCGCCCATGTTGCTGCCATATCGCGGCGTGATCCGGCCATTGGGCCCACCATTCGCGGCTATTTTCCCCCTGATTGAGGGCGTGGCTGAAACCGCGCAGCCACTGGCTGGTGGCGGTGGGCAGCTCCGCCAGATAGTGGTCGAGAAAGCCGTTCAGCTTGACCATGTGCGCCTGCTCTTCCTGCGGGTAGATATGCCAGAGGAAGGGGCGGGCAGCCCACTGGGCCCGCACGAAGGAGTCTTCGCCGCGCACCAGGTTGAGATCGCAGCTCCACAGCAGCCGATCGTAGCCGGCCTGATCGGTCATCGGCAGCAGCTTGATGGCGAGGTTGCCCGAGTGCAGCAGATCCCCCGCCCGGGCCGTGGGGATGGCGTCTGCCAGCCCGGCGCCGGTGAGCACGTCGTTGAGGGAGCGCCCGAGCGGCAGCAGCAGGGTGACGGGGGTGGCGCTCTGGCACCAGCACTCGACCAAGCTGGTCAGGGCGGCGCTCTCGTAGGTAAAGAGGCTGACCCGCAGCTCGTGCTCCTGTTTGGGGGGCAGGCCCAGGCTCGCCCAGTAGGCGTTCAGTCCCGCTTCATCCTGTTGCCAGCGCTCGCGCTCGACGATGAGACCGCGCTCGCACAAGAGGCCGCCGGTTCTGGCGGTGAAGCCCGGGAAGAAGAAGTATTTGTTGAGACTCAGGCTGCCGAGGCTCTGGCTCTCGAGACGTTGGGGGGAGGCGAGGCCATGGCAATCCTCGACCCAGCTCTCGGCCGAGAGGTATTCGAGGTTGAGCCAGCAGGGGGGGCTTGGCTGGCTCGCCATCTGCGCGACGAAGGGGGCGGGCAGTTCACAGGCGAACGCCTCGATCACCACCCGGGCCGGGATGGTGTCCGCCGGCAGGGTCTCGTGCCAGTGCTGGATATGGATGCCGTCGACCCACTGGCTCTCCTGCGCGGGGTCTAGCCCAAGGCAGATGCGGGCGAAGCTTTCTAGATCGTCCACCCAGAGCCGCACCTGAACCTCACTCTCCTGCGCCGGGAGCGCTCCTTCCTGTTTCAACTGGCGGGCCAGCCGCCAGGTGACACCGATGTCACCGAAGTTGTCCACTACGCAGCAGAAGATGTCCCAGTCAAACGGGGGAAGCGGGCTTGTCATGTCGCGGGGTTCCAGATGCAAAAAACCGGTGCGCAGGGTAGCACACCGGTTGGCTGGCTTCTAACCGTCAGCGCGTGACGGTGGCTGCGGCAGGTTACTCCTTGCCGTAGACGTTGTTCTCTTGCTCACGCACCCGGATAAAGGTGGTGCGCTTGGTGAGTTCCTTCAGCTGGCTGGCCCCCACATACGTGCAGGTGGAACGCACACCGCCCAGGATGTCGCGCACCGTGTTCTCCACCGGGCCGCGGTAGGGCAGCAGGACTGTCTTGCCCTCGGAGGCGCGGTACTCGGCGACGCCGCCGGCGTGCTTGTCCATGGCGCTCGATGAGCTCATGCCGTAGAACTTCATGAAGGGTTCGCCATCCACATCGACGATCTCGCCACCGCACTCCTCGTGGGCCGCCAGCATGCCGCCCAGCATCACGAAGTCGGCGCCGCCGCCAAACGCCTTGGCCACATCCCCCGGGCAGGTACAGCCGCCGTCACCGACGATCTGGCCGCCCAGACCGTGGGCCGCATCGGCACACTCGATAATGGCGGAGAGCTGCGGATAGCCGACGCCGGTCTTGACCCGGGTGGTGCAGACCGAACCCGGACCTATGCCCACCTTGACGATGTCGGCGCCGGAGAGGATCAGCTCTTCGACCATCTCGCCGGTCACCACGTTGCCCGCCAGGATGACGTGGTTGGGGCAGGCGTCACGAATCTTGCGCACGAACTCGACGAAGTGCTGGGAGTAGCCGTTGGCCACGTCGACGCAGATGAAGCGCAGCGCCTCGGACATGGCGAGGATCTGACGGGTCTTGTTGAAGTCATCCTCAGAGGTGCCGGTAGAGACCATCACGTGGCCCAGCAGGGCCGGGTCGGTTTCATTCACAAAGGTTTGCCACTGCGCAAGGCTGTAGTGCTTGTGTACTGCGGTCATCATCTCGAAGCCGGCCAGGGTACGCGCGATGGCGAAGCTGCCGACGGTATCCATGTTGGCGGCAATGACGGGCACGCCCTGCCATTGGGTCTGGGTGTGCTTGAAGGTGAACTGGCGGGTCAGGCTGACTTGGGAACGGCTCTTGAGAGTAGAGCGCTTGGGGCGGAACAGGACATCCTTGAAACCGAGCTTCAAGTCTTCTTCGATACGCATTACGAATTCCTTATTGAGCCTTGTTTGATAGGTCACTTTGCAGTGGCAACTTTTCGGCAGGCACAAAAAAACCGGTGGTTTTCAGGGCCTCCGGTTTACAACAGTGTAGGCAAAAATCCATCCGGAACAAGACTGATAATTCGCGAAGCCTTGTGGTAGCCTTTGGCGTCACAACCTGAGCACAGCCTCGGGTTTCATCCAACGCCAATCTTGCCTCCCTCCTTGCCTGCCAGGTCGGCTTCTGATGACACTGTTCTGCCCCGTCACCGCAGGCTGCTGACGCACCGCATCCGGCCACTCGTTACTCGCTGGTCTGCCGTGCTTTTCAGCGGTTGACAGTGGCGCTTTCCATCCCCACTCTGGGCGGCTCGGGCCTGTGTCGGCCCCGTCCTGACAAGGAGTAGACATGATCCGATTGCGAATGATACCGCTGCTGCTGGCCGGGTTCGCCCTGCCGGCCCTCGCCGCGCCGGCGCCCGCCATCTATGGCTGGATTGAGAAGGGGCTCATCATGCCAAGCGGGGTGGCGGTGAAGATGAAGCTGGATACCGGGGCGCTCACCTCCTCGCTCGATGCGCGGGATCTGCGCCACTTCAAGCGTGACGGCAAGCCCTGGGTGCGCTTTACCCTGCAGGTGACCGATGCCAATACCGACCGGCAGGTGAGCCAGACCCTGGAGCGGCCGGTGGAGCACATGGTGACGGTGCGTGGCGCCGGCGGCATGGAGCAGCGCCCCACGGTCACCATGTCCATCTGCCTGGGTGACAAGGTGTACGAGGAGTGGTTCACCCTGCGGGATCGCAGCAAGATGATCTATCCGGTGCTGTTGGGGCGCCGCCTGCTGGCGGATCTCGGCGCGGTGGATTCGAGCCGTACCTTCACGGTGCAGCCGAGCTGCCGCTGAGGCGAATAGCAGCATGAGAAACGGGGGCCTGGCCCCCGTTTCTCATTGCGCTGGTTGGGTCTGGCGGGCAGGGGCGGGCAGCAGCACGCTCACCTCCAGCCCCCCTTCTGGCCGGTTGTGGATGTCGAGATCGGCGCCGTGCAGCTGGGCGATGCGCGAGACGATGGCCATGCCGAGGCCGACTCCGTCCCCCTGCTGGGGATTGACCCGAAAGAAACGCTCGCACAGGCGCGACAGGGCGGCGGTGGGGATGCCGGGGCCGTTGTCGCGGATGTCGACTCTGACCCTGTGCCCCTCCTGGCGCGCCTCGACCACGATCTCTCCCTGGGCCTGGGTGTAGCGCAGGGCGTTGTCGATGAGGTTGCTGAACATCAGCTCCAGCAGAGTGGCCTGCCCCATCACCGTCAGTTGCTCGGTGCCCTCCAGCGACAATTGCTGATCCTTTTTCAGGGCGATGGGGGCCAGGGTGGCCAGGGTGCCCTGCAGCAGCAGGTTCAGGTTGAGCTCGCTCAGCTCCAGCCCCTGCTGGTTGTCGATGCGGGCCTGGGTCAGCAACTGGCGCAGCAGCCGATCGCTGCGATCGAGCGCCAGCAGCATCTTCTGCAGGGAGTGCTGACGGCTCTCGGCATCCTCGGCGGCCAGCGCGTTCTCGCTGTGGATGCGCAGCACCGCCAGCGGGGTGCGCAGCTCATGGGCCGCCTCGTTGGTGAACTGCTTCTCCCGCTCTATGGTGTCGGCAAGGGCGTGCATCAAGCGGTTGATCTCGTTGGTGAGCGGGGTCAGCTCCTGGGCCCGGATCTTCAGGTTGAGCGGACTCAGGTTGGCCGGGTGGCGCTCACCGATGGCCTGGGCCAGCTGGCGCAGCGGCGCCAGCCCGCGCGAGATGAGCCACCACAACAGGCCGAGCAGGAAGGGCAGGGTGATGAGCAGCGGCAGCATGGTCAGGGTGGCCATCTTGCTGGCCAGCTCGCTGCGCTCGTCGTCCCGCTCCGCCACGATGAGCCAGGTCTGCGCATCCTGGTTGTAGAGGGTGAAGGTGCGCCACTCGTGGTTGTCCTTGGTGACGCTGTTGAAGCCGGGGGCCAGCGCGCCGAGGGGCTGGCTGGGGGCGCTGGGGGAGCGCAGCAGTATGCCGCCCTGCTCGCTCAGCAGCTGGAAGTAGAGGTTGCGTTCGAACTCGTGACCAAAGGGGGTGAGCTCTCTGTCTTCCCCCCGCAGGTTGAAGCTCTTGTCTTTCTGCCACGGCTCCGGGTTGCTCTGCTCCCACTCCTGATAGACGGTACCGTTGGCGGGCAGCTCGCCGTTTTGTTCCAGATAGCGGCCGAGCAGCTGGTTGGTAATGCGGGCCGACTGGGCGAGCCTTGCATCGAACAGCTCCTCCATTTCGTGGCTCGCTTCCAGATAGCCGATGAGGGCGCTGACGGCCAGGCTGGCGCTGACCAGCGCCAGGATGCCGGAGAGCAGAAAGCGGCGGATGGAGCGGGGACGTGTCATGCCCGGCCGTCCCGGCGCTGGGCCTGCTCAAGCTGGGGAATGATGTAGCCGACCCCGCGGATATTGCGGATGAGGTCGCTGTAGAACTTCTTGCGCAGGTGGTGAATGTGCACCTCTACCGCGTTGCTCTCGGCCCCCTCGTCCCAGCCGTAGAGGCTCTGCTGCAGCTGATCCTTGCTCAGCACCCGGCCGCTCTGGGTGATGAGCTCCTGCAGCAGCTTGTATTCGTGGGGGGTGAGCTTGACCGGCTCGCCGCGATAGGTGACCTGCTGGGACTCGGGATAGAGCTGCAGTTCGCCGTACTCGAGCACCGCCTGGGCCTGGCCCTTGCTGCGGCGCACCAGGGCGCGCAGGCGGGCGTTGAGCTCCTGCAGGGCGAACGGCTTGACCATGTAGTCGTCGGAGCCCGCATCCAGCCCCAGCACCCGGTCGTCCAGGGCGTCGCGGGCGGTGAGGATCAGCACCGGCAGCGTCTGCCCTTCCCGGCGCAGCTTGCGCAGCAGGCTGATGCCGTCGATGTCCGGCAGGTTGAGATCCAGAATGAGCGCGGCAAACTCCTCGCTCTTGAGCACCGACAGGGCAGGCAGCCCCTGCTGCAGCCAGTCCACCGTGTAGCCGCTGCTGCGCAGGGCATCCACCATGCCGTCGCCCAGCATCACATCATCTTCCACCAACAGGATCCGCATTGTTATTCCCCTCAAAAGACGCTGCCCACCAGTATGCAAGCTGGTGGGCAGAGTTTAAATAGCCCGCTGATCCCGAACGGATTTACAGCTTGTCGAGGCGGTCGCGGATCTCGATGCGCCGACCCTGATCCGCCAGCTCGCGACCCGGCCGGGGCGGGGCGCTCAGCGCCTTCTCCAGATAGCTCTTGGCCTCGGCCTTGCGACCCTGATCCAGCAGGAAGTCGCCGTAGAAGAAGTTGGGGTCTATGCCGGTCGGGTTGATGGCCAGCGCCTGCTTGAGCAGCTGCTCGGCCTTCTCGTCATCGCCAAAGCCCACCGGCCAGCCCGGCACCTGGTAGTAGAGCGAGCCCAGGCTGGTGTAGGCGGAGCCGTCCAGTGCCTTGGGGTCCTGCCTGAGGGCGATCTCCAGCTTGGCCTTGGCCTCCTTGACCAGACCGAGCGCACCCAGCCCGCCCTTGGCGCCGGCCCAGGTGCTTTTGACGATGGCCGACCAGATCAGCAGATCGGTGCGAAAAGCCTCCTTGGCGCTGGCCTGATCGGCCTCGCTGCTCAGCTGTTCGAGACAGCTCTCCTTGGCCTTGCCGGTCTGTTGATACTGGCAGACGGCCCACTGCTGCTGGATGGCTGGCAGGGCGTCGGCGGCCTGGGCCATCCCCGAGCCCAGCATGAGCAGCAGGAGGGCGCCGTGGGTGAAACGGGGGCGGAAAGTGGCGTGCTTCATCTTAACGTTCCTTCTCTGTCATGACGGAGGTGGGGTGCCCCGACGTGCCGGCAGCGGGCGCCGGGTGGCGGGCATAGCGCTCTATGATGGGTTTTTGCCTGGCCAGCGCCCGGTCGACCAGGCCGGGCAGCAGGCCGTTGAGCCGCACGAACAGCTTCTCCGGCCAGCCGAGCCAGCTGCGGCGGGTTTCGTTGCACAGGGCGATGACGGCCTCCTCGGCCACGTCCTGCGGGCTGTCGGTGTGGGTGCCGAGCTCGGCATTCATCTCGTAGGCCGCCTCCGAGTTGAGGCGGGTACGGGTGGCACGGGGGGCAAAGTGCAGCACCTGGATGCCGGTCCCCTCCAGTTCGCGGCCGAGCGCCTCGCTAAAGCCGCGCAGGGCGAACTTGCTGGCGCAATAGACGCTGTAGCCGGCGTAGCCGATGGCACCGAAGCTGGATCCGATGTTCATGATCACCGCCGGTTTGCGCAGGCGGGGCAGCAGCATGCGGGTGAGCTGGATCGGCGCCTCGACGTTGAGCAGCAGCTGGCGCTCGACCTGCTCGCTGCTCTGATCCTCCAGCCAGGCAAACTGGTTGCAGCCGGCGTTGTTGATCAGCACGTCCAGCCCCTCGTCCAGCGCCGGGTGCTGCAGCAGTCTGGCCCGCTCCTGGGGCGAGCCCAGATCGGCGATCACCGTCTGGTGGCGCTCCGGGTGCGGCAGCTCCTTGCACAGCCGATCCAGTGCACCGGCCCTGCGTCCGTGCAGCAACAGGTGCGCTCCCTGGGCCGCCAGCTCCTGGGCCAGCGCCTCGCCGATCCCGCCGCTGGCGCCCGTGAGCAGCACGAGTTTTCCTTCAAGCTTCATGATGTCTGGTTTTCCGTCAGTTGATAGAGCATGTCGGCGTAGAGGCGGTAGACCACCCTGGCCGAGTGAATGATGGCCGCCTGATCGGCCGGGCTCTCCACCCGGTTCATCAGGGATTCGAAAAACTTGAGGTGATCCTGATCCAGTGCGCCGTGGGAGCTGAGATAGCTCATGGCCTGGGGCGGCAGACCGAGGCCAGCCTTGAGCTGGTCGGCCACGGTCAGGGCGATGGCGACGCTGGTCCCCTCCAGCACCTGCACCATGCCGAAGAAGCCCATGGGGTTGCCGCGCTGCACCTGGTCATAGAGAAAGGCCACCATCAGCTCGATGGGCAGCTCGGGCTGGCCGTGGCGCACCGCCTCGGCATCGCCGCCGCAGGCGCGGATGTCGCTCAAAATCCACTCCTGATGGCCGTACTCCTCGTCGATGTACTCCTTGATGGCGCCGCGCACCCACTCATACTCCTGGCCCAGCTTGCCGCCCGTGGCCATCAAGAGCGGCACCGTGTGGCGCACGTGATAGAAGGCCTGGGAGAGGAAGCGTAGATAGGTGTCGCGGGAGATCTCCCCCTTGCGGCACGCCTCTATGATGGGGGCGTTGAACAGATGCTCGCGCTCACTGGCAGTGGCTTGTTGCAGAGTCTGATAGAAGCTCATGAGGTCTCTCCTGTAAGGCATTGGCTTATCTGCCGGGAAAAGTGGTGATAAATCCGTTCGCGACGGGGGCGGCCGTTGGCAGTGAGCAGCTCCGGATGTTGATCCAGCGCCACCGGCAGCCAGTGATGGATGCGGGCATAGTCGGGCAGGCGATGATTGAGCTGCTCGATCTGCTGGGCCAGCAGGGCGTCGGTGCCGGGCTGCGGCTGGATCAGGGCGACGTTGGCCGGCTGGCCGTCGCCGAAGATCACGATGCGGGCGATGGCCGGGCAGAGCTGGGCTTCCGCCTCGACCCACTCGGGGGAGAAGTTGCGGCCGAAGGCGGTGATCTGGACGTTTTTCTTGCGCCCGGTGATGTGCAGATAGCCCTCGGCATCCAGGTGGCCCAGATCGCCGGTGGCGACCTGTACTGGCGTCGGTTCGTCGCTGTCCAGATAGCCGAGCATGGCGGCTCCCTCCACCAGGATCTCGCCGTCGGCGGCGATCGATACCCGGCAGTGGGGCAGTGGCTGGCCGACGCTGCCCAGGCTGTGGCCATCGGGGCCGTTGAGGGCCACGACGGAGCCGCACTCTGACAGGCCGTACCCCTCGTAGACCGGCAGCCCCAGCTTGCGGGCCCGGCTGATGAGCTCGGGCGAGACCTTGCCGCCGCCCACCGCGACGAAGCGCAGGCCGGCCAGCTGTTCGGCCAGCGCCGGGTTGGCGCTGCACAGGGCTAGCAGCAGGCGCAGCAGCTCGGGCACCAGCACCAGGCTGTGGGTGGGCCAGCGCAGCAGGGCCTGGGCCAGGGTGGCCGGATCCAGCTTGCTGGAGCCGGCAAAGCCGAGCTCTGCCAGCGAAGGGATGCGGCTGCAGGCACCGGTGAGCAGCGGCACGTAGAGACCGGTGAGGTTTTCCAGCAGGGTGGTGAGCGGCAGCAGGGTCAGGTGTTTCTCAACCTTGGCCGGGGCGACCCGTTCGGCCAGCGAGCTGCAGACCGCCATCATCTGGGCCAGCGACAGGCAGACCCCCTTGGGCTGCCCTGTGGTGCCGGAGGTATAGGTGATCTTGGCGGTGCCGGCCGGCAGGGGCGGCAACCGGGCAGGGGGACGGCGCCACAGCGGTAGCTCGCCAACCACCAGTTGCAGCGGATCGCTGGCCTGCCAACCGGGATGGTGGGGGCCGATCAGGGCGTCGGCGCCGCTGCTCTCCAAGAGCCACTCCTGCTGCTCCAGGCTGAAGAAGTGGGGGATCGGGATCACCACGATACCGGCCATGGCGCAGGCGAGATCGATGAGCGCCCAGGGCAGGCCGTTGTCCAGCTGCAGCGCCAGTCGGCTGATCCCGGCCATCTGCAGGCGGTCGGCCAGCGGCGGCAGCTGCTGCCACAGCGCCTCGTAGCTGAGGCTGTGCTGGCTGCTGGCGAGGGCCGGGCTGTGGGGCGTCTGGCGGGCAAAGTAGGCGATTTGGTCAAACAACATCATAAGGCGCTCCGATGCGGGCAGTTGAACAGGGAGGGCATGGGCGCCAGCAGGGAGAGCAGCAGGCTGCCCCGGGCCAGCGCCTGCCGTCCGACGCCGAGGTCGCCAACCATCACCTTGGGCTGGCAGTGGTAATAGGCGCCCCAGGCGCTGGCGTCGTCACCCACCTTGTCGGCCTGGGCGGGGGCCAGCTCCACCGGGGTGAGATGGAGGCGGTGAAAGCTGTTGCGCAGCTTGGCGGTGCCGGTGAACACAACATAATCGAGGTCGTTGTCGCACAGCAGGCGGCAGAGCGCCGCAAACATCAGGCGGGCGTTGCCGGGCTCGCTGCAGGCGAGGTTGCCCACCTCGACGATGCGATCACGCCGGGCGGGGGCGCCGAGCCGGGTTTCGATGGCGACCTCGATGGGCTGATCCAGATACTGTTCCAGATAGAGGCGATCGCTGCCGGCCAGCTTGAGACCACAGGCGCCGACCAGCAGGCCATCGGCCCGGTAGAGACCGAGCAGGCAGGGCAGAAAATGGGGAATGCGGGCGTTGAACTCCTGGCTGTAGGCCGCCTGGATGTAGCCCTGCAGTGCCATGACCTGTTGTGGGGTATCGGCCAGCGTCAGCCGATAGGGGGCTTGAATGTCGGTGGTCATGGATGGCTCCTTCTTGTCGATTGTCATCAGACTAAAGGGGCAAACTTAAGAAACCCTTAAGAGGTAAAAAATCTGTTTCACACAGATGCAACTGGTTGAAAAAAGAGGTAAAGCTGCGACCCGAACACGGGGCGTGCGGACAAAAACCTTGTCAGCCGCCAGCCTGGCAGGCAAGCTGCGGCCACGTTTGACCGCCCCGCTTTCGAGAGGAGATGCCATGACCCCCTTATCCTGCCCGCTCTGCTGCGCCACCGATGCCTATGAGCTGCCGGTGGCCGGCAAGCTGTACCATCGCTGCCGGGCCTGCGAGCTGGTCTGGCTGGATGCGGCCGAGCACCTGGATCCCGCGCGCGAGAAGGCGGTCTATGACGGCCACGACAACCAGGTGGATGACCCCCGCTATCGCCATTTTTTGCAGCGTGCCTTCGGCGAGGTGCAGCGCCGCCTCCCTCCGCCGGCCAGCGGCCTCGATTTTGGCTGCGGCCCGGGCCCGGCGCTCATCGCCATGGGGCGGGAGGCGGGCTACCAGATGGCGGGCTACGACAAGTTCTATGCCGATGAGCCCGAATTGCTGACGCGGCAGTATGACTTCATCACCAGCACCGAGGTGATCGAGCACATCGCCACCCCGAGCGCCGTGCTGGAGACGCTGTGGGGCTGCCTCAAGCCCGGCGGCCTGCTGGTGCTGCAGACCCAGCGGGTGCTGGGGGACGAGCGCTTTCGGCAGTGGCGCTACCGCCACGATCCCACCCACATCGTCTTCTTTGCCGAGGCCTCCTTTCGCGCTCTGGCGGACCGCTGGCAGGCGCAGGTCGAGTTTCCCCACGCAGATGTGGCGGTGTTCACCAAACCCTGAGCCGGGCGTTTTCATTTGGCGGCGGCTTGGGCATGCTGATGGCCTGATTGGCGGGATCCGCTTGCCTGTTCCCCTGCATTGAGTCCCAGGCGCCGCAAGCCGTCCGTCCCCCGATACCAAGGAGTGGTTCTTCATGTCGATTCCCCATCTTTCACTGCAGGATGCCCGCCATCTACAACTGGCGGCCCAGGGCCTGCTGACGCCGCGCCGCGGCAAGGCGAAACCGGCCGATCTGCTGGCCACCATCCGCCGCATGGCGCTGCTGCAGATAGACACTATCTCGGTGGTGGCCCGCAGCCCTTACCTGGTGCTGTTCAGCCGGCTGGGGCAGTACGAACCAGGCTGGCTGGAGCAGTTGCTGGCCGATGGCGATATCTTCGAATACTGGGCTCACGAGGCCTGCTTCGTGCCGCGGGAGGATTACCGCCTGCTGCGTCATCGCATGCTGGATCCCGCCGCCATGGGCTGGAAATTTTCGGCCAACTGGCTTGCCACCCATCAACAGGAGATTGGCGAGATCATCGAGCGCATTCGCCAGCATGGCCCGGTGCGGGCGGCGGATTTTGAACGCAAGGGGGGCAAGGGCAATGGCTGGTGGGACTGGAAGCCGGAGAAGCGCCATCTGGAGGTGCTGTTCACCGCAGGCCAGCTGATGGTGCGCGAGCGGCGCAACTTCCAGCGGGTTTACGATCTGGCCGAGCGGGTGATGCCCGAGTGGCGCGACGCGCGGGATCTGCCGAGCCCGGAACAGGCGCAAAGGGACATGGTGCGAGCCAGTTGCCGGGCGCTGGGGCTGGTCAAGACCGGCTGGGTGGCCGACTACTATCGGTTGCGACGCGGCAAATACGACGCCCTGCTCCATCAGCTGGCGGACGAAGGGGAGCTGCTGCCGGTGCGGGTGGAGGGGTGGCAGCACGGCGCCTTCGTGCACGCCTCGCTGGCGGACGAGCTGGCCCGGGCCCAGGCTGGCACCCTCAAGGCCAGTCACACCACGGCGCTGTCACCGTTTGATCCGCTGGTCTGGGATCGCAAGCGGGCCAGCGAGCTGTTCCAGTTCGACTATCGCATCGAGTGCTACACCCCGGCGCCCAAGCGCCAGTACGGCTACTTCGTGCTGCCGCTGCTGCATCGCGGCAAGCTGGTGGGCAGGATGGACGCCAAGGCCCATCGCCAGCAGGGGATCTTCGAGATAAAGAACCTCTATCTGGAGGCGGGGGTCAGGGTGACCCGGACCCTGGCGCAGGACCTGGCCAAAGCGCTGCAGCGGCTGGCCAACTGGCACCAGACTCCGACCTTGCGCTACGGCGCCATCCCCGCGCCCCTGCTGGCCCTGTGGCAGGAGGGGGCACCCTGAAGGGGAGCATCACCCCGTCTGCACTAAGCTGCAAGGGAGGCGAAGGAGGGAGACAATGACGCGAGCCATGTTGTTGCTGCTGGGATGGGGCCTGACCGGGCTGGTGGAGGCGGCCCAGCCCGAGGTGCAGATCTGCCTGGGGGAGGGCAACGAGTGGGCCCCCTTCACCTACTGGGAGCGCAAGGATGGCGTGCCCGATACCGGCCGTCTCACCGGTTCGGCCACAACCCAGGTGCTCGAGGCCCTGCAGCGGCTCGGCTTGTCCTACAAGATCCGCTATCTGCCCTGGGCAAGGGTGCAGCAGGAGCTGGCCGACTATCGCCAGAACCGCTTGTGCGAGCTGACCTGGGATGCCAGTTACAAACCGGAGCGGGCGGAATATGCTTTCTACAGCGTGCCGCTTTACTACACCCACCTCGGATTTTTCTACCTCAAGCGGCGCTTCCCCGAGGCGCCCGATCTGCAGACGGTCAATCGCTCACGGGTGTGCGGGGTGCTCGGCTACAACTATGCCCCCTACGGGCTGGCGCAGGAGCCGCGCCGGCTCAAGCAGTTGCAGCAGGCGCTGGACATGCTGGGGCGCGATCGCTGTGACTTTTTGCCCAGCGAGATTGAACCCCTGATGAGCGGTATCGGCCTTGGCATCTACCAGAGCGAGAGCGGCCTGCTCCACCTCGCCCTGCCCAGCCGCAAGGGCTTCTATCTGCTGGTGAGCAAGGGCTCGCCGCGCTCCTATGAGCTGGTGACCCGCCTCAACCAGTTGCTGATCGAGTTTCAGGACAGCGGTTACAGCGACGAGGTGATGCGCCGCTTCTTGCCGCCGATGGAGTGATGACCATAAAAAACCGGGCCTGATGCCCGGTTTTTTATGGCTGTGATGGCGCTGACTGGGGCGGCAACTTATCAGCAGGTTTCGCGTGCTGATGTCATCTCGCCCTTTGCCGCGACGCAGCCTCCTGGCCGAGGGGGCTTTACCCTCGCACCAGGCCGGGCAGGACCAGAGCAACGGCGGCGGCGATGCGCGCGCGGATGTCGCTGCCCGGCGCCAGCAAGCCGAGCGCCATCTGGCGCAGCGGCTCCGCCATGGTCATCGCCAGCAGCAGATCGCTGGTCTGGGCTGAATCAAGCTCGCGCAGCCAGCCCAGTTGCTGCTGGCGCTGCAACCACGCCGCCAGCGTCGCCCTGCCGCGCGCAATACCGTTCTCCTGATAGGCCATCAACAGGGCATCGCGCCCTGTGAACTCATGCTGCAGCAGCCGGAACATGCCGACCGCCTGAGCACTCAGCACCTGATCTGCAATCGCCTGCAAGCCCTGCTCCAGTATCTCCCCCAGGGCGCCTGGGTGAGTGGCATCCTGCTCGAATGCGGGTTGAAAGGCATCGGTCCAGCTGCGCACCGCCTGCGCCACCAGTTCGTCGCGGTTGGCGGCAAAGCGGTAGAGGGTCTTCTTGGCGACCCCCGCCTCTTTGGCCACCGCATCCACGGTCGCGGCGCCGTATCCTCCCTTGAGCAGCAAGGTCAGCGTTGCCTCGGCGAGGGCGCCACGCAGATCCGCTTCCGGGGTGACCGGACGGCCTCGTGAGCGTGTCTCTTGATCGGTTTGCTGTGACATGATGGGCTCCTGGAAAGCATTGACAGACTCAGCATACAGGCATAGCGTAATTTAGGAAACGACTTTCGTTTCCTAAATTTATCGGAGTCTCATCATGAATACTTCCGCCTTGTTTGCCCCCTGGGGCGTCAATGACATCAATGAGTTGCTCAGGCCGCAGCCGCTGCGCCTGGAAATGGGCCTGACCCGCAGCACCGAGGGCCTGCTGACGGTCGCCATCCGCACCGATCTGCACGGCTGCAAGGGGCGCATGCTGGATTGGTGGTTCACCTTCTTCGAGACGACCCAGCACATCCATTGGTGGCACCCCCACGACCACGTCGAACACCGGGGCTGGGATCATCACTGGAAGAGAGGTGAGCGTTATGTGGGAGCCAGCATAGAGGCGGTGGAGTGGCTTGCCGAGCTGCCGCCGGTGGCAGCTCGCCTCAAGTTCCACGGCGCCGAAGAGGTGTTCGCCCCGCAGCCGCTGCAGGAGGCGCGGGAGACACAGGCTCTCTCTGCCGCCATCTGCGCCCGTATCGGCTTTGGCGATGAGGTAGTGCTGGATGAGAACGGGGCGCCGCTGGATGGCGAGATGTTGCACCTGGCGCGCGATACCCCATACGGCTGTGTGCTGCGCAGCCGCTTCCTGCTGGGCAAGGCCTGCACCAATCCGCTTGACGAGGTGCCGGACGAGATAGGCTTCAATTTGATGCGCCACTGCTACAGCGAATTCAGCTATCTGGCGCAGTTTCTGCCGTCGCTCTACTACGCGGAAAACGGCCGTGAGCCGGCACCGAGGCTCTGGTGAAGGATGCCGAACGAGTGCGCAGGCCAGCTGCCGGATGGAGATGAGCCGCGGAAGATGGTCATAAAAAAACCGGGCACTTGGCCCGGTTTGTCATGCAGTCTGGATGTACTTACTGGAACACCAGCACCATCAGCAGACCCAGGGTGATGGCGGACACCAGGAAGGCGAAGCCATAGAACACATAGTGGTGCAGCTTGGTGGTGTGGATCCCCAAGTCATGCAGGCCATGGTAGATGCGGTGCATGCCGTGCCAGATGGGCAGGGCGATGATGGCCAGCAGGATGCAGGCACCCCACCAGGAGCTGGCGAATTCCAGCACGCGCTCGTAGCTCATGGTCTCCACGTCCATGATGCCCATGGGCACCAGCAGACCTGTGATGAGGACAATGACCGGCAGCAGCATGGCAACGACCATGCCGCCGGCACCAAACAGACCCCAATATATAGGCTCGTCAGAACGTCTCATATTTTTTCCTCAAATCATGATTGAGTGATCGTGGCCAACGTTTCTGAATGAGAGCCCGGTACCAAACAGACACCAATAACCAGGCTCGTCAGAACGTCTCATTGTTTTCTCCTCAGGCCACGATGATCAGGACAAGCAGGGATACCACCGCCAGCGCCACATACTGGGCGATGACGATCGGCTTCTCCGGCACCAGGTCTTCGCCACGGAAGATGCGCATGGCTTTCGGCGCCAGTGCGAACCAGGTCTTGGCGTGGAACAGGCAGGCTGCCAGGGCGATGACATGGAACAGGATGGCGATCGGGCTCTGCAGGGATTCCAGCCAGCCGTTGAACGCCTCCTGACCCTGTACCAGCCGCAGCAGACCCCACATCAGCACGACGGCGTAGATGGAGACGAAGATGCTGGTGCCTTCGCGGATCATGTAGCCGGTGTAGAAGGCATTCTTCAGCCACCAGTCTTTCTTCATTTCGCGGACGTAAGGCTTACGTTTGCTATTGGTGTTGTTCATGGTCTCATTCCTGCTCTCAATCTGGCTTGAACATGGCGATCATGTAGTCCTTGGCGCTCTCGACCTTGCCAAGCTGGATGGCGGCGGCCGGATCCACGCCTTTCGGGCACACTTCGGAGCAGTAGCCCACGAAGGTGCAACCCCAGACGCCCTCGTCCTGGCTGATGATCTTCATCCGCTCTTTGGACGCGCTGTCGCGGTTGTCGGCGTTGTAGCGGTAGGCCAGTGCCAGGGCCGCCGGACCGGTGAACTTCTTGTTGATGCCATACTGCGGGCAGGCCGCGTAGCACAGACCGCAGTTGATGCACATGGAGAACTGGTGATACTTCGCCATGTCAGCCGGGGTCTGGGTGTACTCGCCATCGCACAGGTTGCGCGGTTCAGACGGGATGATGTAGGGCTTGATGCTCTCCAGCTTCTCGATGAAGTCGGACATGTCGACCACCAGATCGCGCTCGATCGGGAAGTTGTTGAGCGGCTCGATAGTCATCTTGCCCGGCAGGTAGTCCCGCAGGAAGGTCTTGCAACCGAGTTTCGGAATACCGTTGACCATCATGCCGCAGGAGCCGCAGATCGCCATCCGGCAGGACCAGCGGAAGCTCAGGGTAGAGTCCAGATGATCCTTGATGTATTGCAGCGCATCCAGCAGGGACATCTCTTTGAGGTAGGGCACCTGGAAGGTCTGCATCCAGGGCTCGTTATCCTGCTCGGGACGGTAGCGCAGGATTTCAATTTCGATCATCTCAGCCATTCTTCTTAGCCTCGTCTTGTTTCTCACCCTCGGAACCGTATACGCGTTTCGCCGGTTGGGATTTAGTGATCTTCACATCGGAGTAATCGATGGTCGGGGCCCCTTCGCCGTTGTAGAAGGAGAGAGTGTGCTTGAGGAAGTTCACGTCATCGCGCTCCTCGTAACCGTCCAGACGCTGGTGGGAACCACGAGACTCTTTCCGGTTGAGGGCGGAGTGCGCCATGGCTTCGGCCACGTCCAGCATGTAGCCCAGTTCGATGGCGTACAGCAGGTCGGTGTTGAAGACCGAGGACTTGTCGTTGATCTTGATCTTCTTGTAACGGGCTTTCAGCTCGTTGATCTTGTCGATGGTGCCCTGCATCAGCTCTTCGGTACGGTAGATACCGACCCCGGCTTCCATGGACATGCCCAACTCGTTGCGGATATCCGCCGGGTTTTCGGTGCCGTCGATATCGAGCAGGGAGAGGTGCTGCTTGATCAGCGCCTCGGCCTTGGCGGCCAGCGCCTGGGTGTTGCCGTGAGACTGAGTCTTGGCAAATTCACCGGCGTGCTCACCGGCCACCTTGCCGAACACCACGATCTCGGACAGGGAGTTGGAACCCAGACGGTTGGCGCCGTGCAGACCGACGGAGGCACACTCGCCCAGGGCATAGAGGCCCGGCAGACGGGTGGCGCATGCGCCGTTGGTCTCGATGCCGCCCATGGTGTAGTGGGCAGTCGGACGCACCGGGATCGGCTCCTTGACCGGATCCACACCCACGTAGGCCTTGGCCAGTTCGCAGATGAAGGGCAGACGCTCTTTCAGATACTTCTCGCCAAGGTGGCGCAGGTCGAGGTGAACCACGTCGCCCATCGGGCCCTGGATCACGCGGCCTTTCTGTTGCTCCTGCCAGAAGGCCTGGGAGAGGCGGTCACGGGGACCCAGCTCCATGTGCTTGTTCTTCGGCTGGCCGACCGGGGTTTCCGGGCCCAAGCCATAGTCTTGCAGGTAGCGGTAGCCATCCTTGTTGAGCAGGATGCCACCCTCACCACGACAACCTTCGGTCATCAGGATACCGGTGCCCGGCAGGCCGGTCGGGTGATACTGGACGAACTCCATGTCGCGCAGCGGTACGCCGTGGCGGTAGGCCAGCGCCATGCCGTCACCGGTGACGATGCCGCCGTTGGTGTTGTAGCGATAGACACGACCGGCGCCACCGGTGGCCAGAATGACGGATTTGGCCTGGATGAAGCGAGTGATGCCGTTCTGGATGTCAAAGGTCAGTACGCCCTGGACGCGGCCATCTTCCACGATGAGATCCATGCAGAAGTGCTCATCGAAGCGCTTGATGCTCGGGTACTTGATGGAGGTCTGAAACAGGGTGTGCAGAATGTGGAAACCGGATTTGTCTGCCGCGAACCAGGTGCGGGGGATCTTCATCCCGCCGAAACGGCGCACGTTGGCCTTGCCGTCCGGCTTGCGGCTCCAGGGGCAACCCCAGTGCTCCAGCTGGATCATCTCGTTGGTGGCGTTGTTGACGAAGTAGTCGACCACGTCCTGCTCACACAACCAGTCGCCACCGGAGACGGTGTCGTTGAAGTGGTTTTCGAGGGAGTCATCATCACGGACGACACCGGCGGCGCCGCCCTCTGCGGCCACTGTGTGGCTGCGCATCGGGTAGACCTTGGAGATCAGGGCGATCTCCAGCTCCGGGTGAGCTTCCGCTATGGCGATTGCGGCACGCAGGCCACCACCACCAGCACCGATGATGGCGACATCGGTCTTGATAATATCCACATCTGCCTCCTTAGGGATAGATTTGCTGGGCACGATTTTGCTCTATGAAAAAAATTCAGGCTTGATGCAAGTCAAACTGGTCTGTTTTAGTGCTTGGCAATGGTGATCTTTATCAAAATCACCCCATTCCTTGGATGAAAACGCCGTAATTATCGCCATCCTGCAGTTATCGGTATCAGCCGCTGTCATTACTATGGTTATTTTAAGCTCAGGATTATACGTAGTTTTCTTTCAAAAAAATGAGAAACACCTCTCTTTTTAGGTATTACCCCCAAAGTTTTTAAGTTTTTTATCAAAAATATTTAATAAGAATTATTCACGGATAGAAGAATGTGGTGATTGAGTTCAAAAAACTAATCCGAAGATTGTGATGGGTCAGCTGTTGCAGAGTCGATGGCTGACCGGTGTCGTGCAGGAGAGTCGGTAATCCCTGCGGGTTGATGTAGTAATAACTATTGAAACCAAAGCATTTTTTCATAAAAAAAGGGGCCTGCATGGCCCCTTTTGTCGAACAGCATCAGATGCGGAACATGCCGACCTGATTGCTCAGTTCACCTGAAATATTTTTAAGTTGTTCAGAGAGATGGCGCGAGCTGTCGGCATCGACCGCCAGCTCGTCCGAGACATCCTTGACCGCCTGGATGTTGCGGCTCACCTCGTCGGTAACGGCACGCTGCTCCTCGGCGGCGCTGGAGATCTGGGTCGCCATGTCGGAGATCTGGTTGATGGAGGCGGTGATCTGCTCCAGTGCCTGGGTGGCATCGTTGGCATCTTCCACGCTGTTCTGGGCCAGCAGCTGGCCTTCGTGCATGGTGCTGACGGCGCCCTGGGTGTTGCGCTGCAGGGTCTCGATCATGTTGCGGATCTCGACGGTGGAGCTGTGGGTGCGCTGTGACAGCACCCGCACCTCGTCGGCCACCACCGCGAAGCCGCGGCCCTGCTCGCCGGCACGGGCTGCTTCGATGGCGGCGTTCAGTGCCAGTAGGTTGGTTTGCTCGGCGATGCCCTGAATGGTGGAGAGGATGGTGTTGATCTCCTGAGCGTTCTTCTCCAGCTCCTGGATGATGCCGGAAGCCTGTTTGACCTGGGTGGCGAGATCCGTGATGGAGCGCTGGTTGCGGGCGATCACCTGCTTGCCGTGCTCACAGCTGCTGGAGGAGCTGCGGGCCGCATCGGCAGTCTGCTCGGCGTTGCTGGCCACTTCCACCGCGGTGGCGGACATCTCATGCACCGCAGTCGCGATCTGGGAGATCTCGTTTTGCTGGCGGGCCAGACCTTGGCTCGATTTCTCCGCCATGTTGTGGGACGACTTGGCCTGCTGGTTCAGTTGCCCGGAGGAGTTGGAGATGTCCTGTACCATCACGTGGATGCGGTCGATGAAGGTGTTGACGTGTTTGGCGACTATGCCCACTTCGTCTTCCCGCTCGATCTTGACGCGGCGGGTCAGATCCCCGTTGCCGCGGGAGAGATCGGCAATCGCCTCACCTAGAGTCTTCAGCGGTGCCAGGGAGCCGCTGATGGCGACGTAGGAGAAACCGGCCACGATGAGGATGGTCAGCAGGCCTTGCAGCAGGGCGGAGGTGACCATGCGCGAGACGGACTGGTAGGCGACCGCTTCGTCCACCACGATGCCGAAATACCAGTTGGTGTTCGGGATCTCGGTCAGGTCGAATACGCTGGGTTTGCCGCTGATCTCCATCTCGGAGATGGTGTTGTCATGGGCCAGTTCGTTGACCTTGGCGGCTGTCAGATCGGGGGAGAGGGCGGTGGCCGGCTTGAGCGCCAGCTCCTTGTCCGGGTGGGCGATGATGGTGCCATTACCGTCAACCAGGATGGCGTAGGTGCCTTCCGAATTGAGGGCCAGCACATCGCGTACCAGGGCATCGATGGAGACGTCACCGGCGATGACCCCCTGGGTGTTGCCCCGGGTGAAGGGTTCGGCGATGGTGATGATCAGCTGACCCGTGGTGATGTCGGCATAGGGCGAGGTGATGGCCAGCTTGCCGGCGGCCATGGCGTCCTTGTACCAGGGACGTTGACGGGGGTCATAGCCGGCCGGCAGGTCGGTCGGCTTGCTCTGGATCATCTTGCCATCCTTGGTGCCCACGTAGACCAGGTCGAAGTTGCCTGCGTTCATGGTCTGGGCCAGATGGCTGATGGGTTCGTCTTCCTTGGCGAAGGCCTCCTTGGTGGCGGTGACCATGCCGATGCGGGCATCCAGCCAGCGGGAGATGCCTTTGACATTCGAGACCGAGCTGTCGTCGATGAAGCTCCAGATCAGACGCCGGGTCTCGCTTTTCAGTTGACTTGTGTTGTACCAGACCTGCAGGCCTGTGATGACCAGGATAATGACCCCGATGGCGAGGACAAGCTTGTTCTTGATGGATAAGTTCATGTTTACATCCTTGTGAGCTTCAGTCTGCGATGTGTGGTTTTATTGTTATGGGCCAACACTGTATCGGCCAAAGTCGAACTTTTTGTATCCCGGTGCGCCATTAAATTTATAGCTTAAATCAGCGGTTATCGATCACCCCCAACACAATGAGTCCAATTTGGCGGATGGCAGAAAGCGATCCGGCCGGTTGGTGAAGATGCCGTCGACGCCGATGGCGGCCAGCATAGCCTGATCGGCGGGATCATCGACCGTGTAGACCAGTACCCTGAGCCCGCGATCGTGGGCATCCTGCACCAGCTGTTGATCGACAAAATCCACGTCGCAGTTGAGCGACCAGGCCCCCAGCTCGGCCGCAAAGGCCGCCTGGGTGAGGGGAATGGTGGAGGTGAGCGCCCCCAGCCGGATCTCGGGGCGCAGGGCGGCGAAGCGGGCAAGCTCGGGATGGTGGAAGGAGGAGACGACCCACTGGGCGGTCGTGAAGCCAAGCTCGGCCTCGGCACGCCGGGTCAGTCGGGCCACCTCGTCGGCTGTTTGTGCTCCTTTCAGCTCGATATGCAGCTCGGTCTGTCCGGCGATGGCCTCCATCACCTGCCACAGGGTCGGGATCCCCTCTCCCTCGCCGGCATTCAGGCTTTCCAGATAGGTGCGTGACTGGGCCATCAGCACGCCGCGGCCGTCGGTGCAGCGCTCCAATCTGCGGTCATGGAAGACCCACAGCTCGCCGTCGGCCTGCTGCACGTCGATCTCGATGGCTTCAGCCCCCAGCGTCAGCGCCAGCCTGATGGCCTTGAGGGTGTTCTCCGGTGCCAGTCCGCTGGCGCCGCGATGGGCGATGATCTGCATGTTGTGCTCCTGTGAGGGCGACTCAGGCCCGGCTCAGACGAATGTCGATCTGCTGGTGCGGCAGCCCCAGCCCCTGTTGCTGCAGTTTCTCCAGCACCAGCGAGTGGACCTCGTGGGTGATGGGCATGCGGTGATCCATGCTGTTCACGTAGAGCCGGATCTCGTAGATCAGGGCCGAGTCGGTGAATTCGATCAGGAACACCTCGGGGGAGGGGGTCTCCAGCACCAGGGTGGAGGCCTTGATCGACTCTTCCAGAATGGTCTGTATCTTTCTCGGCTCCTGGGTCAGGCCGATGCGGATGCGCAGCCGTACCCGGGTGATGGCGTCGGACAGGGACCAGTTGATGAACTGCTCGGTGATGAAGGCCTTGTTGGGGACGATGATCTCCTTCCTGTCCCAATCCACTATGGTGGTGGCGCGGGTCTTGATCTTGGTGACGGTGCCGGTCAGCTCGCGGATGGTGACAGTGTCGCCGAGCCGGATCGGTTTCTCGAACAGTATGATGAGGCCGGAGACGAAGTTGGCGAAGATCTCCTGCAGCCCGAAACCCAGGCCCAGGGAGAGGGCCGCCACCATCCACTGCGCCTTGGACCAGTCGATGCCGAGGATGGAGAAGCCGGTCAGCGCCCCCACCACCAGCACTATGTACTTGGTCACTGTGGTGATGGCGAAGCCGGTGCCGGGGGAGAGGCTCAGGTGCTGGAGCAGGGTCAGCTCCATCAGGCCTGGCAGGTTGCGGGCGGTGACCACGGTCAGGATGAAGGTGAAGGCCGTCAGCATCAGATCCTGCAATGTGATGGCGACGACCTGCTCGATGCCGCCGATCTTGCTGCTCACCTGCCACACCTCGATGCTGCGCAGGAAGCTGAACGCCGAGTTGAGTTCGGACCACTGCACCACCACCAGCATGGTGAAGCCCAGCATCAGCAGGGTGCGCACCAGCCCGAGGGACTGGGCGCTGATGGTATCCAGGTCCAGCTCGGTGTCCTCCACCACGTCCGGGATCTCGGAGCTGAGCTCGTCGTGTCCCTCTTCCCGGCCGCGCTGGGCCAGGATCTCGGCGCGCTTGCTCTTGGCCCGCTCGAAGGCGAGGCGGCGGCGCTGGATCAGCATCCAGCGGTGCGCCAGATAGTAGACGAGCAGACAACCCAGCCCCATCAGCAGGCTCAGCTCTAATTGGCGCAACAGGATGCGGGAGGTATAGAAGTAGCCGAGCAGGGAGCCGATCACCGCCAGCAGCGGCGCCAGCATCAGGCTGTTCCAGATGAAGTGGTGCAGCAGGTGGGGCTTGGTCATGTCGGCTTGACCCCAGGTGAGCGGCAGCCGCTCCCGGTTGAGGCGGGCGAAGAACAGCAGCAGCCAGAGGGCGCCGACGATGAAGGCCAGCCGGCCGAGGGAGTCGTAGAAGGCGTGCTCCTGATAGCTGTTGGCCATGCCCTGCACGAAGAAGCTCGGGATGATCACCAGCAGCAGGGTGCGAAACTGGCTCCACACCTTCTGCACCCGCTCCTTCTGCCAGCGGAAATGGAGGATCAGGATCCCCTTCTCCAGCGTCAGGTGGCGCGCCATCAAGAGCGCCAGCAGCAGGAACCAGATCTCGCCGAGGCCGCGGGCCACCGCCACCGCGAACGGGTATTGCCAGGCGCCGTCGAGCAGGCCGCGCACCATCAGCACCATGGCGGGCAGCGGCAGGGAGGCCAGCAGAGAGCGCATCAGCAGCCGGCTGGTGAGGCTGAACTTGTCCTGGGTCACCTTGCCGATGCGGGGCGCTATGTACTGGCTGTAGTGGGTCAGGTGGCGAGCCAGTTTGAACCAGCACCAGGCCAGCACCAGGATGCCGATACCGGCGAAAGTGAGGGTGATGGGGTTGTTCTCGGCGATGGCCTGGGGCAGCTGTAACCAGTTGACCGGGTTGAGGGCGAGACCGAGGGCGGCCGGCACCCCGAGCAGCACGGCCGGGGTGAGCGGGCGCACGTCCGGCATCCAGAACAGGTGGCTGGCGCTGAGCTCGCGGATCTCGTCGATCTTGCTGTTCTGGCGGCTGTAGAGCAGCTTGAGCCGGGTCTGCTCCTGAATGAGGCTGTCGGCGGCGTCGTTGAGTCGGGTCAGCAGCTGCCGTCTGGCCTTGAGCAGGTTGTCGAGCACCGCCAGCTGGGCGCGATCCAGGGTGATGCCGTCGGTGGCCAGCAACTGATCGCGCAGCTGACGCGGATCCTTGAGGGCATCCTGCTCGGTCTCGTACTGGTATTTGGCCATGCGGGCGTTGACGATGGCCGACTCCAGCTTGTCGAGGGGGAAGTAGGCGGGCAGATCCGAGAGCTTGCTGCGCAGGTTCTCGCCGTAGGCGTTGCTGATCTGCAGCCACTCCAGTTGCTCGCGCACCGAGTTGACCAGGTCGTTCAGGGTCGAGAGGTTCGTGTCGATCACCCGCTGCTCGTCCTGCACCCGCTCAATCTGATCTTCGAGCGCGCCGAGCTGGATGGAGAGCGCCTGGTTCTGCTGTTGCTGCTCCAGCAGCAGCGGCATGTCGGAGGTGAGCTGCTTGCGCAGCCGCTCGCTCTCCGCCAGTGCCTGTTCTGTCTTGTCGCGGCGCAGCTGGTTCTGCTGGTTGAGCAGGCTGGTCTGCCACTCGTCCTCGTCGGTGATGGCGAGGTTGAGCTCCTGCAGCCTGAGCTTGCCCAGATCGTTGCGCTGCTGGGCGGAGAGCTGCTCCAGCTCCAGCATCTGGATCCGGTCGGAGAGGCTCTGCTCCTTGAGGCGGGTCACCAGCTGCTGGGCATCCTGCTGGCGGTCAGACTCGCTGCTGAAGCTGAGCCGATCGAGCAGGGCACGGGTCTGCTGCAACTGCTTGCGCAGCTCGTCGACCCGCAGGTGATACTCCTGGCCGGTGCTCTCCAGCTGGTTGAGGCTGTCCATCACCCCCTGGCGCTCCTTGCGCAGGTTGAGCTGGCGGTTGCTGCTCAGGCCGATGGCCTGGCGCAGCGCCTCCTCCTTCAGGGATGAGAGGGCAGGGCGAGGCTGGGGCTGGTAGTTGTGCAGGCTCTCCTTGAGGCGGGCCGACTCCTTGGGATAGTCGATGAGCACCTGCTGATAGGCCTTGCCCTGCTCGCGGTAGCGCTGGGCCTCCCGGGCAAATTGCAGTGCCTGCTGGTAGCTCTCCCGCAGCTTCTGGTTCTCCGGGGTGTCCGTCTTGGGCACGCTCTGCAGCAGCTCTTCCACCTGGGTGATGGCGTCATCGGCCTGGGCAAGGGGAGAAAGAAGAGTAAGGCAGAGCAGCAGGGAGAGCAGGCGTTGCAACATGGCGCACGTTTCCGTTCAGGTGGAGTCGCCCTAGCCTAAAGCAGGGGCCAGGGCGGGTAAAGTTTTCCATATTAATGATTTGTAACATAAATAACGGGCGATCCCGGCCCGCTTTGGCTATCATTCCGGCCGTTTTCCCCTCCATTGAGCATCCTATGTCCGCAGTCGATCTGGGCACGGCCCCCCTTTCCCGCCTGTTCTGGCGCTACGTCACTCCGACCGTGGCCGCCATGCTGGTCACCGGCATCTATGTCACCATAGACGGCATCTTCGTCGGCCATATTCTGGGCCAGGACGGCCTGGCCGGCATGATGCTGGCCTACCCCATCTGCGCCGTGCTCTATGCGGTGGGGGCGCTGATCGGCATGGGCTCCTCGGCGCTCGCCTCGTTTTATCTGGGCAAGGGGGAGCAGGCCAGGGCCCGTCACATCGTCGGCAACGCGCTGGTGATGGTGCTCATCGCCTCGGCGCTGCTCGCCTTCATCGGTATCCACTATGGCGACGAGATGCTGGTGTGGATGGGGGCGGAGGGGGCCATCTTCGACGCTGGATACGCCTATCTGCAGTGGTACTCCTGGCTCGGGGTGTTCGCGGTGCTCTCCATGGCCTTTACCGCCCTGCTGCGCAACGACGGGCGACCCGGCCTCACCACCTGGATCCTGGTGGGGGGCGGCGTGCTCAACGTGCTGCTCGACTATCTGCTGATGGCGGTGATCCCCTGGGGGCTGGCGGGGGCCGCCATTGCCACCATGCTCTCCCAGGCGGTGACCGGGGGGCTGTGCCTGTGGCACTTCTTCACCCCGCGCAGCCAGCTGCGCATTGGCTGGGATACCCTGCGGCCCGACTGGCGGCTGATGGGGGAGACATTGCGACTCGGGGTGTCGAGCTTTCTGATGTACCTCTATCTGTCGGTGGTGCTGGCGCTGCACAACAAGGCGCTGCTCTCGGTCGGCACTTCACTGCACGTGGCTGCCTATGGGGTCATCAGCTACAGCGAGGCCTTCTTCTATCTCATCTTCGAGGGGATCGCCATGGGCATCCAGCCCATCGCCAGCTTCAACGCCGGGGCGGGCAACTGGGCACGGGTGCTGCGGGTGCGCAACCTGGCGCTCGGGGTGACGCTGCTGGTGGCCCTGTGCGGCATGTTGCCGCTCTATCTCTGGCCGGAGGGGGTGGTCTACCTGTTTGCCGGTGACAACGCGGCCCTGTTGCCGGTGGCCAGCCTGGGCATCTGGCTCTACTTCTGGGGCTTGCCGATGGAAGGCCTGCTGCTGGTGGGGGCCACCTACTTCCAGGCCATCAACCGGGCCCGTATCGCTTCCCTGCTCACCGGCGGCAAGCTGGTGCTGATCGGCGGCTTTCTGTGGGGCTTCTCTTCCCTGTGGGGGGTATCCGGCGTCTGGTTGGCGCTGCCCACCTGCAGCACCCTGCTGGTACTGGTGATGTGGCGGGCGATGAACAGGGAGGCGCGCCAGCACAGCGCTGCCTGACAGGTGGTCATTCGTCCATGAAAAAGGCAGCCTAGGCTGCCTTTTTCGTTTTGAACGCCCCTGCCTGCGCGCGACAGGTCTCCGGCCTCAGGGCTTGAAGGCACCGATGAAGATGGCGGGATCGACGCGGGCGTCGTTGAGGCTGACATTCCAGTGCATATGGGGACCGGTGGCGCGGCCGGTGGCGCCGACCCGGCCGACGATGCCGCCGCGGGGCAGGCTCTGACCCAGCTTCACGTCGACCTTCGACATGTGGCAGAACATGCTGATGAGCCCCTGGCCGTGGTCGACGAACACCGTGTTGCCGTTGAAGAAGTAGTTGCCGATCAGGATCACCTTGCCCGCCGCCGGCGCCTTGATGGGGGTGCCGGCACCGACTGCGAAGTCGAGGCCGGAGTGGGGGTTGCGCTCCTCGCCGTTGAAGAAACGGCGCAGCCCGAACGGGCTGGAGAGCGGCCCCTCCACCGGCTTGTCGAACAGCAGGTTGCTGGGCTGGGCCGGGCTGAAGGTCTGGTAGGCGCGGGTCTGTTCCGCCAGCTCGCGGTTGATGCGGGCCATGTCCTCGGCCAGCGGGTTGACCTGGCGGCTGTTCTTGAGCTTGATGTGCTGCTCGCGGTATTGCTTGCTGCCGACCGTGAAGTCGAGGGTGCGGCCATCGCTCACCTGCAGCTGGTGGGGGCCGGGCTGGCTCTTGAGGGGGATGCCGACGATGGCAATCCAGCGCTTGCCCTCTTCACGCACCACCAGTACCGGCTTGTCCTGATAGCGGGCGGTCGGGGCCTGCGCCTCGCTGCCAAGGGGCACCACGGCGACGCCACCTGGCACCGGGTGGTTGAGCAGGCGACTGATGAAGCCCTCGGCGAGGGCGGACTGGCTGGCCAGCAGCAACAATAGACAACAAACGACTCTCATGATGATTCCAGGCTGGGTTGACTAAGACGAAACGGTAACGAAATCAGGAGGCTGGCTGGAAGCGCTGGTAGATGGCCTCCATCTGGACCGAGACCTCCTGGCGCACCAGATCCAGCTCCAGCATGTCTTGCAGCACCTTGAGCTGATCCGGGCTCAGGAAGCCGCGGCTGCTCTCCAGTACCCGCTGGGTATAGGCGCGCTGGTTCTCCAGATAGGTGCCGGCATCACCGCTCTCCTGCTGGGCCAGCTGCTGGTTCGCCTCGCTCAACAGGCGCGTCAGGGATTGGCGCTGGGCCGGTGCCAGCAGCTCGCCGCGCTCCGCCAGGCGGCCCTGGATCTCCAACAGGCGGTTGGTGTCGCCCGAGTAGATCTCCTGCTCGAGCCGGGTGCGGGTATCCTCCCCCAGCAGGTTGCTGAGGTTGCTCCAGATGCGCTGGCTCTCCTGCTCATAGGCGTCAGGATGATCGAAGCCGAGGCGATAGAGCTCGCGCAGCTGCTCCTGCACCTGGCCGCGCACGTCCTCCACGATGTCGAGCCGATCGAAGACGGTGGTGAGCTGGCTGCCCTGCTCGGCGTCATAGAGCCGTTCGATCAGCACGGACCCTTCGCTCGACTGGCTCCACTGGCTGATGGCGGCTTCCAGTTCGGGGTTGGGGGGGAGCGACTCCTGGGTGGGCGCAGGCTCGCTCTGGGGGCCCTTGCCGGGCAGCTTGGCCAGCAGGTTCTGCCCCGGGTTCTGGCTGCTGCTCTGGGAAGCTGACGCGTCGCACTGGGCTGCGCGGGCGGTGCCGGCTGCGTCGGACTCCGGCTGGGCGGCGGTGTGGTCGGCTTGCCACTGCCAGAGGTTGAGCAACAGGGAGGCCAGCAGCAGCGGCGTCAGGTGAGATGTACGCATTTTGGATTCTCTTGAATAAGTGAACGCCCCTTGCTGAGGGGTCTCTTATGATAACCGTAACGTCTGATACAAGCAGCCATGACGTGCATCTGCGGTGTCGATGGCGGCCCGCCATTGAGTCGGGGGCCCCATGGCTCTAGAATCGGCAACCAGCCGTTTTCATCCGAGGAACTGTTATGAATGGATTGTCCCCCCTGCGCACAGCACCCGCCCGTCACCCCATAGGGCGTGGCTGGGTCTGGGTGCGGTCCGGCTTCGATATCTTCAACAAGGGGATGGGGGCCAGCGTCGGCATGGTTCTCGTCTGGTTTGCGGTCGGTCTGCTGCTGGAACGCCTGCCGGCGGGCAGCCTCATCTCCCAGCTGCTCTACATGGTCTGGGGCGCCGGCTGGGTGGCGGTGGCCCACCACGGCTATGAAGGCAACCCGCTGCGCTTCGCCGACTTTTTCTCTGGTTTTCGCCACAAGCTGACGCCGCTGATGCTGGGAGGGCTGCTGGTGCTGGCCCTGTTCAGCCTGATCGGTCTCATCTGCCTGGGGCTGCTCTCCATGTGGGGGCTTACCTCCCTGCTGACCCAGGATCCCGAATCCCTGGTGGTCACGGCGGCCCAGGCCCAGGGGCTGCTGCTCTGCCTGCTGCTGGGGCTGGCGCTGCTGATCCCGGTGCTGATGGCCATCACCTTCGCCCCCGCGCTCATCTATTTCCACGACGTGGGGATCCTGCAGGCGGCCAAGCTCAGCTTCAAAGGCTGCCTGACCAACATGTGGCCCTTCCTCTGGTGGGGCATAGTCGCCGCCATCCTGATGCTGTTTGGTGCGGCGCTGATGCTGGTGGGGCTGCTGGTGGTGATCCCGGCCCTCAACTACTCCATCTATGTGGCATATCGGGAGATCTTCCTGGATGTGGCGCGGGAGACGCCGGCCGATGCCCCGCTGAGCGGTTTCGAAGCCTGAGTGCGGCCAGCATCTGGCATATTGAACGAAAGGGGCCTGACGGCCCCTTTTTCATGCCGGTTTAATCGCGCCACATGGGGTCGGCGGCCATGCGTTCCACCATAAAGTCGAGGAAGCTGCGCAACAGCGGTGACATCTGCTTGCGGGTGCCATAGACGGCGTAGACGCCGAGCTGCTTGGGCTGCCACTGCTCCAGCAGCGGCACCAGGGTGCCGGTCTCGAGATGGGGCTGGGCGGAATAGCGGGGCTGCAGGCTGATGCCGGCACCTTCCAGGGTCGCCTCCAGCAACAGGTTGGAGATGTTGGCGCTGAGGTTGCCGCTGACCGGCACAGATTCAGGCCCGTCCGGCCCCTGAAATTCCCACAGGCTCTTGCCGAAATAGGTGTAGGTGAGGCAGTTGTGCAGGGCGAGCTCCTGCACCTTGTGTGGCGTCGGGTGCCTGGTCAGATAGGCCGGGCTGGCACAGACCACGGAGTGGCAGGTGCCGAGCCGGCGGGCCACCAGGTTGGGATCGAGATCATTGGTGATGCGGATGGCGAGATCGATCCGCTCCTCCACCAGGTTGACGGTCCGGTCCAGCAGCAGGATATCGATGGCGGTGCCAGCATAGCGCGCCAGGTAGTCGTTGGCGGCCCCCACCAGCAGGGCTTCCGAGAGCGAATAGCTGCTGGTGATGCGCAGCTGCCCCTTGGGCGCCTCGTCGCCGCGCACGGCGATCTGCTCCATCTCTTCCCCCAGCGCCAGCATGGCCCGGGCCCGGTTCAACGCCTCTTCCCCTGGGCCGGTCAGGCTCAGCCGGCGAGTGGTGCGGTGCAGCAGCCGTGCCCCCATCCACTGCTCCAGCTCCGCCAGATAGCGGGTTACCATGGCGCGCGACATCTCCAGTTTCTCCCCGGCGCCGCTCAGGCTGCCCTGTTCGACTACGCTGACAAAGACCCGCAATGCGGTCAGTCGATCCATGTTCAGGCTCTCTATATGCTCGATTAATGCAACAGTGATGCGCTCATTATGCTGTATTTGTACCGAAAGTGATCCAATAAACTGTGTCCATCTGATGAACCCCTGATGACTTGATGAGGAATACCCGATGAACAATACCCTGATCCGCAATCTGACCCTGGCTACCACCCTGCTGAGCGGTGCCGCCATGGCTGCCCCGCTGACCGTAACCGTCTACAACCCTGGCGAGAAGGCCATCTTCCCGGTCTCCTCTTCCTTGGTGGCTGGTGACAAGGAGGCGATCCTGATCGATGCCCAGTTCGACGTGCAAAACGGTCAGGCACTGGTCGACATGATCAAGAAGAGCGGCAAGAAACTGACCACCGTCTATATCAGTGCCGGTGACCCCGACTTCTACTTCGGTCTGGAACCTGTCATGGCCGCGTTCCCCGACGTCAAGGTACTGGCCGACCAGCATGTGGTTGACCACATCAACCAGACCAAGGATGCCAAGCTGAGCTACTGGAGCCCCATTCTGGGCAAGGGTGCACCCAAGAGCCTGACCGTGCCGCAAGTGATGACGGCCAGCCACCTGACCCTGGATGGCGAGAAGATCGAGATCAAGGAGATGAACACCCCGAATGCTTACCTGTGGGCACCGTCCATCAAGACGGCGTTTGGTGGTGTGCCGGTCTACAGCGGCGTACATGTGTGGATGGCTGACAGCCAGACCAAGGCCGCTCGCAGCAACTGGGTCAAGGCGCTGAACAATCTGCTGGCGCTGAAGCCCGAGCGCGTGGTGCCGGGTCACTTCCTGGGGACTGCGCCCAAGGGTACCGAAGCCGTGACCTTCACCCGTGACTACGTAGAGCGTTTTGAGCAGGAGCTGGCCAAGGCCAAGAACTCCGGGCAGCTGATTGAAGCGTTGAAGAAGGCTTACCCGTCCCTGCCGGTCGACGATGGTCTGGCCATCGGTGCCAAGGTCAACACCGGCGAGATGAAGTGGTAACCCCCTGACGCCTACTTCCCTGTGTTTTTTACCGGGCCCGAGGGCCCGGTTTTTTTAGCCGAATGAACGAGTGAATGATATGAACGAAACGACTCTGCATTATGTATACGACCCCCTCTGTGGCTGGTGCTACGGCGCCGCCCCGCTGTTGAAGGCTGCGGCTGCCATCCCGGAACTGCGCATCGAGCTGCACGCCGGTGGTCTCTGGCTTGGCGGGCGCAGGCAGGCGATGGGCCAGGCCCTGCGTGATTACGTCCGTCCCCATGACGAGCGGATCCAGGCGCTGACCGGCCAGCCTTTCGGCGAGCGCTATTTCAACGAGCTGCTGCTGCGCGATGGGCTGCTGCTGGATTCGGAGCAACCGATCCGCGCCATCCTGGCGGTGACATCCCTGGGGGGCAATGGGTTGGTGATGCTGCACCGCATCCAGCAATCCCACTATCGCGATGGCATCTGGATCGGTTCTCTCGAGCATCTGACCAGCCTGGCGGCGGAGCAGGGCATTGCGCAGGAGGCCTTTGGGCAGGCGTATCAGGCGGTTGAGATGGCAAGCCATCTGGCGGACAGCCAGGTCTGGATGCGTCGTCTCGGCGGGCAGGGTTACCCGACTCTGGGGCTGGTGCAGGGGGACAAGGTAACGCCCTTGTCAGCGTCCTCTTTCCTAGGCGAGCCCCAGGCATTTGCCCGCCATATCCAGCAGCTGATGGGGCGCTGAGAGGGGAATTGGTATCCTGCCGAAGATAATCTTGGCCGGATGAGTCCTGAGTGGATTTTCCTGCCTGGGCGGCCCTCATGCTATCCCCGTGAAGGGCGATATATTGAGCCGCGGATAGTATGAAAATCATCCGCTTGCAATCATCGCGCTATGCTCTATGGGGATAGCCCGGACGTTCAATGTCAGGGGCTTGCGTCTAGCCGCCAAGGATACCAATCATGTTCAAAAATATGTCTATAGGTCAGAAGTTGAGCGCCGGTTTTGCGGTGTTGGCATTATTGGTGCTGGTCATCGCCGGATTTGGGATCTCCAGGCTCTCCTACCTGAATGCGAACACTCAGCTTATTGTCAATAACCTGGTGCCTTCCATTCGCTATGCCAGCCAAATGCACGTTGCGCTGCTGGATGCGCGTCGAGCCGAGCTGGCCATGGTCATTGCGTTGACCAACAATGACCAGGCGGATATCGCCAAACGAAACGACAGTTTCTCGGATGCCAAGGCTCGCTTTCTAAAAGCGTTGTCGGATTATGGCCGTTTGGCTTTCAACGACGCAGAAGAAGAGCAAACCTATCGTGCCTTGCAACCAGCAGGAGAGGCCTATTTCAGCGCCCATGATCAGCTGTATCAAGCGGTCATGAACAACGAAGGCGCCAAGATTGGCGAGTATCGGGATGGCATTACCCGCACTACGTTGGACCAGACCACTCAGCTCACAATGACGTTGCGCGAAATTAACGACCGCATTGGTAGTGCCATGCATACCAGCAGTGAGCAATCATATGAGTCAGCCAAACTGCTCAGCATAGCGATTGGACTCGTGACGCTGCTTTTCGTGGTGTTGGTGGCTTGGTATCTGACTCAACAAATCAAGCGCCCGGTCAACGCGTTGCTGGAGGTGGTTGGTAAAGTGTCGGGAGGTGATCTGGCGACCCATCTTGACACCAGCCAGTTCAACAATGACGAACTGGGTCAACTGGCCAAGGGCTTTGGCGAGATGCAGAAAAACTTGCGCAATCTGGTCAGTGAAGTCTCCGGATCCGTGGTGCAACTGAGCTCTGCGGCCGAGGAGATCAGCGCGGTTGCCCGTCAGTCCGCCAACAACATGAACAGCCAGCAGCACGAGCTGAACCAGCTGGCCACCGCCATGAACGAGATGCAGGCGACGGTGCAGGAGGTGTCCCGCAACACCAGCGATGCCGCCAGTGCCGCCAGCGCCGCCAGCAGCACCGCCGAGCTGGGGGCCCGTACCGTCAACGACTCCATCAAGCGCATTGAGCAGGTGGCCGGTGCCATCGAGAGCACCGCAGTGGTGATTCATCAGTTAGGTGACGACAGCCGCAACATCGGCATGGTGCTGGAGGTCATTCGCGGGATCGCCGAGCAGACCAACCTGCTGGCACTGAACGCCGCCATCGAAGCGGCCCGGGCTGGGGAACAGGGGCGCGGTTTTGCGGTGGTGGCTGATGAGGTGCGCACCCTGGCGAAACGGACCCAGGACTCCACCTCCCAGATCAACACCATCATTGCCGAGCTGCAGCAGCGGGCCGAGCAGGCCGGCACCACCATGCAGCAAAGTCAGGACATGATGAACTCCACCGTCAGTACGGCGCGTGAGGCGGGGGCGTCCATCTCCGAGATCAGCGGCTCGGTGGAGAGCATCTCCCACATGAACATCCAGATTGCGACCGCCACCGAAGAGCAGGGGGCGGTGAGTGAAGAGCTCAACCGCAACGTGGTCAATATCAGCCATGCCTCGGAAGAGGTGGCGGCCGGGGCAACCCAGATGGCGCAGGCCTGCAACGACCTGAACCATCTGGCCACCCAGCTGCAGGAGCTGGTACGCCGCTTCCGGGTGTGATGAGGCGACGCTGACCCGACGGGCCCGGATCCAGGATCCGGGCCCGTTTTATTTATCCCCTGTGCATGGTCTGTCCAATCTCACCATCCCTTGTCCCTCCCGCCGTTCTTGGGCATGCTAATGGCCCCATTGGTTGGCAGGATTCTGGATGTATGAACCTTCGCGATCTCGAGTATTTGGTGGCGCTGGAAGAGGAGAAGCACTTTCGCAAGGCGGCGGAGCGCTGTTTCGTCAGTCAGCCGACCCTGAGCGGCCAGCTGCGCAAGCTGGAGGATGAGCTGGGGGTGATCCTGATCGAGCGCACCTCCCGCAAGGTGCTGTTTACCCCGGCTGGCGATGCCATGGCCCAGCAGGCTCGCAAGGTGCTCAAAGAGGTGCGCGAACTCAAGAGCATAGGCCAGCACTTTGCCGAACCCATGTCCGGCGAGATCCACATCGGCTTCATTCCCACCGTCGGCCCCTATCTGTTGCCCCACATCATCCAGGATCTGCGCGAACATTTTCCCAAGCTGGAGTTCTACCTCTATGAAGAGCAGACCCAGGTGCTGCTCAAACGGCTGGAAGAGGGGGAGCTGGACTGCCTGATCCTGGCCGAACTGGAGGGGATGGAAGGGTTTGGCTCCATCCCTCTCTATCAGGAGCCCATGTGGCTGGCGGTGCCCCAGCAGCATCCGGAGGCGAAGGCCAAGGCGGTGCCGCTCAGCAATCTCAAGGGCAAGAAGCTGCTGATGCTGGCCGATGGCCACTGTCTGCGGGATCAGGCGATGGGCTTCTGTTTTGCCGCCGGCATCGGCGAGGATCAGCGTTTCAAGGGCACCAGCCTGGAGACGCTGCGCAACATGGTGGCGGCCGGCAGCGGCATGACGCTGGTACCCAGGCTCGCTGTGCCAGCCAATACCGAGGAGGGGGGCGTGAGCTACCGGCCGGTGATCGATCCGGTGCCAGGGCGTACCATAGCGCTGCTCTATCGCCACTACTCGGTGCGCCGGCCCTGCTTCAACGAGCTGGCCGCCCGCATCTCGAGCCTGATGAAAAGCTTGCTCGGCTGACGACAACGCATTCGTGTTCACCAAAAGAAAACCGGCGCCTTGGCGCCGGTTTTTGTCTGCTGCGGTTGCTTAGAAGATATCGTCGGTGGAGACGGGGCCGTCAGTGTCCGAGCCATCGCCGCCATAGACCTGATTGCCATCCGAGCTCTGGGTGGCGAAGCGGGTCGGTTCGGTGCCTTCCTTGAAGAACTCGTCCGTGCTGCTGCCATCGGTGCGGTTGGTCAGCAGGCCGGTTTCACGGTCGATGCGCACCGTGATGATCCCTTCCGGCACCGGCATCTTGCGCTCGGGGATCTGCTTGAGCGCCGTCTTCATGAAGTCGATCCAGATGGGCTGTGCGGCGCCGCCGCCAAACTCGGCCCGGCCCAGGCCACGCTGGTGGTTGTCAAAACCGATCCAGGAGGTGGCGACCAGGTTCGGGGTATAGCCGGAGAACCAGGCATCGCGCGACTCGTTGGTGGTCCCGGTCTTGCCCGATATATCGTGGCGCTTGAGATCGCGAGCCGCCCGCCAGCCGGTGCCGCGCCAGCCATTGCCGCCCCAGATGGCGGTGGTCAGGGTATCGGTGACCAGGAAGGCACTCTGGGCACTGATGGTCTGCGGCGCCATATTGTTGGGCACGACGGGATCGATGGGGCACTGGGCTTTCCAGTCGGGGGCCGTATTGGCATAGGCATCCGCGCTGTCTAGACCGGCAGCGGCCAGTACGCCGCAATCGCGGCAGGCGGCGGCCGGGTTGGCCTGATAGAGAGGCGCGCCGAAGCTGTCGGTCACCTCGGTAATGAAGTAGGGGGTGACCTGGAAGCCGCCGTTGGCCAGCACCGAATAGCCGCGCACCACTTCCAGCGGGGTGAACTCGGCAGCGCCCAGTGCCAGCGATTCGTTGGGCGAGATGGTGTCGCGGGCAAAGCCGAAGCGGGTGAGGCCGTCGATATAGGTATCCAGCCCGATGGCACGCATCAGCCGCACCGACATCACGTTCTTCGACTTGGCAAGACCAAGGCGCAGCGGTGTGGGGCCGTCATAGATAGCCGGGGAGTTCTTGGGCTGCCACATGGGACCCTTGGAGGGATCCCACTGGTTGATCGGCGCATCGTTGATGAGCGAGGCCAGGGTATAGCCCTGCTCCAGTGCGGTAGCATAAAGGAAAGGCTTGATGTTGGAGCCTATCTGGCGACGTGCCTGATCGACCCGGTTGAACTTGGACAGCTCGAAGCTGAAGCCGCCGACCAGCGCCTCGATGGCGCCATCCTGCGGATTCATGGCCACCAGGGCGGCGTTGACCTCGGGGATCTGGGAGAGCAGCAGCTCTTCACCCTTCTCTCGTACCCAGATCTGGGCGCCCACCTTGAGTACGTCACGTGCCGATTTCGGGGCAAAACTCTGGCGATCGTCAGTGATGAAAGAACGAGCCCACTTGATGCCGTTCCAGCCAAGCTCGGCCTGTTTGCCGTTTTTCAGCACTATGGTCGCGCTCTTGTCACCCAGCTTGGTGACCACGGCTGCCATCAGCGGCTGATAGGTCGGCTGCTTGGCCAGATGGGCCATGATCTTGTCGTAATCCCAGTCGGCCTCGCCGCTTTTCCACAGCTGGGCGGTCACCCCCTTGTAGCCATGGCGGGTGTCATAGTCGAACACGCCGTCGAGCAGAGCCTGACGGGCAGCCCGCTGACGCTTGGCGGTGACCGTGGTGTAGACGTGCAGGCCCATGGTGTAGGCATCTTCCCCAAACTGCTCCACCATCTTCTGGCGAACCATCTCGCCGAGATAGGGGGCGTTGAGGGTGGTCTCTGCTCCGTGATAACGGGCCTTGATCGGCATCTTGGAGGCTTCGTCATACTGGGCCTGGGTGATCTTGCCGGTTTCCAGCATGCGACCCAGCACCACGTTGCGGCGGGCGAAGGCCCGTTCCGGCGAACGGATCGGGTTCAGCATGGAGGGGGCCTTGGGCAGACCGGCAATGATGGCGATCTCGTCCAGAGTAAGCTCTTTCACCTCCTTGCCAAAATAGACCTGGGCGGCGGCGCCGACCCCGAAGGCCCGATAGCCGAGCGGGATCTTGTTGAGGTAGAGCTGCAGTATCTCGTCCTTGGAGAGATTCTGCTCGATGCGCCAGGCCAGGAAGACCTCCTTGATCTTGCGCACCAGGGTCTTCTCGTTGCTCAGGAAGAAGTTGCGGGCAACCTGCTGGGTGATGGTACTGGCGCCCTGGCGTGCCTGGCCGGAGACGGCCCAGACGGTGGCAGCCCGCAGGATGCCGATGGGGTCGATGCCGGGGTGCTCGTAGAAGCGGGCATCTTCGGTGGCGAGCACCGCATCGATCATGGACTGGGGAATTTCATCCAGATGCAGGGGGATGCGACGAATTTCGCCAAATTGGGAGATCAATTCCCCATCCCGGCTGTACACCTTCATCGGGGTGGCCAGCTTGACGTCGCGCAGTGCGGTCACATCCGGCAACTGGGGCTTGATGTAGAAGTAGATACCGATGAGGCTGGCAACACCCAGCACAGCACCCAGCATCATGACAATAAACAGGCGTACGAGCCATTTCAGCATGGAAGAACTACCAATCGTCTTAAAATTAGCCAACGGGCGCAGAGTATAGCCCTTTTGCCTTCGTGAATTCGAGGTTTTCCTGACGACGGTCCGGCTCCTCGAGAAGAGGCGGGAGGTTAGCACTCTGCGACTCAATAACCAAGGGGAGGAGGGCGCGGCTCGGAAAGCGAGTTGCATCACTTTTCGGCATAAACTTTATGACATTGATAGATAGAGCATTTAGGATGAGTTAAGCCATCATCTTCTGATTAGCTGTCCTACAATCAATCCTAAAACCCATATAACGCATGGATGTGTATATGTTTGGGCTATTCAACAAGGGTTCTCTGCTTCCACTGGCAGGCATTGATTTTGGAAGTCAGACCATCAAGGCCGTGACCATCACCGGCCGTCCCGGCAAGCTGCACCTCGAATCCGTGGCGGAGGTTGCCACCCCCAAAGGCACCCTGGTCGATTATCAGCTGCAGGATATCGAGCGGGTCGGCCAGTCTCTCAAGGGCCTCAAGCGCCTCATCTCGGGCAGCAGCCAGTATGTGGCTACTGCCGTTACCGGTTCCAACGTGATCACCAAGGTCATTCAGGTGGATGCCAGCCTGAGTGAAAGCGAGCTGGAAAATCAGGTCCAGCTTGAGGCTGAACAACTCATTCCTTTCCCCCTCGATGAAGTGAGCCTGGATTTCGAGATCCTGGGCAAGGTCGCCGATCAGGAGCGCCAGGAGGTGCTGCTGAGCGCGGCCCGCACCGAGAGCGTGAATGGTCGGGTCACCGCGCTGGCGGAAGCCGACATGACCACCAAGGTGGTGGATGTCGGGGCACACGCCTTGGGGCGGGCGGTACTCGCCTGTCTGCCTGAGCTGCAGGAGTGGGACAAACCGGTCGGTGTCATCGACATCGGCGCCAGCGCCATGACATTTGCCGCGCTGGTGAAGGGGGAGGTGATCTACTCCCGCTTGCAGAACTTCGGTGGCGACCAATACAGCCAGGCACTGGCCTCTTTCTACAGCCTCTCTCTGGATGATGCCGAGCAGGCCAAGCTGCAGGGCAAGTTGCCGATCGATCACGAGCTGGATGTGTTGCTGCCCCACATGAATGCGTTGCTGCAGCAGGTGCGGCGCAACGTCCAGCTGTTTTGCAGCTCTTCCGGCCACCGGGAGCTTTCCAAACTGGTGTTGAGCGGAGGGGGCAGCCTGCTGCCCGGGTTGGCGGCTCAGATTGGCAACGAGCTCAGCTGCGAGGTGTTGCATCCCGATCCCTTTACCCTGTTCGGCAAACCCAAGGGAGAGGTCGCTGCCCATGGTGCCAAGTACATGACGGCGCTGGGTCTGGCATTGAGGAGCTTCACGCCATGTCAAATATAAACCTCTTGCCCTGGCGCGAGGCCAGGGCCCAGCGGCAGAAGAAGCAATTCGGGGTCATGCTAGGCATCTTCATGGCCATCACGGCTTCACTTGGCTTTGCCGCCGACTGGCTGGTGGAGCAGCAGATAGGCCATCAGCAGCAACGCAACCAGCGTTTGCTGCAGGAGATGACCATCCTCGATGCCCAGCTTGGCGAGATCCGCCTGCTCAAGGAGCGGCGCAAGGAGTTGATCGATCGCATGCAATTGATCGAACACCTGCAGATGCGTCGCAATCTGCCGGTTCGCCTGTTCAACCAGCTGCCTTCGTTGGTACCCAATGGGGTGTATCTCAACACGTTGGCTCTGCAGGACAACCGGATCGACGTGAACGGCAAGACCGAAGCCTATGGCAGGGTGGCCAGCATGATGCGTCGCATCGATGGTTCCGGCTGGCTGGGGCAGTCGCAGATCAGCACCATCTTTGCGGCTGACGTGGTACCAGTTTCGCTCAGCCAGTTTTCCATGATGTTCCAGGTCGCCGTGGCGGCTGGAGCCAGCCTCGACATGGCTAAGGGGCAGAAATGAACCTGCAACAGCTCAACGAACTGGATTTCAACAACATCGCCAGCTGGCCCAAACTGGCCAAGGGGATCTTCATCCTGTTCTTCTGTGCCCTGCTTGGGGGCGCCATCTATTACTACGTGATTGCCAAGTCGCTGACTCTGTTGACCCAGGAAACCGACAAGGAGGCGGAGCTCAAGTCACAGTTTGAGAGCAAGGCGATGCTGGCCGCCAATCTCGGTGCCTACAAGGCGCAGATGGTGCAGCTTGAACAACTGGTCGATACCCAGCTCAAACAGCTGCCCAATACTCATGAGGTGGCCGGGCTGCTGGATGACATCAGCTTCATCGCCACCGACAATGGCCTCAAGTTGAATCGCATCAACTGGGAGCCGGAGATCAAGCACGAGTTTTCCACCGAGCTGCCCATGCGAATAGAAGTGGTGGGTACCTATCATGAGATCGGCAAGTTCACGGCTGACATGGCGGCCTTGCCAAGGATCGTCATTCTGGAGTCGTTCACGCTGGGTCAGGGCAAGGAGCAGGATGACATGATCGCCATGTCGATGCTGGCCAAGACCTATAAATACAACGGCAAGACGGTGGAGCAGAAAAAATGAGGATACTCTGCGTTTTGTTGCCGGCATTGTTGCTGACGGCCTGCGGCGGTCAGGATGACATGGATAATTACGTGGCCGAGGTGAAGGCCAGAAAGCCGGTTCCCATTGAACCTCTTCCCGAAATAAAGCCCTTCTCTCCCATGGCTTATCATCTCAGTGACCAGCGCAGTCCCTTCATCGCTCCCCAGCCCGAGGCCAGCAGTGCCAAGACGGATGCCAAGGTGAAACCGGATTGCGCCCAGATTGTCGCCAACAGAGAGAAAGAGGTGCTGGAGAACTATTCACTGGCCAGCCTGAGCATGCAGGGTTCCCTTGGCAAGCAGGGGCAGCTCTGGGCCCTGATCAGAACGCCGGATGGTCAGTCCATCCGAGTGGGCCTCAACCAGCATATGGGGCTGGATCAGGGGCGGGTGATCAGGATCACTGACACTTATGTGGATTTGATTGAGACTATACCGGACGGCAAGGGATGCTGGGTTACTCGAGAAACCCAGCTGGGCATGGCCAATCTTGAAGCAAAACGATAATCAGGGATGAACTGCGATGAGAACAACAATAGGTAAGGCAACCAGAGTGGCCCTGCTGTTTTGCGTCGGTGCATGGGGCCAGGCCTGGGCGGTGGCCACCCTGCAGGAGGTCAAAGTCAATCCGCTGATGGCCGATCAACTGCTGCTGGAGCTGAGTTTCAGTGAACCGGTCAGCGGGTTTACCGATCGGCTATCCTATGAACCCAACCAGTTGCTGCTGCATGTGCCGGGGGCGGTGGGGGCACTCAACGTGAATCCCCTGCCCATCAAGCAGCAGGGGGTGGATAACATCAAGGTAGAGGGCAAGGGGGCGGGTCTCGATATCAAGATTGCGCTCGATCAACTGACTCCCTATCAGGTGCACCAGCAGGGCAACAAGCTGTTAGTTGCGTTGGGGGACAAGGCGGCCATGCCGCTGCCAACCACGACCTCTTCCTCCGGGATGGTGGCTCCCCAGCCGAATTCGTCCGCCCTTATCAATACCCCGCCGGCAACCTCGTCGGCATTGATCAACAGCCAGCAGCTTGCCCGCCAGAGTGCCCCGGTGGCGGCGCCGGTTGCCAGCAAACCTGTGTTGCCAACCCCGCAAACTTCGGCCAGTGGCGCTTACTTCAACTCCGTCAAAGGCGTGGATTTTCGACGTGGCAAGGACGGACAGGGGGAATTTCTGGTGACGCTGGATAACAGCTCTGCCGCCGTGGACGTCAGCAGCCGCGGTCAGACTGTGCTGGCCAAGTTTCACGGCACCCGGGTTCCGGACGACCTGCTCAATCTGATCAATGTGCAGGATTTTGCCACCCCTGTTTCTCAGGTTGAGGTGTTTCGCCAGGGCAATGACACCCTGTTCGAGCTGTCGGTCAATGGCCAGTTTGATTATCGCTACGACCAGGCAGACAAGATGTTCATCGTCGAGGTGAAAAAGCGCACCGCAGCGAGTGCCGGCAAGCAGTATCAGGGCAAACCCATCTCTCTCAATTTCCAGGATATTCCGGTCAGAACCGTGTTGCAGCTCATCGCGGATTTCAACAATCTCAACCTGGTGACCACGGACTCGGTGTCGGGCAACATCACCCTGCGGCTGGATGGGGTGCCCTGGGAGCAGGCCCTCGACATCATCTTGAAGGTGCGTGGACTCGACAAGCGGCTCGACAACAACATTCTGCTGGTTGCACCGGCAGAAGAGATTGCCGCCCGCGAGAAACAGCAGCTGGAGAGCCGCAATCAGGTTGCCGATCTGGCCCCGCTCTACACCGAATATCTGCAGATAAACTATGCCAAGGCATCCGAGGTGGCGGCGCTGCTCTCGTCTGAAAGCACCAAGCTGCTCTCTGCCAAGGGGGCGGTGAGCGTGGATGAGCGGACCAACGTGCTGGTAGTCAAGGACACCGCCGACGTCATCAGCAACATCAAGCGCATGCTGGATATTCTGGATATCCCGGTCAAGCAGGTGGTGATAGAAGCGCGCATGGTGACCATAGACGATGGTTTCGACGAGGCACTCGGGGTACGCTGGGGGGTGACCAAGAACGATGGTCACGGCAACAGTACCTCGGGCTCCATCGAGGGCAATGATGGTTCCGGCAACAACAACGGTGGCTCGACCATTACCCGCCCCGGGGTGGACGATCGGCTGAACGTCAACCTGCCGGTGACCAACGCCGCCGGTACCCTGGCCTTCCAGGTGGCGCGGCTGGCGAACGGCACCTTGCTGGATCTCGAGTTGTCGGCACTGGAGAAGGAGAGCAAGGCCGAGATCATCGCCAGTCCCCGGGTGACCACGGCCAACCAGAAGCCGGCGCTGATCGAACAGGGGACCGAGATACCCTATGTGGAATCCTCCTCCAGCGGGGCTACCTCGGTCACCTTCAAGAAGGCAGTGCTGAGTCTCAAAGTGACACCGCAGATCACCCCCGACAACAGGGTGATCCTGGATCTGACCGTGACCCAGGACACCAAGGGTGAAACCGTACCTACCGGTACCGGTGATGCCGTCTCCATCAACGCCCAGTCGATCACCACCCAGGTGCTGGTCAACAATGGCGAGACGCTGGTGCTGGGCGGTATCTATCAGCAGACCATTACAAACGATGTGACCAAGGTCCCCCTGCTGGGTGATATCCCGGGTCTGGGGGTGCTGTTTCGCAAGACGACCAGCGCGAACAAAAAGCGGGAGCTGCTGATTTTCGTGACACCGAAGATAGTCACCGAGACTTTCTGAAGACTTTACATGTGAAGGTAAAACACATATAACCTTACGCCCCAATGAGGCTGGGGCGTAAGGGCTGCGGTTGCCAGTCCTGATTTCTATTGAGATAATCCCCCTCCTGATCCATCGCAAGATAAGGTTCATAGGTACCCCGATCGAGAGTTTGTCGGGGTCGTACAGTTTGTAATTACTAACGAAAAGACATGGCTGAGAAACGCAATATTTTCCTGATAGGTCCCATGGGTGCGGGCAAGAGCACCATAGGTAGACATCTGGCAGAACAACTGCATATGGAGTTTTTCGACTCAGATCATGAGATTGAGCGCCGCAGTGGTGCCGATATCGGCTGGGTGTTCGATGTTGAAGGCGAAGAGGGTTTCCGGATCCGCGAAGAGAAGGTCATTGGTGACCTTTCCGAACAGCAGGGTATCGTGCTGGCAACGGGTGGCGGTGCCATCAAGAGCCGTGAAACACGCAACAAACTCTCTGCTCGCGGCATCGTGGTGTACCTCGAGACCACCATTGAGAAGCAGCTGGCCCGGACGCAACGTGACAAACGTCGCCCGCTGCTGCAAACCGAAGAGCCGCCGCGCGAGGTACTCGAGCGTCTGGCGCAAGAGCGCAACGCCCTGTACGAAGAAGTGGCTGACTTTGTCATCCAGACTGATGACCAGAGCGCAAAAGTTGTTGCCAATCAAATCGTCAAGTTGATCGGCATGTAATCAAGAGGACGTCCATGGAAAGGTTGAAGGTCGAACTGGGTGAACGCAGCTATCCCATCGAGATAGCGGCAGGTCTGTTGCAGCATGCAGAGGTGCTGACGCAAACCATCAAGGGCAAGCGGGTCATGATAGTGACCAACACCGTTGTCGCCCCCTTGTATCTTGAGCGCATTACCCAGCTGCTGTCCGGTTATCAGGTTGAACACCTGATCCTACCGGATGGCGAGGCCTACAAGAACTTGGCAACCTTCGAGCGGATCATGTCCGCTCTGCTGGAAACCAACCATGGCCGTGATACCACTCTGATCGCCCTGGGGGGCGGTGTGATAGGTGACGTGGTCGGCTTTGCTGCGGCAAGCTACCAGCGTGGCATTCCTTTCATTCAAGTGCCTACCACACTGCTCTCCCAGGTTGACTCCTCCGTCGGCGGCAAGACCGCCGTCAACCATCCTCTCGGCAAGAACATGATCGGGGCCTTCTATCAGCCCAGACACGTGGTCATCGACACCGAGTGCCTTCAGACCCTTCCTGCCCGTGAATTCGCCGCCGGCATGGCCGAGGTGATCAAGTACGGCATTATCTGGGATGTCGAATTCTTCTACTGGCTCGAAGCCAACATGTCCCGTCTGCAGGCGCAGGAGCCGGCCGCGCTGGCCTATGCCATCCGTCGCTGCTGCGAAATCAAGGCCGACGTAGTCGGTCAGGACGAGACCGAGCATGGCGTGCGTGCCCTGCTCAACCTGGGTCATACTTTCGGCCATGCCATCGAAGCCGAAAAAGGCTACGGCAACTGGCTGCACGGCGAAGCCGTGGCGGCGGGCACCATGCTGGCTGCCTGGACCGCACAGGCCCGTGGCGATGTGACCGAGCAGGACGTAGCCCGTATCCGGGCGCTGCTGCTGGCGGCCAATCTGCCGGTACAAGCCCCGCCCGAGATGGATTTTGCCGCCTTCATTCGCCACATGCGTCGCGACAAGAAGGTACTGGAAGGCAAGCTGCGTCTGGTGCTGCCGGTTGGCATCGGTCATGCCCAGGTAGTGGCCGATGTCTCCGATGCTGAACTGCTGGCGGTGATCGAGTCTGGTCGTGACAAATAAACTGCTGAAGCTTCCTTCCCAGCGGCAGCTGGTTGACCGGCTGCTGCATCTGATTGAATTCAATCACCCTTTCATTTTTCTTTCCGGCAAACCCGGTAGTGGTCGCGGCACCTTGTGTCAGGCCATGCTCGATAGCCTGCCTGAAAAAGTCCGCGTCGCCAGCCTGATCGGCAGTCCGGCCATGAAGATGGTGGACGTGCGTCAGCTGTTGCTGCCCCAGGTGGTGGCCCGCCCGCTGTTCAATCCACAGGATGCGCTGGCAGACAGCTTCTTTCGCATGCTGGAGGGCAAACCGGCCACATTGCTGCTGCTGATCGAACGGGCAGACGAGCTGCCTGCCGAACTGGTTGGCGAGCTGTGGAGCCTGTGCCGCCACAACGACACCCTGGCTGTGCCCCATCAGCTGGCGATCATGGTGTCCGGCAGTGACGTCTGGTGTCGCACCCAGAAGGCGTTGCTCAAAGGGCGTGCCATGCCGGCACTGGAGCTGGAAGTCGCGCCACTGAGCGCCCCCGAACAACGTATCTTCTTGTATGAGAAGGCCAAAGAGCTCAAGATCCCGACAGCCCTCTTGCCCAAGCCGAAAGTGGAAGAGATCCTGAAAGTGGCGAATGGACATCCGTCCACCATCATGCAGTTACTGGAGGATATCATGACCGACAGAAGGCCCAAGAAACGTCAGGCCGAGTTGCCCGTCAAGAAGATTGCGACCCTGCTGGCACTGGTTGCCGGCGGCCTGCTGGCGCTGAGTTATCTGCTGCCGGCCCTGTTCAGCAGTGACGAGAAAGGGGCCGTACCTGAACCCGTCCAGAGCACGGCGCTGCCGATCCCCGTGTCGGGTGGCGATCCGCTCACCGTCGGCGGCAGCAACAGCAGCCAGAACGGCACTCAGAGTGTGAACAATGATGGTGCCGCCATCAATCAGGGTGGTGTGGTTCGTGACTGGCAGCCCGATGCCAAGGCCTTGCCCAAGGCGGTGGAGAGCGACACGGTTACCACCGAATCGACCAACTACGAGGGGCGCCGGGTGGTGATCTCTGACGAGGTGGTCGAGAAGCTGATGAAGCAGCCCAACGTCAGCGGAGCCCTGCCCACGGCGGTGGTGGATGAGCTGACCGGTGCCGATTCCCGGGCGGCAGCCACCCAGGATGCGCCTGCCAAGCAGGCGGCCACACCCAATGCCACCGCCCAGGCTGCCCAGCCGGCAACAGCCGCCAAGGCCCAGCCCGCGCAGGTTACCAGCAAGCCGGTGGCCAAACCGGCTGCCGCCGAGCCGGTGGCGACTCCGGCGCCCAAGGTCGCGCTGACCCCTGCCGCCACCCTGAACAAGAAGCCGCGCAGCCACTACAGCATCCAGCTGATGGGGGCGAGCAACACCAAGGCGGTCGACAAGTTCGTGGCCGAGAATGGCCTTGCTGGCAAGATCTGGGTCTATCAGACCCAGTTCCGCGGCAGCCCTTGGTATGTGGTGCTGCAGGGGGACTACGCCAGCAGCAACCAGGCCAAGGCCGCCATTCGCAAGCTGTCGCCCGCCTTGCTGAAGGGTCAACCCTGGCCCAAGTCGTTTGCGCAGGTACAAAAAGAGTTGAAGCAATAGCCATTTTGGCCGGGAAGGGGGTAGAATCGTCCCCCTTTTTTGGTCGATGCCTTCTTAACACCGGATTTCCATGAAAAAAACACGCGCTTTTTTAAAATGGGCCGGGGGAAAATACTCCCTGGTTGAAGAGATTGCCGAGCGTTTGCCGGCCGGGCGTGTGTTGCTGGAGCCCTTCGTCGGGGCCGGGTCCGTGTTTCTCAACACCGACTACGACGCCTATGTGCTCAACGACATCAATCCGGATCTGATCGGGCTTTACAACCACCTCAAGCAGACGCCGGACAGCTTCATCGCCGAGGCGCGCAAGCTGTTCGTGGCCGAGCACAACCACAAGGCCGCCTACTACCGGCTACGTACCCAGTTCAATCAGGCTGATACCAGTTTCGAACGTGCTCTGCTGTTCCTGTTTCTGAACCGGCACGGTTTCAACGGCCTGTGCCGTTACAACAAGAAAGGGGGCTTCAACGTCCCGTTCGGTTCCTACAAGAAGCCCTATTTCCCGGAAAAAGAGCTGTGGGCCTTCGCCGAGAAGGCGCAGAAGGCGACCTTCATCTGTGAAAGTTATGCTGACGCCATCCAGCGCGCCGAAGAGGATTGGGTGATCTATTGCGATCCGCCCTATGCGCCGCTTTCCACCACTGCAAGCTTCACCACCTATTCGGCCGGCGGCTTTACCCTGGACGATCAGGCCGTGCTGGCCAGGCTGGCCCGTCACACCGCGGCCCGCAAAGGGGTGCCCGTGCTCATCAGCAACCACGACATCGAGCTGACCCGCGAACTCTATCGCGGCGCCCGCCTCGACGAGATCCTGGTCAAGCGCACCATCAGCCGCAACGGTGGCACCCGCAATAAGGTAGCCGAGCTGCTGGCGCTCTATCCGCCCGGCATCGAGCCGGAGCAGGGATACTACCCGAGCGACGCCGAACTGGCGCCACTCGGCTGAGACAGACGGCACCTTGGGTGCCGTTTTTTTATATCTCCCACGGGTGATGATGGCATTCGCTTTTTCCATACCGTGTGCGGGTCGTTTTCGGCGCTCGTTTGCGGTAAAATTGCGCCGCTTTTTCTGCCACGCTGCCAATGGATGACGCTGATGAAAGACTTTCTGATTGCCCCCTCGATCCTCTCCGCCGACTTTGCCCGTCTGGGGGACGATGTCGCCAAGGTGCTGGCCGCCGGTGCCGACGTGGTCCATTTCGACGTGATGGACAATCATTATGTGCCCAACCTGACCATAGGCCCCATGGTCTGTCAGGCCCTGCGTGACTACGGTATCGAAGCCCCCATCGACGTGCACCTGATGGTCAAGCCGGTGGATCGCATCATTCCCGACTTTGCCAAGGCCGGCGCCTCCCTCATCACCTTCCACCCGGAAGCGTCCGACCACGTCGACCGCTCCCTGGGCCTCATCAAGGAGCAGGGCTGCCAGGCCGGTCTGGTGCTGAACCCGGCCACCCCGCTCACCTGCCTGGAATACGTGATGGACAAGCTGGACGTGATCCTGCTGATGTCGGTCAACCCGGGCTTCGGCGGCCAGAGCTTCATCCCTGGCACCCTCGACAAGCTGCGCCAGGTGCGTCGCCTGATCGACGAGAGCGGCCGCGACATCCGTCTCGAGATCGACGGCGGGGTCAAGGTGGAAAACATCCGTGAAATTGCCCAGGCGGGTGCCGACATGTTCGTGGCCGGGTCTGCCATCTTCAGCCGTCCGGACTACAAGGCGGTGATCGACGAGATGCGGGCGGAGCTCTCTCATGTCAAACGCTGAACGTGATTTTGACCTGGTGCTGTTCGATCTGGACGGCACCCTGATCGACAGCGCCCCGCAACTGGCGTTGGCGGTCAACCGTACGCTGACCGAACTCGGGCTGGCCGAGGCCGACGAGGCCGTGGTACGGACCTGGGTCGGCAACGGTGCCGACAAGCTGATCCAGCGGGCGCTGGACTATCGCGCGGCGCCCGAGCTGTTTGCCGGCGCCCGTCCGCTGTTTGACCGTCACTATCAGGCCTGCCTGCTGGAAGGGCTGGCCATGTATGACGGGGTTGAGCAGAGCCTGCGCCGCCTGCAGGCGCTGGGCTACCGGCAGGGAATCGTGACCAACAAGCCGAGCCACTTCGTGCAGCCGATCCTCGATGCCCTCGGCATCGCCGATTGCTTCGCGCTCTGGCTGGGGGGCAACTGCGTGCCGGTCAAGAAACCGAGCCCGGAACCGCTGCTGCTGGCCTGCCACGAGCTGGGCGTCAGCCCGTCGCGCACCCTGATGGTGGGCGACTCCGAAAATGACGTGCTGGCCGCCCAGGCTGCCGGCATGAAGGTGGTGGGGCTGACCTACGGCTACAACTATGGCCGTCCCATCGCAGATTCCCGCCCGGACTGGGTATGTGAACAGTTTGCCCAGCTCGACGCGCTGCTGGCCGAATAAGCTGGCCAGGCAGGCCGAATAACAAGGATCAACACTCTGATGACTAAACCTATCGTATTGAGCGGGGCCCAACCGTCGGGCCAGCTGACCATCGGCAACTACATGGGGGCCCTGCGTCAGTGGGTCAACATGCAGGATGACTTCGACTGCCTCTACTGCATCGTCGACTTGCACGCCATCACCACCCGCCAGGATCCGGCCGCCCTGCGCAAGGCCTGCCTGGACGCCGCCGCCCTCTATCTGGCGGTGGGGATCGATCCGGCCAAGAGCACCGTCTTCATCCAGTCCCACGTGCCGCAGCACGCGGAGCTTGGCTGGATCCTGAACTGCTACACCCAGATGGGCGAGCTGTCGCGCATGACCCAGTTCAAGGACAAGTCCGCCCGTTTCGAGAACAACGTCAACGTCGGCCTGTTCGGTTATCCGGTGCTGATGGCGGCCGACATTCTGCTCTATCAGGCCAATCAGGTGCCGGTGGGCAACGACCAGAAGCAGCACCTGGAGCTGACCCGCGACATCTGCACCCGCTTCAACAACCTCTACGGCGAGGTGTTCACCCTGCCGGAGCCCTTCATTCCGACCGAAGGCGCCCGGGTGATGAGCCTGCAGGATCCGACCAAGAAGATGTCCAAGTCGGATGACAACGAGGCCAACTTCATCGGCCTGCTGGAAGATCCCAAGCAGATCGTCAAGAAGATCAAGCGCGCGGTGACCGACTCCGACGAGCCGGCGGTGGTGCGTTTCGATCCGGAGAACAAGCCGGGGGTCTCCAACCTGCTGACCCTGATGTCCGGGGTGACAGGTCGCTCCATCCCCGAGCTGGAGCAGCATTTCGAAGGCAAGATGTACGGTCACCTCAAGACCGAAACCGCCGAGGCCGTGGTTGCCTTGCTGGAGCCGATCCAGGCGCGCTTCCACGAGCTGCGTCAGGATGAGGCTCATCTACAGGCCATTTTGGCGGCAGGTGCACAAAAGGCGCGGGAAAGGGCTGAAAAAACCCTGGCCAGCGTATATGATGTAGTCGGCTTCGTTCCTCGAGCCTGACATACTGGGAAGGTGTAGTAGAAGAGAGCTGGGTATTTGCCTGGCTTTCTTTGTTTTACCCGACCTGCTATTCGTTGTTTTCATCTTCCAATTTCAAACGCGGGCGTCTGCCCCAAGAGTTAGCATGTCTGTCGAATCAAATACCACGATTGAAGAGTTGGGTGACAAGGGTCACTGGCTGCGCAAGTTCCGCAAGGCCAAGAACCTGCATACCCTGCAACTGATGGTCTCCAACGCCATCGACAAGCACCACAAAATCCCCGCCATCGCCGCCGCCATCTACCTGGCCGAGTGCCAGCGCGAGCGCGAGATGGAGCAGGGTCGCTATCTGGATCGTTAATTCTCTGCCCTGGTTGACCCATGCTGTTGTTGATCGATAACTACGACTCCTTTACCTGGAATCTGGTGCAATATTTTGGCGCCCTGGGACAGGAGGTGGTGGTGAAGCGCAATGACGAGCTGACGCTGGACGCCATCGCCCGGCTCTCTCCCCGCTATCTGGTGATCTCTCCCGGCCCTTGCACGCCAAACGAGGCGGGCATCTCTCTTGCGGCCATCTCCCGTTTTGCCGGCCAGCTTCCCATCCTCGGCGTCTGTCTCGGCCACCAGTCCCTGGCGCAAGCCTTTGGCGCCCGGGTAGTGCGCGCCCGTCAGGTGATGCACGGCAAGACCTCGCTCATCTGCCATCGGGGGGAGGGAGTCTTCAAGGGGCTCAACGACCCGTTGAGGGTCACCCGCTACCATTCGCTCATCGTGGAGCGCGACACCCTGCCCGATTGTCTCGAGATCACCGCCTGGAGCGAACATGCCGACGGCAGCCCGGACGAGATCATGGGCCTGCGCCATAAGCAGTTGAATATAGAGGGGGTTCAGTTCCATCCGGAGAGCATTTTGAGCGAACAGGGCCATCAATTGCTGGCCAATTTTCTGGAAAATTCCTGACAAGTCGTGATCGGCCTCTCAAAATCGTGATGAGGCCAAAAATATTTTCCCTGACACTTTATTCACCTGCCTACCTGTCCAAATTATCTCTTGCCAACACCCCCTGAGCCGTTATGCAATGCGGTTGCCTAAAATCTCACGGGCAATCGAACATTGTTCCCTGTAACGCGCTTTGTTGCAGACTTTTAGCTTTTTTTCTGTGACAATGCCGATGTGTTTACATGGATTTAACTTTTGGGCGGTGGATTATTCTGTCGCCAGATCGAAGGAGAGCAATATGTCAGAGTTGTTGGCAGTGACACGTGAAGTGTTTGATGAAGTGATGGTTCCCAACTATGCACCCGCCAAGATCATCCCGGTGCGTGGTGAAGGGTCACGTGTCTGGGATCAGGAAGGCCGTGAGTATGTGGACTTCGCCGGCGGGATCGCCGTCAACGGCCTGGGCCATTGCCATCCCAAGCTGGTAGAGGCCCTGAAAACCCAGGGCGAGAAGCTGTGGCACCTCTCCAACGTGATGACCAACGAGCCGGCCCTGCGCCTGGCCAAGAAGCTGGTCGCCGCCACCTTCGCCGACAAGGTCTATTTCTGCAACTCCGGTGCCGAAGCCAACGAAGCCGCCCTCAAGCTGGCCCGTCGCTACGCCATCGAGAAGTTTGGCGCCCACAAGACCCAGATCATCGCCTTCCATCAGGGTTTCCACGGTCGTACCTTCTTTACCGTCAGCGTCGGCGGCCAGGCTGCCTACTCCGATGGTTTCGGTCCCAAGCCCGCTGACATCACCCACGTGGCTTACAACGATCTGGCCGCACTGGCCGAGGTCATCTCCGACAATACCTGCGCCGTGGTGATGGAGCCGCTGCAGGGCGAGGGTGGCATCATTCGTCCCACCGACGAGTTTGCCAAAGGGGTGCGCGAGCTGTGCGACAAACACAACGCCCTGCTGATCTATGACGAAGTGCAATCTGGCGTCGGCCGTACCGGCGATCTGTTTGCCTACATGGGTCTGGGTGTCACGCCGGACATCCTCACCAGCGCCAAGGCACTGGGCGGTGGCTTCCCCATCGGCGCCATGCTGACCACCACCGAGATCGCCTCCCACCTGAAAGTGGGTACTCACGGCTCCACCTACGGCGGCAACCCGTTGGCCTGTGCGGTGGCCGAGGCGGTAATCGACGTGATCAACACCCCGGAAGTGCTGAGCGGCATCAAGCAGCGCGAGCAGCTGTTCCGCGAAGGGCTGGAAGCCATCAACGCCAAGTACCACTGCTTCAGCGAAGTGCGCGGCAAGGGGCTGCTGCTGGGCGCCGTGCTGAACGACGACTACAAGGGACGTTCCCGCGACTTCCTGCTGGCCTCCATCGATCAGGGCCTGATGGCGCTGGTTGCCGGCACCAACGTGGTGCGCTTCGCGCCGTCCCTGGTTATTCCGGAAGCGGACATCAAGGAAGGGCTGGCCCGGTTCGAGAAAGCGGTTGCCCAGGTGGTTAACGCCTGATCCAAATTGAGGTGGGGAACCCGCCCGGCAGGAGCCGGGCCCCCACCTGTCGTCAATGAAAGGGAGTTGTCATTTATGTTGGTTATCCGTCCCATCGAGCAAAAAGATTTTGCCGGTCTCAAGACCTGTGCCATCGAATCCGGCACCGGCATGACCTCGTTGCCCGTCAACGATGAACTGCTGCAGCGCAAGATAGACGCCTCCACCCAGACCTTTTCGGACAAGCCTGCGGGCAAGGGTGACTGCCTCTATTTCTTCGTCGCCGAGGATCTGGAGACCGGCGAAATGGTCGGTACCTGCGCCATCGATGCGGCCGTGGGCCTGTCCCAGCCGTTCTACAACTATCACATCGGCAAGGTGGTGCACTCTTCCCCCAAGCTCGGCATCTACAACGTGGTGGAGACGCTCACCCTCTCCAACGACTACACCGGCAATTCCGAGCTCTGCACCCTGTTTCTGCGCGAATGCGCCCGCGAGGGGCTCAACGGCCGTCTGCTCTCCAAGCACCGCTTTCTGTTCATGGCCGAACACCCCGAGCTGTTTGACGAAACCGTCTTCGCCGAGATGCGCGGCGTCTCCGATGGCGATGGTCACAGCCCCTTCTACGAGTGGCTGCAAAAGCATTTCTTCTCGATGGATTTTCCCACCGTCGACTATCTCACCGGTATCGGCAAGAAGCGTTTCATCGCCGAGCTGATGCCCAAGTACCCCATCTACGTCAATCTGCTGAGCAACGAGGCGCGCGCCGTCATCGGTCAGACCCACGAGAAGACCCGCCCGGCCATCAAGATGCTGCAGGACGAAGGATTCGTGAATCGCGGCTATGTCGACATCTTCGATGCCGGCCCCACCGTCGAGTGCGACGTGAAGAACATTCGCAGCGTGCGCCGCAGCCAGAAGCTGCGGGTACTGGTGGGCGAGCCCATCGGCGGCAAGACCCACCTGATCTGCAACACCCGCTACGAGCACTACCGCGCCTGCTACGGCAACATCCGGGTCGATCTCGACAAGCACGAGGCCATCATTCCGCCCAAGATGGCGGCGGCGCTCAAGGTGCAGGATGGCGACATGGTGCGTGCCGTCGATCTCGACTGATCCGGCTGGCGACGAAACCGAATATGAAACAGGCAGCCTCGGCTGCCTGCATACCACAGGGAGTGATTGGATGACTCATTTAGTGCAGTTTATCGACGGTCAGTGGCTGGCCGGTGAAGGCAAGCCGTTCGAATCAAAGGATCCGGCCAAGAATCAGGTGATCTGGCAAGGAGAGGCCGCCAGCGCCGCCCAGGTTGATGCCGCCGTCAAGGCCGCCCGCCAAGCCTTCTATCATTGGTCCGATCTGGCCCTCGACGATCGTCTGGCCATTGTGCGCCGCTACGCCGACCTGCTTGGCGAGCACAAGGAGGCGCTGGCCCTGACCATCGCCCGCGAGACCGGCAAGCCGCTGTGGGAGACCCGTACCGAGGTCGCCGCCATGCAGGGCAAGATTGCCATCTCCATCCGTGCCCATGACGAGCGCACCGGTACGGTGGAGAACCCCATGCCGGGCGCCAAGGCATTCGTGCGTCACAAACCCCACGGGGTGGTGGCGGTGTTCGGCCCCTACAACTTCCCGGGCCACCTGCCCAACGGCCATATCGTGCCGGCGCTGATCGCCGGTAATACCGTGGTGTTCAAACCCTCCGAGCTGACCCCCATGGTCGCCGAGGCCATGGTCAAGGTGTGGCAGGAGGCGGGACTGCCCAAGGGCGTGCTCAACCTGGTGCAGGGCGAGGTGGACACCGGCAAGGCGCTGGCCGGCAACCCAGACATCGACGGCCTCTTCTTCACCGGTTCGTCCCGCACCGGCCACTTCCTGCACCAGCAGTTTGCCGGCCAGCCGGGCAAGATCCTGGCCCTGGAGATGGGCGGCAACAACCCACTGATCGTGAAAGACGTGAGCGACATCGACGGCGCCGTCCATGCCATCGTGCAGTCCGCCTTCATCACCTCGGGCCAGCGCTGCACCTGCTCGCGCCGCCTGTTTGTCGAGCGCGGCGAGCGGGGCGATGCTCTGGTCAAGCGCCTGGTGGAGGTGGTCGGCCAGATCAAGGTCGGTCACTACGATGACGAGGCTCAGCCCTTTATGGGTGCCATGATCAGCGAGAAGGCAGCACTGGGCATGGTCGAGGCGCAAGCCAACCTGCAGCGCCTCGGTGGCGAGAGCCTGCTCACTCTCAAGCACCTGGAAGCGGGCACCGGCTTCGTCTCCCCGGGCATCATAGACGTGACCGCGGTCAGCGCGCTGCCGGATGAAGAGTACTTCGGCCCGCTGCTGCAGCTCATTCGCTACGACGACTTCGATGCCGCTATCGACCAGGGCAACGCCACCAGCTTCGGCCTCTCGGCCGGCCTGCTCGGCGACAGCGAGGCGGACTGGCGCCACTTCTTCAAGCGCATTCGCGCCGGCATCGTCAACTGGAACAAGCCCATCACCGGTGCCTCCAGTGCCGCCCCGTTCGGCGGCATCGGCGCCTCCGGCAACCACAGAGCGAGCGCCTACTACGCCGCCGACTACTGTGCGTATCCGGTCGCTTCCGTCGAAGACAGCAAGGCTGCCATGCCGGATCAGCTGTCTCCCGGCCTGAGCTTCTGACAACAACGAAAAGGGGGCACCTCAGGGTGCCCCTGTCTGTACCCGCAATCAAAGGAAAGAGAGATGCAAAAGGATATCGACACCCTGTTCAGTCATCTGTGGGACAACTACATCAAGGTGACCCCGAGTGCCCACAAGGTGCACACCCTGCTGGGGGGCGGTGAACCCATCGTCAACGATCACGTGGCGTTTCGCACCTACAACCTGCCCAAGCTGGGGCTGGAGAAGCTGGCGGCCCACTTCCTGGCGCTCGGCTACGAGCAGAAGGGCGAGTACGTGTTCAAGGCCAAGAAGCTCTACGCCAAGCACTTCGAGCACAAGGATCCGGACGCTCCCAAGGTGTTCATCAGCGAGCTGAAGGTAGAGGAGCTCTCAGAAGGCGCTCAGGCCATCATCCACAAGCTGGTGGATCAGGTGCCCGATCATCTGACCGATACCGCCGCCTTCCTCTATGCCGGTGCCCCCTGGCAGGTCTCCTATGCCGACTACCAGACCCTGCTGGCGGAGAGCGAGTATGCGGCCTGGATGGCGGCCTGGGGTTATCGCGCCAACCACTTCACCGTCAACATCAACCGCCTGCGGGATTTCGACACCATAGAGCAGGTGAACGCTGCTCTGAAAGCGGCCGGCTTCGTGCTCAACAGCGTGGGCGGCGAGGTGAAAGGGGACCCGCAGGTGATGCTGGAGCAATCCTCCACCATGGCCGACAAGGCGGACGTGGCCTTCAGCGACGGTGTACGCACCATCCCGAGCTGCTTCTACGAATTCGCCCTGCGCTACCCACAGGCCGACGGCGTGCTCTACCCGGGCTTCGTCGAGGCGTCGGCCGACAAGATCTTCGAATCCACCAACGCCATGTAAGGCGGGGCCGGCTCACTCCGGCACGACTGCATGCAAAACGCCTCCCTTGTGGAGGCGTTTTTGTCCTGGCTGACGCAGAGTGGGAGCTAGCGCTGGTAGAGCTCCCCCTCCAGCACCAGTACCGTCTCCATTCCGGCGGCGCGGCCCGCCTGCAGGCCGATCTGGGTGTCTTCGAACACCAGGCAGTTGGCGGGGTTGGCCCCCAGCTGCTCGGCCACTTGCAGGAAGGTGTCGGGATGGGGCTTGTGGTTGACCACATCGTCGGCGCTCACCACCACCTGGATGTAGGCATCGAGCCCGGTACTTTTGAGGATCGACTCCGCCTGATTGCGCGGCGAGCCCGTGCCGATACCCATGGGGACCTTGCCGTGGCAGCGCCTGACCAGCTCCCACATGGCAGGAAAGACGCTCACTTGCTGGATATGCTCCATGTAGAGGGCCACCTTGCGGCGGGTGAAGGCCTCCACGTCTATGGTCAGGCCGTGCTGTTCGGCCAGGATGGCGACGATCTTGCGGGTGGGAATGCCGCCGTACTCGTTGAGCTGGGCGCGATCGAAGGGCAGGCCAAACTCGGCGCTGGTGGCTTCCCAGGCATCCAGGTGGCGCGGCATGGAGTCCACCAGGGTGCCATCCATATCGAAAATCAGGGCGTCGTACTGCTCAAACCGGAACTGCTCGGACATGGGGCTGCTTCCTCTCGGGGTAAAAGGGCAGCCTACCAGAGCGGGGGGCACAATGCCGCGACCGGGGTCATGCTTGCCGGCACGGATGCCCCGGTTTTGGTCATCCGCCAGTGATGTATGAGACAATAACAAGTTCTGCGCCGCAGACGCTGGAGCAACAAAGGAGCGAGCCCGTCTTATGTCCCCCAAAACCATCTTCTCGAGCGTGGCCCTGGTGATCGCGCTGGGTTCACTGGAAAAGAGCATAGTCACCACCCCGCTGCCCATCATAGGGGCCGAGCTCAATGCCGGCGCCGCCCTCACCTGGGTAGTCACCGCCTACCTGCTGGCGGCCACCGCCGCCCTGCCCATCTACGGCAAACTGAGCGACATGTTCGGTCGCGTGCGCATGCTCAACATCGGCATTGGCCTGTTTCTGGCCGGCTCGGTGGCCTGCGGCCTGGCCCAGGATCTGCCGACCCTGCTGGCCGCCCGGGTGCTGCAGGGGCTGGGGGGCGGGGGGCTGATCGCGCTCGCCTTCACCGTCATCGCCGACAGCATACCGCCGCGGGAGGTGGGCAAGTACCAGGGCTACATCTCGGCGGTCTATGCGGTTTCCAGCATCGCCGGCCCCTTGCTCGGCGGTTATTTTACCGAGCAGCTCAGCTGGCGCTGGATCTTCTGGATCAACCTGCCGCTTGGGGCCATAGCCCTCTGGCTGGTGAACCGCAACCTGGGCCACCTCAATGTGCGTCGTCACAGCCGCTTCGACTGGAAGGGGGCGGCGCTGCTCATCACTGTCACCACTCTCACCCTGTTGCTGCTCTCGCCGGAGGCGGCGCTGCCCGCCATCTGGCTCGCGGCCGCGCTAGTGGTGGCCCTGTTGTTGCTGGTGCTGATCGAGCGGCGGGCCCACGACCCCATCTTGCCGGCCCACCTGGCGCGTCAGCCCGGTTATCTGGTGAGCGTGCTGCTGGCGCTGGCCTCGCAACTGCTGATGTTCGCCGTGCTGGTCTACCTGCCGCTGCAGATGCAGTGGCAGAAAGGGATGAGCGCCAGCGACAGCGGCGAGATCATGGTGATCTTCATGGTCTGTATCACGGCGGGGGCCTTCGTCGGCGGCAAGCTGATCGGTCACACCGGCTACTACAAGCGTTTCGTGGTGGTGGGGTTCGCCCTGGCGGCGCTGGCCCTGTGGCAGATCCACTTCGACGTCTGGATCAGGCTGGGGCTGGCGTTTGCCGGCATCGGCCTTGGCCTGGTGCTGCCCGCGCTCTCGGTGGTGGTGCAAAACGCCCTGCCGCGGGAAGATCGCGGCATCGGCATGTCGCTGTTCAACTTCGGCCGCGAGCTGGGGGGCGCGGTCGGGGTGGCCATCTGCGCTGTGCTGTTCCACTCCGCCCTGCCAGCGGGCAGCAGCCACAACCTGGCCAGCCTGAGCCCGGTCGAGCTGGCGCCCGGCTTCAGCGCCACCTATATCGGCATGGCGCTGATCGCCAGTGCCGCCCTGCTGGTCACCCTGCTGGCGTTGAAGCGCCACGAGCTGGCCGACATGCCCGCCTGATGGCCGCCAGCCGATAAAAAGAGGGCTCCCCGCGGGGAGCCCTCTTTATTGGTGGCAGCTTGCGCGCTTACTTCTGCGCCGGCGCCTCCTTGCCGGCCAGCTGGCTCAGCCAGGCGAAGCGGCGGTGGGCATCCTCCTGCGCCTCCTCATAGAGCCGGCTGGCCACCTCCGGCAGCTGGCGGGTGAGGCGCTCGAAGCGGGGCTCCTGCTGCAGGGTCTCGGCCAGCGACGCGCTGGGGGCGCGGGAGTCGAGCGCCAGCGGCGCCTTGCCCTCCTCCTTGCGGCGCGGATCGTAGCGATAGAGCGGCCAGAAGCCGGTGGCGGTCAGCTGCTTCATCTGCTCGTGGCTCTGGGCCAGATCGTAGCCGTGCTCCTCGCAGGGGCTGTAGGCGATGATGAGGGAGGGGCCCGGGTAGGCCTCCGCCTCCTGAATTGCCTTCACCGTCTGGTTCATCTGGGCGCCGAGGGAGATCTGCGCCACGTAGACGTGACCGTACATCATCACGTTGGCACCGAGATCCTTGCGCCCCTTGCGCTTGCCCTGCTCGCCAAACTTGGTGATGGCGCCGAGCGGGGTGGCCTTGGACTGCTGGCCGCCGGTGTTGGAGTAGCACTGGGTGTCGAGCACCAGCACATTGATGTTCTCCCCCAGGCTCAGCACGTGATCCAGCCCGCCGTAGCCGATGTCGTAGGCCCAGCCGTCGCCGCCGATGAGCCAGACCGATTTCTCCACCAGATAGTCCGCATCATGGGCCAGCTCCCGGGCCGCGGCGTCGGTGCGCCCCTGCAGCAGGGCGCGCAGCTGCGCGATATGGGCCCGCTGCTCGGCGACCGGCAGGCTGGCGTCCTGCAGCCCCTGTTGCAGCTCGGCCGGGACGGCGTCCCCCAGGCTCGCCAACAGGCGACGTACCCGCTCGCGATGCTGATCCACGGTGAGCCGAAAGCCCAAGCCAAACTCGGCGTTGTCCTCGAACAGGGAGTTGGCCCAGGCCGGCCCGCGCCCGTCGGCGTTGGTGGTGTAGGGGGTGCTGGGCAGGTTGCCGCCATAAATCGACGAGCAGCCGGTGGCGTTGGCGATGAGCAGTCTGTCCCCGTAGAGCTGGGTCAGCAGCTTGATGTAGGGGGTCTCGCCGCAGCCGGAGCAGGCACCCGAGTATTCAAACAGCGGCGAGATGAGCTGGGAGGTGCGGATGTCGATGCGCTCCAGCTGCTCGGCGCTGCGCTCGGGCAAGTCCAGGAAGAAGTCGTAGTTGGCCTTCTGGGCCTCGAGGTGATCCAGCCTAGACTCCATGTTGATCGCCTTGCGATTCGGATCGGCACGATCCTTGGCCGGGCACACCTCGACGCAGAGGTTGCAGCCGGTGCAATCCTCCGGCGCCACCTGCAGCACGTACTGCTGGCCGCGCATGTCGCGGGCCTTCACATCCAGCGCGTCCAGGGTGGCCGGCGCATCGGCCATGGCCGCCTTGTCCACCACCTTGGCGCGGATGGCAGAGTGGGGGCAGGCGGCCACGCAGTAGTTGCACTGGGTGCAGAGGTCTGCCTGCCAGATGGGCACCTCCTTGGCGATGTTGCGCTTCTCCCAGCGGGTGGTGCCCACCGGCCAGGTGCCGTCAGGGGGGAAGGCGGAGACCGGCAGGCTGTCGCCCAGCCCCGCCAGCATGGCGGCGGTGACGGTCTGCACGAAGTCAGGCGCCTTGGGGGAGACCACTGGCGGGCGGGGCCGACTGCCGGCCTCCATCTCGCCGAGGGGCACCTGAGTCAGCGCCTCACAGGTGGCGGCGAGGGCCTGCCAGTTGCGCTCGACCAGCGCCTGCCCCTTGCTGCCGTAGCTGTTGGCGATGGCCTGTTTTAGCAGCCGGATGGCCTCATCCAGCGGCAGGATGGCGGTGAGCTGGAAGAAGGCCATCTGCATGACGGTGTTTATGCGCTGGCCGAGTTGGCAGTCGCGGGCAATCTTGGCGGCGTTGATGGTGTAGAGACGGGCCCCCTTCTCGCGCAGGGCATGTTGCACCTCGAGGGGGAGGCGGCCCCAGAGCTCGGCCGCACCATAGGGGCTGTTGAGCAGGAAGATGCCCCCCGTCTTGAGCCGCTCCGCCATCTGGTAAAGGTCGATGAACTGCCACTGGTGGCAGCCGACGAAGTCTGCCTCTTCCACCAGGTAGGCCGACTGCAACGGCCGCGTTCCCACCCGCAGGTGGGAGACGGTGAGGCCACCCGCCTTCTTGGAGTCGTAGACGAAGTAGCCCTGGGGGTAGAGCTCGGTGTGGTTGCCGAGGATCTTGATACTGTTCTTGGCCGCCGACACGGTGCCATCGCTGCCAAGGCCGTAGAACAGTGCCTCCAACTTGAGGTGGCTGGCCGGGGGCACTGAGGTTGGCAGCGGCAGGGAGAGGCCGGTGATGTCGTCAAAGATGCCGACGGTGAAGCGCGGGCGCGGGTTAGCCAGCGCCAGCTCGTCAAACACCGCCTGCACGCAGGCCGGGCCGAACTCTTTGGAAGAGAGGCCGTAGCGCCCGCCGATGACCCGCGGCAGGCTGGCCCGCTCACCCCGGCTGACCGCCTCGGCCAGCGCCGCCATCACGTCCAGATAGAGGGGCTCGGCCAGGGCGCCCGGCTCCTTGGTGCGATCCAGCACCGCTATCTTGCTGGCGCTCGCGGGAATGACCGCCAGCAGGTGCGCGGCCGAGAAGGGGCGGTAGAGGCGCACCTTCACCAGCCCCACCCTCTCCCCTTGGGCCAGCAGGTGTTCGATCACTTCCTCACAGGTGCCGATGGCGGAACCCATCAGCACCAGCACCCGCTCGGCTTCTGGGTGACCCAGGTATTCGAACGGCCGGTAGTGGCGGCCGGTCTGCGCGCCGAAGGCGTCCATCGCCTCGCTCACGTGGCGATAGCCCTCGTCATACCAGGGGTTGCTCGCCTCCCGACACTGGAAGTAGGTGTCCGGGTTGGCGGCGGTGCCGCGAATGACCGGCTTGTCGGGGGTCAGCGCTCGCTCCCGATGGGCACGGATCGCCTCGGCGGGCAGCAGGGCGCGCAGGGTGTCGTCAGCGAGCGGCACTATCTTGGCTATCTCGTGGGAGGTGCGAAAACCGTCGAAGAAGTGGATGAAGGGGAGCCGGCTGTTGAGGCTGGCGATTTGGGAGATGAGGGCGAAGTCCTGCGCCTCCTGCACATTGCTGGCACAGAGCAGGGCGCAGCCGGTCTGGCGTACCGCCATCACGTCCGAGTGGTCACCGAAAATCGACAGGGCGTGGGTCGCCACGGTACGCGCCGCCACGTGCAGCACGAAGGGGATGAGTTGACCCGCCAGCTTGTAGAGGTTGGGGATCATCAGCAGCAGCCCCTGAGAGGAGGTGAACGAGGTCGCCAGCGCTCCGGTCTGCAGGGCCCCGTGGACGGTGGCGATGGCGCCCCCCTCCGACTGCATCTCCACCACTCGCGGCACATCCCCCCACAGGTTGGCACTGCCCTGGCTCGCCCAGGCCGACGACTGCTCGGCCATGGCGGAGCTGGGGGTGATGGGATAGATGGCGATCACTTCGCTGGTGCGATAAACCACGGAGGCAACGGCGCTGTTGGCGTCCGTCGTTAGCATGTCGTGTTTCATTCTCAAACCTTGGTTGCACAGTCGGCGTGGGTACGCAAACGACAAAAGAGACCGGGCCTTGCCCCGGGGGGAGCGAAAGCGTGCTGTACCATTCCTTGTGGCTATCTGTGTCACTGACCTGTGACGGTGAATTCGCTGATCCTGCTCTGGGGTGAATCAATGTTGCGGCAAGAAAAATATGTGATGGAACGTTAATATGAGTAATGTTTTGCCGTTGTGATTGTCAATCTTCAAATTTATCCGCTCGATGAATTAAGGCTTCATATTTATTAAGCAAGAGTCGGCATTGCCAAAATAAATATCTGGTGAATCAGACCATCCTGTTTATGGGGAAATAGATGCCAATGCGTCCCTGCACTGGCATGCAGTAATAGTCATCAGAAGGTCATCATTTTCTTGTCATTAAAATTTATCGGACCAGCCCAGCTGCTGAAAAATCTGCTTTGATTTTTCCCCTTTCAAATATTCGGCGAAACGTACCGCATCCTGGCTCGGGCTCTTGTTAAGGACGATGTTCACATCCCGATAAACCACCAGCTGCTCTTCAATCGCCACCACGTCGCCCACGTCCGGGTTGCTCCTGGCCCAGTCAATCCAGGTTATCCAGGCATCGACGCGGGGATCTTCCTGGAACGCCTTGCGGGCGCTGCCGCTGTTGGGGGTGTATTGCACTATGTTGTTTCGAAAATCGGCCACCAGCTTGATGTCACCGGTGCGACCTATCATGTCTTCCCACACTCCGGTTCCCGAGGTGTTGCTGACCCCGGCCCCCTCCGGCACGACTATGCCGATGCCCGGTTTGGCCAGATCGGCCAGCCCCTTGATATTCTTGGGGTTGCCCTTCTTGACCAGAATGATGGCCGGGCGCAGGTAGAGCGGGGTAATCTTGTTGATGTCGAACTGCTGCTGATGGTCGGTGGCGATCGCCAGGGCCGATTGCTCGGAGGCGCCGAACAGCATGTCGGCGTTTTTGCTGGCATCGTCATTCCAGGTCGCCTGCGGCCCGAAATGGACGTTGACCTTGATCCCCGTCTCCGCTTCAAAGGCGCTGCCCACCTTGATCAAGGCGGTGTGCGGCCCGCCGGGGCCATATAAGTTGACGTCCGCCAATGTGGCATAACTGGTCAGCATGGTCACCAATGCGGAAGCCGTCATAAATATATGCTTTTTCATTATCTACACTCCTTTGGGACTGATGGTTCAAGCGAAAAGGACCGGTCGTTTATCGAATTTATTGCAACGAAAGATGTGCGGTGAAATATTTCATGGTCAGGCATCAATATTATTTAAAGTCGCACAAGCCATGATTTAACATCTCTTCTTTCTTATATTCTGACGCCCACCATACCGGCAATGATGGCCAGCGCGAGGGCTGCCGAGCCGGCCAGTCCGGTGTACCACAGCAGCCTGATGCGGCTCGTTGCCACGCCGTGGGCCGCGAGCACCACCCGCAACCCGGCCAGCAGATGCGCCAGTACGAAGAAGACGCCGAGGGTGTAGTGGGGCACCAGGCGAATATTCCAGGGATCCATCAGCAGGCCCGCCTCGCCACCGGTGGCAAAACTCCAGTCGGTCGGTATGCCGAGGAAGCTGCGGGCATAGATGAACACCGAGTTCATGTGCCCTAGCACGAACACCGACAGATAGACGCCAGAGGCGATCTGGAAGGTGGTCAGCCAGTTATGTCGGGTACTGCTCCAGCGCCAGGCAAGGTAGAGACCTGAGCCGACCTGGAAGAGAAACGCCGCCACCAGCAGGGGTTCGACAACGCCGGCCCGGTAGACGGTGCGACCCGCCTCCATGACCCGGGCATGAAGCTCGGGGCCGACCAGCCCGGTCAGATGATTGGCCAGATGAAAGATCACATAACAACAGAGCACCAGCGCGCTGATGCCATGGGCGACGCGCCAGCGTCCCAGTCCGCTCACGGGACGGGCCTGCACTGCCTCTGTCTGGTGTGACTCCCACCCCAGCAGCATGGCGCCAACCCAGAACAGAGACCACACCAGCACATCGGGCAGCGGGCTGCCGACCAGCGTTTGCACCACTCCGAGCAGGACATAGAGGCTGGGGGCCGCCACGCTCAGGTAAGCCAGTCGACGCATGCCTGTGGCGATGCCGGGCCGATTGGCGACGATCAGCCCCGCCAGGGGAACGGCCAAGGCCAGCAGCAGCGAGAGCAGGGCGCCGAGCAGACTGGCTACGCCGTTCTGGTCGATCCATTTGTTGAAGATCACTAACAGAAACGGATAGCCGAGCGCGGCCAGCGGGGGGAGCAGACAGAGTGAGTGAGGGCGCTGCACCATGATGTGCTCGCGGCTCTCGTCCGCGATCCTGGAAGGTAGGGACATACTGATATTCCTGCTTGATAGGGCGGAAAACCACCTTGATTCGGGTCTATTCAGATAACCGCGGCGCGATATCCTGCGCGGGGCAACCCGTCATGCCGCCATGAGCGAGCGGCCGCAGTGACCGAGAGTCGGCTCCCAGCAATCGGGGCCGGCGAGAGGTGGGCCAATCTATTCCAGGGAATATCTCAGCAAGGAGGTCAGGTAATGCATATGTTTTATTTCCCCTTTAACTGAGTGCCAGGTTGATAATGTGAGGATAAAAAAAGCGGCCAAGGGGTAACAGGGACAAGAATGGTCATATGGAGTAGTCCATACAGATAACAGGGAGTAATTGGATTTCCTTTGACTCCCTTTTATTGATTGCCGACAACCGGCAGGCCGGCAGAGATAATTCGGCCACTGCGTGATATAAAGACGGGCGGGAGGCGACGGATTTTAATCTTGACGTATCACGCAGGCTTGTATAAAAAATACGCCAACTGATAGCGCTATACCAAGGAGAGTGTGTCGTGTTCGAGTTCACTGTTAATAAGGCGGCGCTGCTGTCTCTTTCACTTTTATTTACCTCCTCGGCCATGGCCATGGAAATATCTGCAGATAAAACCAGAACGCTTCAGGAATTTACCGGCAATGTCATGTTGAAGGTAAATGATAATGAGTCTGTGACTGTCTCTGCCGATTCGGTCAGAAAAAGCCAGGATGGCATGGAATATTCTGGCAAGGTCACCTTGTCTGCCGAAAAATTCAATGCCGAAGCTGATGAAATAAAGTCGGTGACAGATGGCCACGGTACGACCACCTTTACCACTGACAAGCTGACGCTGATCAGCAAATAGCGGTCAGCCAATGCACTCCCGTGATGGCGCCATATACCATGTTTTCATGGTACAGGGTGTTATCAGCCAATCAATATTGTCATGCTGCTCTTCTATCGTGATGCCAACAGGAGTGGATAATGGATAAGCAACGGAAGTGATAGAATACAGAGCCATATTTCATGGACCCTTCTCATGGACATTCAGGATCTGAACCTCAGCCGGGAGCAGGCAACCCCACTCTATCTGCAGATATACCAGCGCTATTGCCATGCCATCGCGAGCGGAGCCTTGAACGCTGGCGACCGTGTGCCCTCGGTGCGCAGCCTGGCAAGCGAACTCAACCTTGCGCGCGGCACGGTTGAAATGGCCTATCAGATGCTGATCGGTGAAGGGTATCTGATATCCCGCGGTGCCGCGGGCACTGTGGTTGCCGCCGGGCTGAACAGGCTCGTCGAGGCGCCACCCTCTCCCCGACCCGCCGCCGCACCTGCGCCGGTTCAGGGGATCCCTCACAGCGAAATCCTGCCGTTCCAGCTGGGGGTGCCTGCGCTGGATCTGTTCCCACGCAAGAGCTGGGCCCGGCTTGCCACCCGGCATCTGCGCAATATGGAGATGGTGACGCCGGATCCGGCCGGGCACCCGGCCCTGCGCCGCGCCATCGCCACCTATCTGGGCATTTCACGGGGGATCCGCTGCAGCCACGAACAGGTATTCATCACGGTTGGTTATCGGGGGGCGCTGGATCTGGTGTGCCGCGCCCTGCTGCGAGCGGGGGATCTGGGCTGGTTTGAAGAGCCAGGCTATTTTCATGCGCGCCAGTTTTTGCAGCAGGCGGGCCTGCGGTTGCACCCGGTGCCTGTCGACATGCACGGCATGGATGTCAGCCAGGGTGAGCAAACCGCCGACGAGGCCCGGTTTGCGGTGGTCACCCCCACTCACCAGAGCCCGATGGGGGTGGCCCTCAGCCTGCCGCGTCGACTGGCGCTGCTGGAGTGGGCGGAGCGGCGCAACGCCTGGATCATCGAAGATGACTATGACAGCGAGTTTCGCTACCACGGCCGGCCCTTGCCACCCCTCAAGAGCCTGGACCATCAGGGGCGCGTGCTCTACACGGGGACCTTCAGCAAGGTGCTCTACCCCGGCCTTAGGCTGGCCTATCTGGTGGTGCCCGAGGCGCAGGTCGCCCGTTTTCGCGAGCTGGTGGCGCAGTTGCCCGGCGCGGGTAATCCGGTGCTGCAGGCCACCCTGGCAGACTTCATGGATCAGGGGCATTTTACCCGCCACCTGAGCAAGATGCGCAGAGTCTATGCCGAGCGGCATGGCTATCTGGTCGATGCCTTGGCAGCCCGCCTGGGCGACCGGTTGCGGGTGCAGCCGCAGGCTGGCGGGATCCAGCTATTGGCGCAGGTTGCCGGGGGCGTGACGGATCAGCAGCTGGTTGAGATCGCCCAAGCCAATGGGCTGGCGTTGCACGCCCTGAGTAGCTGGTACATGAACCCGGCGCAGCAAAGGGGGGTGATGATGGGGTTTGCCAACTTTGCCAGCGCAGAGCAGGCCGATCGGGCCGTGCAGCAGCTGTTGTCCCTGTGGCCGGCAGAGTGAGCGCCATCCTTGGGTGATGCACATCCCTCGGCTTGTGAAGAGAAGGGGCTGGTTATCAAGCGTCGTCTGCCACATGGCAGAGGTCATGAAGAGGGCTCCCGCGGGAGCCCTCTTGTCATTGTGCCTGTTGTACTCAGCCCGGCAGCCGCACCGGGCGCAGGGCGAGGATGGCCCCGCCAAACAGCAGCAGGGCCAGCAGGGCCATGGCCATGGGGCCGGCGCTGTAGGCAAAGCCGGCGACGGCGGACCAGAGCGCCACCCCGAGGTGCATCAGGGTCATGGCCAGCGACATCAGCATGCCGCGCTGAGCCGGGGCGAGCTGGGCGATGTAACCCTGCAGCGCCGGTGAGCCGATGCCGCCAGCCAGCGCCCACAGGCCCAGCGGCAGGGCGAGGCTGGCCAGGCTGCCGGCCGGATAGAGGTAGAAGAAGGCGCTGACCAGGGCGCACACCACCAGGGCTCCGCGCATCAGGGGGCGGCCGCTCTCCACATAGCCGGCCAGGCGCGGCATCAGCACGTTGCCGACCACGCTGATCACGCCAAGGGCGCCGTAGAGCAGCCCCACCGACCAGACGGGCAGCCCCTGGCTGTCGTGCAGGTGCTGGCCGACCAGGTTGAACAGGCCGATGCCGCCCCCCAGTCCCAACCCCATGGCGAGCAGGGCGCCGAGCGCCCCCGGAATGGCCAGCACCGAGCCCTGCGCCGCGGGGGGTGTGCCGCTCCCATGAGCCTGCGGCGTGCGCGCCGTGAGCCAGGCCAGGGCCGCCGCCACGGCCCAGGCGCAGAGACCGAGCACGATGAAGGGGGTGCGCCAGCTGCTGAGCTGGGCCAGCAGGGCGCCTACTGCCGGGCTCGAGATCATGCCGAGGGTGAGCCCCGACTGCACCCAGGCGATGCGCTTCATGGCATCGGCCGGCGCCCCGTCCGCCGCCATGGCAAAGGCGATGGGGAGCATGCCGGCGCTGGCCAGCCCGGTGATCACCCGGGTCGCCAGCCCAACCTCGAAGTTCGCCACCAGGCCGGTGGCCACCGAGGCGGCGCCAAACAGCAGGGAGGCCGGCAGCATCACCCGCAGCCGGCCGTGGCGATCCGACAGGCCGCCGAGCAGGGGGGCGATGAGGGCCAGCGCCACGCTGTAGGCGGTGATGAACAGGGTCACCCGTTCCGGGGCGACCCCCAGCTCGGCGCCGATGGGGGCGAGCAGGGGGCCCAGCATCAGCTCATCGGCCCCGACCAGAAACGCAATCAAAAACAGCAGTACTTTCAGTAACATAATTTTTATTCCTTAAGCTTGGGTCGACACGGCGGCGAACTGCTGGATGTCCACCACCCGACCCGGCCAGTCGGCCACAAAGGCCGGCTCGTGGCAGACGGCGAGCACGCTGCCCGGGTAGTCGCACAGGGCCTGGCGCAGGACGGCCTTGGTGGAGGCATCCAGGTGGGTGGTCGGCTCATCCAATATCAGCAGATGAGTGGGCTGCAGCGCCAGTCGGCACAGCTTGACCCGGGTCTGCTCGCCGCCGCTCAGGGCACTGATGGGCTGGATGGCCAGCTTGCCGCCGATGCCAAGGCGCGCCAGCTGCTGGCGGGCCCCCTTGTCATCCAGCCCGGGGGCGGCGGCCTTGACCAGAGCCAGCGGGGTGGCCGCGGGATCGGGCCAGTGCAGCGCCTGCTCGAAGTAACCCGACTTGAGGCCGGGGGCCAGGGCCAGTTCTCCGGCGAGCGGGGCGAGGCGGCCGGTCAGGGTGTTTAGCAGGGTCGACTTGCCGATGCCGTTGAAGCCGGCGATCACCACCTTCTCGCCGCGGCGCAGCTGCAGGCTGAGCGGTGCCAGCAGGGGCTGGTGGTAGCCGATCTCCAGCGCGCTTGCGGTCAGCAGTTGCGGGTGGCCCCCCTGGGCGGCGCGAAAGCTGAGGGTGACCGGTTTGGCCTGCTCGGGGGCCGCCAGGCGCTCGATGCGCGCCAGCTGCTTCTTGCGGCCGTTGGCGATGCTGGCGTTGACCCCGGCCCCGTTCTTGGCGATGAACTGCTCGAGCCTGTCGATCTGCCGCTGCTGGGCCTGGTATTGACGGGCGTGCAGCGCCTCGGCGGCGCCCTTCTGGGCCAGCGCCTGGTCGAGGTTGCCGCGATAGGTGTGGATCTGCTGGCGGTCGATGTCGGCGATGGCGGTGGCGATGCGATTGACGAAGGCGCGGTCGTGGGAGACCACCAGGAAGGCGCCGGGGAAGCGCTCCAGGTAGCCCGCCAGCCAGTCGACGTGGGCTGTGTCCAGGTAGTTGGTCGGCTCGTCGAGCAACAGCACCTCCGGCGTGCGCAGCAGCAGGCCGGCCAGCATCACCTTGTGGCGCTGGCCGCCGCTTAGATTGGCGAGCCGGGTCTGCATGCCGAGCTGGGTCAGACCGAGGCCGGCCGCCACCTCGTCGATGCGCGGATCTAACTGGTAAAAACCCTGGCTCTCCAGGTGCGCCTGCAGATCGGCCGCCCGGGCCAGCTGCCGCGGCCCCAGTTTGGGGTCGGCGTAGAGGGCCAGCATCTCGGCTTCCGCCTCATAGAGGTCGGCGAACACCGACTGCAGGTAGCCCCGCAGGGTGAGGTGGCCATCCCGCGCGGCGTGCTGGTCGAGATAGCCCGCCTTGATGCCGGGCTGCCAGAGGATGTCGCCGCCGTCTGGCAGACGCTCCCCCTGGATCAGCTGGAGCAGGGTGCTCTTGCCGGCGCCGTTGTGGCCGGTGAGGCAGACATGCTCGCCGGCGTGGAGACGAAAGCTCGCCTGCTGGTACAGGGTCTTGTCGCCGATGTGATAGGTCAGGTTGTGGATAGTGAGCACACTCATGGTTGTAACATCCATAAAAAAACGGGGGGCAGGTACGCGACGTACCGGCCCCCCGTCTCAGCAAGGTGAAACGCTGCCAAATGGCAGAGACAAAAAGGCCGGCGATGAAGCATCTCGCCGGCCTGTGTCTCCTGTTTTCATCAGATGCGGGGCAGCCTCCCAAAGAGAGGGCATTCGCGCAGCTGATGAAGATTCAGTCGATGGGCTCCGGGCAACACTTCATCGTGTTAGTGCACGGAGCACAGCCTCCTGACCGAGCATTTGAACAGGATGTACAACATTGAAAAGCGGTCCAATAAAAATTCTGGTCGCAAAATACCCAGAATTTGCCGGTGAGTCAAATCTGCGACCCTCGCACTACTCGTGGTGCAGGGTGATGCAGTCCAGCCCGCCGCTGCCGCGCAGCAGGGCCTCCGCCTGGTTCAAGCCGTCCCGTCGGTTGCTGGCAGCCTGCCCCACGAAATAGGGGGTGAGCCCGGCCACCTCGCGCTGCAACCAGGCGGCGAACGCCTCATTGAGGGGGGTTATGCTGGCGGCATTGGTGATGTAGAAGGGCTGCTGACGGGTGCCCATGATGCCGTTCATCCAGTTCACCGGCCGTTTGCCCACGCTGAAGGCGCCCGGGGTGGCGATGGGGGTCAGGCCGGCATCGCTCAGTTGCTGATGGATAAGGGCATGGATCTTGTGCCAGCGCTCGCCCTGCTGGCGCAGGTCGGTCACGCTCTTGGCAAGTTCCTGCCGCTCGCTGTCGCTCAGGGTGGCATCGCTGGCCAGCACCTGCTCGATCAGCGCCGCGCTGGCGGCGTGATCATTGAAGAGGATGCGGCCATCGGCCAGCGGGCGCATGGCCATGTCGAGGTGGAAACCGGGCTGGGCCAGGATCACCAGATCCCGCTCGGCCACCTTGAGCTCCTGCGCCATCAGGCGCTGGCTGATGGCCATCATGGCGAGGAAGCGGCGGGTCTGGTGCGCTTGCTCGGCCCCGGTCAGCCTGGTTCGCTGATAGCCGCCGGCCTGCAACATGCGGCCAAGCCGGGTCAGGGTGGCGGTATCGGCCGTCAGCGTCTGCAGCGCATCGGTTATCTGCTCATCGCCGAAGTCGGCGTGCAGTTCGGCGGTTACCACCAGCCCTGCGTACTCCCGTTTGAGCTGGGCCAGCAGGTCGAAGGAGGCCGGCAGCGGCTGGCCGTGGATGGCGCGATAGCGCTCGGCGATGCGCTCCCCCTGTTGAGTGCTCAGAAACATGCGCTGCTCCGCCGCCTGGCGGGTCGCCCAGTTCACCTCGTACTGAGCCAGCTCGGCCTTGGCGCGCGCGGTTTTGGCAAAGGCGTGGCGCTGCGGTTCATCCAGCCCCTGTGGCAGCAGGTTGGCCGCCTCCAGCAGGATGAGGTCCACCTCGGTGTCATGGCCCTTCTGGAAGGTATGAGGGCTGCCCAGCCACTCCTCTTCGCTGAGTTGCAGCCGAAACTCGCCGTCGCGCTCCATCTTCTGCTGGCGGGTGGCGATACGCTCGCTATCCAGCCGGCTGTGGTGCAGGGTGGTTTGCAGCAGGGCGTCGCGACCGATCAGGGCATAGGGGGTACCGTCTGGGCGCTGGCCGGTCAGCATGTTGCCGCCATCGATGATGGAGAAGGTGGGGATGAGCTCGCGCCCCTGCGCCTCGGCGAAGCTGTTGGCCTGGGAGAGCATGTAATCATCCAGCCCTTGGGAATCCTGGCTGCCGAGGCTGTGGTGCCCCTCCTGCTCGGCCTCCGGGCTCTGCTCGGTGAGGGCGGTAACGAAGGCGTGGTAGCGCCCCTTGTCGGCCAGCGGCGCCTGGGGACGGAAGACGAGAGCGCCATCGCGCGACAGCCACATGTTGTCCTCGGTCCAGGCGTACATGTCAGCGTGGGTGCTGACCGAAAAGCCCTGCTCCCTGCCAATCTGCTCCAGCTCCGCCACCAGTTCCGGCTCGGTCTGGAGGGGCAGGTGGAGCTGGTGGATCCGGTTGCCCAGATCGTCCTGGGCCAGCTGGAAGCTGCGCTCGAGGGCGGGGGAGTGCTGGCCGTTGCTGAGGGCGGGATCGTCCGGGAAGATCAGAGGGGCCGCCATGGCCGAGTGGAACCAGAAGAGGCTGGAGATGGCGAGTGCCACACCGGTTTTGCGCATGATGATGTCCTGTTGTTATGGCGGGCTGGTGCCCGCAAGCCTGAACGTCGGCGTTCGGCGCCGTGCCGCACGCTTCGGATGGAAACCATAAGGAGCTCACCAAGAACCACAAGGGCGCAAATCTGAATTGACTTTTAACCCAGACTAAACCGTGTTGAATATATTCACTTGATGACAAACGAGTCTTTTTTGATGCTGCTTATTTCCAGCAAAAACAGGGTGTTGCACTATTTCAATTGTCGATAGCGAGGGAGAGTCGGATATTTCAAAGCGGTGTCGTACGAGCCGTTAAATGCGAAGTTTTTAAGTGAGTAAATCGCCGGTGCGGGTCGGCAAGGTCAGCGGGAGGGGAATAAGCAGGGGGAGGCACAGGGGCCAGCCCCCTTGACGAAGGCTGACGCCGAGCCAGGGAGTGCCCGTTACTCCCTTGCTGGCAGCAGCCAGGCCGCCGCCTGATAGGGGGCAAAGGTGGCGGTGGGCTGCCCCGGGTAGTTGCTTGTCAGCAGGGTGGCACCTGCCTCCAGCTGGTCAAAGTGCGGCATGACCAGGGGGTGGTCAGTGAGATTGGCGAGCAGCAGCAGGGTGTGTCGCTCTGCGCTCGCCGGATCTTGCCAGCAGCGGCGATAGCCGATGCGCTCCGGGTCATCCCCATCCAGAAACTCGAAGTCGCCGTGGCGAATGACCGGATGGGCCTTGCGCAGGGCGATGAGCTGGCGATAGCAGTGAAACGGCGAATCGGGTCGGGCCAGCTGCTCGGCGGCGTTGATCTCGATGTGATTGGTGTTGAGGGCAATCCAGGGGGGGGCCGTGCTGAATCCCGCGCTGGGGCCGGCATCCCACTGCATCGGGGTGCGGGCGTTGTCGCGGCCGATAGCATCGAGGCGGCGAGCGAGCTCGGCAGGGTCCAGCCCCGCCTGGCTGACGCGGTAGTTGATGGCCTCCACATCGCGCAGCTCGTCCGGCTGCCAGTGGCGGTTGGTCATGGCGAGCTCCTCACCCTGATAGATGAAGGGTGTGCCCTGCATCAGGTGCAGCACCATGGCCCACAGTTTGGCGCTGGTTTCCCGCCACTTTGGGCTGTCGTCGCCAAAACGGGAGACGGCGCGGGGCAGATCGTGGTTGCCGAGAAACAGGCTGTTCCAGCCACGCCCATGTAGCCCTTGCTGGTGGCGGGCCATGGCTCGCTTGAAGGCGAGGGGGTCGAAGCGGGATGACCACTTGTCACTGCCCAGCCCCAGATGCTCGAAGTTGAACACCATGCTGAACTCGCTGCCGTCGGGGTTCGAATAGTTCTGCATATGGGCGAGGTCGGCCGACCAGGTCTCCCCCACCGTGATGATCCCTTGGCCACCGAAGCTCTCGGCATTGAGCTCGCGGATATAGTCGTGCAGGCGCGGGCCATTGCTCATGGCAAGCCGGTCCCAATCCTTGCTCACCATGTCGATCACATCGAAGCGAAACCCTTTTACTCCTTTGCCCAGCCAGAAGTGGATCACCGCCGCCATTTCGGCGCGCACCGCCGGGTTGTCCCAGTCCAGATCGGCCTGACTGGGATCGAAGTTGTGCAGGTAGTAGCGATCCAGCGCCGGCACGTATTGCCAGCCGCTGCCGCCAAAAATCGAGGTAACCGGGTGGGCATCGACGAAGGCCTGATCGCGAAACACGTAATAGGCCTGATAGCGGGGGTCGCCTGCCAGCGCCTGCACAAACCACGCGTGCTCGGTGGCGGTGTGGTTGGCGACGATATCCATCATGATGCCGATGCCGTGGGCGGCCGCCTCGGCTATCAGCTGCTCCATCTCGGCCAGGGTGCCGAAGGCGGGGTCGATGGCGCGGTAGTCCGCCACGTCGTAGCCGTTGTCCCGCTTGGGGGAGCGATAGAGGGGGGTGAGCCACAGCATGTCGACCCCCAGGGTGGCCAGATAACCGAGGCGCTGGCGGATGCCGTTGATGTCGCCCATGCCGTCGCCGTCGCTGTCCTGAAAGCTCATGGGGTAGATCTGGTAGATGACGCAACTATCGAGGTCGATGTCGGGTGTGTGGAGAGGTCGCGGGTTCATCAGCTGGGCCGGTAGGGGGAGGAGAGTGTCTATCTTACGCAGATGAGCGGGAAGTCAACAGGGCGGTGAAAATCTTGAAAAGGGTTCCATTAGTGGCCGATTGTCAGAAGTGAGGGGAGGGTCACAACTGGGCCATCCCGAGCCACGGGGGGTCGGGATGGCACGGTACCCAGCGGGGATGCTGTGCAAGGAAGGGGGCTATTGGGGCGCCTTGACCTGTTCGCTGCGCTGTTCCTGCTGGCGCTCTGCCTTGTCTTGCTGGCGTTCCGCTTGGGCTTCCAGCTCCTTGCCGAGGAAGTAGTTCAGGAAGGTGCGGATCACCGCGATGATGGCGAGACGGATCAGCTCCTCCTTGCTCGGCGCCACCGTGGTGGCCAGGATGTCGGCGGCCAGCTGGAACTCCAGCGCCAGAATGAGCCAGCTGCCGAAACAGAGCCGGATATGGGGAAAGCCGGGCTCGTGAGCCCGCACCCGCGCCGCCAGCCAGAGGGTCTTGCCCAGCCCTATCACCACGCAGGCGATGGAGATGATCTCCAGCAGCAGCTGGAACAGCTCGACCCCGTGCATCATGCCCTCTCGCAGGCTCGCTATCTCAAACACTCGGGTCACCTCTCTGATTCAAAAGAGGACACTATTAACACATCGCTCGGCAAAGGCCAAATCTGGCTCAGGCAAGCAGTTTGAATTCAATGACATAGAGCGGCGGCAGGGTGGGGTAGATGTCACGGATCACCTGTTTGAGCTCAGGCAGGGTCATGTTCTCCTGGCGGGCGTGCTCGTCATTCAGTTCATCGAAGGCGACAGCCTTGACCGACAGCACCTCTATGGTGCCAAAGGGCTGGTGCTCCGGGTTGGTGAACAGGGCCAGACGTTGGCCGGGTTGCCAGTTGGCCTCGCTCTCGTCGCGGATGGTGATGGTCTTGCGGCCGGCCTGGATGTCGGCGACAAAGCGGCTGAAGAAGGTGAACTCGGGGTAGTTTGAGACGGACATGTTTGAAACAGGCATGGGGACTCCGATGGTAAAGGAAGGTCAAAGTTCGAGATAGGCGCGCAGCCTGGCCAAATCGGCGATGACGGGGCCGTCGGGGCCATCGGCGACGATACCCTGTTCGATCAGCTCCTTGAGGGCGCGCCGATAGACCCGCTCGGTGGTACCGAAGCGCGCCGCCTCGTGGGCCCGCTTGCGCGAACCCAGCATGGGGGTGCGCTGGCGCTCGCGCCACAGCTCGAAGGCGATGTTGTAGGCGATGGGGTGCAGCAGCCGGCTGGTGGTGATGTCCAGGGTATCCAGATAGTCGCTGGCGAGCGCCGCGGCGAAGAAGAGGGTCAGCTCGGGCTCGGCCAGCAGCCGCTTGGCCAGCTTGTCGGCGCAGATGACGTCGGCGTCCAGCTCGGTCTCGGCCACCACGCTCCACTGCACCGGGGTGGCGCTGAAGAACTCCATCTCGCCGAAGATCTGCTGGTGGCACTCGATTTCGCCGAGTTGAAACAGCCGCCCCGAGTGCACCGCACTGTTGAGGGAGATGCGACCCTGGGCCACCAGATAGAGGTGCTCGCACTGCTCCCCCTGGCGCATGATGGGTTCGCCCGGCAGGTAGCGGCGAGAATGGAGGGTGCAGGCCGTCAGCGCCGCGGCAAAGCGCGGTTCGAGAGCGGCAAGCTCGGCGTGAAAGCGACCGAGGGGGTAGGGTTGTTGCTGCATGGGGAAGGCCCGGCTTGACGAGGGTCATGAGGCTAGCAAGGGCGGGGGCTGGATGCCAGCGCTGGTGCCCCCGAATGTGCCGGGCGTAACGTTTTGCCGGGGCCTTTGCGGCCCCGGCAGACCCGCTCTATTGGGTCAGGGCGTGGAGGGCCGCGGCGATGGCCAGCTGCTCGCCGGTCATCATGGCGGCTTCGCTGGCTGCGTAGTCGCTCACCCCCGCTTGCACGTCCTGCTCGAAGGCCACCACGTTGCAGAGCACGGCGGCCACCCGCACCTTGCGCAGGCGCCCGACGGCGAGCAGGGAGGCGCTCTCCATGTCCGCCCCGAGCACACCGCGGGCGTGCCAGTAGCGACACACCTCCTGCTCGTCATCCCGGTAGAAGCTGTCGTGGGAGCGCACCAGCCCGTGCCAGTGAGGCTGGCCACTGGCGCCGAGATGGGCGAGCAGAGCGGCCTGCAGGCGGATGTCGGCGCAGGCGGGGTACTCGGGCGGCAGATAGGCCTGCGAGGCGCCTTCGCTGCGCACCGCCCCCTCCACCACGATAAGATCCCCCAGCGCGATCTCATGCTGCAGGGCGCCGGCGGAGCCGACCCGGATGAGGGCGCGGGCACCCGCCTGCACCAGCTCCTCCAACGCGATGACGGCGGAGGCGCCGCCGATACCGGTGCTGCACACCGTAATGGGTAGCCCCTGATAGCGGCCGTTGATCAGGCGAAATTCCCGGTGCTGGCCCAGCACGTCACACTCATCGAGCTGGCTGGCGATGCGGTCGACCCGGGCCGGGTCGCCGCACAGCACCACCCGTTCGGCGATCTGATCCGGGCGGCATTGCAGATGGGGTAGTAGGCTCATGCGATGACTTCCTGTTGCGGACGTTTGGCGCTGACCATCCACAGGCGAGTGCCGTTGGCGGCGATGAACAGCAGGATCAGGTACTCAAGGGACATGGCATAGACCCCCTGGGCAGCGTAGACGCCGATGCTGATGATGTTGATGACCACCCAGAGGATCCAGTTCTCCACGTACTTGCGGGTCATCAGGATCTGGGCCACCACGGAGAGCACCGTCATGCTGGCATCCCAGAAGGGGAAGGCATCGGGGGAGGGCTCTGGCGTGGCGAGGTTGGCGCCAAACAGGTTGAGCAGGGCGACCGAGGTGCGTGCCAGGGCGGCGAAGACCGGGTCGATATAGAGGGTCAGCAGGGCGATGGCCAGCACGCTCACGGCGGCGGTGGCGACGAGCTTGGACTTGCTGAGCCAGCGGATCTGCAGGGTATCCCCCTGGGCATTGGCCGGGCGGGTCCAGGCGTACCAGCCATAGAGGTTGGCGCAGAAGAAGAACAGCTGCAGCAGCAACAGGCCGTAGAGCTGGATCTGGAAGAAGATGATGGCGAACAGGCTGACGTTGATGAGCCCGAACAGGTAGTTGATGGTCTTCTCCTGGCTGGCGCACCAGATGCAGGCCAGCCCGAACAGGGTGCCGACGGCTTCGATCCACGACATGGCGTAGCCACCGCCCAGCGGTATGGTCACCAGGGTGTGATTGATGCTGAACCACTCGAATATGCTCATTTTCATTTCCTTGGAAAATAGGGGGGAGTGAACCGGGCCTATTCTAGGGGCGGCGTGGGGGTCTTTGCAGGACTTTTGTCCGTGCAGGGCCGAGCCACCTCAAAGAATGGACAAACCGCAAGCAACTTTAGGCCCCCGATGACACCCTGATATGCGATGATGCCCTGCCCTTTATTGACATGTCACAAAATGGGGATGAATGGGCTGTGGTCTGATGGAATCCCCCCGCTGCGGTCGGGGGGTGTTGAACGAAAGGAGCGAGCGTGAATTCCGAGCTGGTCTGGGTCCTCTGCATGCTGGTGGGCGCCATTTATCTGTTTGTGAGCAACAGGGTCCGCATGGACGTGGTTGCCTTGCTGATCATCATCTTGTTCGTGCTGAGCGGCACCCTGACCCTGCCACAGGCGCTGGCGGGGTTCAGCGATCCCAACGTCATCCTGATCGCCGCCCTGTTCGTGGTGGGGGAGGGGCTGGTGCGCACCGGCATCGCCTATCAGGTGGGGGATGCGCTGGTGAAGGTAGCCGGCAGCAGCGAGACCCGATTGCTGGTGCTGCTGATGGTGGCGGTCGCCCTGCTGGGGGCCGTGATGAGCAGCACAGGGGTGGTGGCCATCTTCATCCCTGTGGTGCTGAGCGTGGCGAACCGGATGGGGATCCCGGCCGGCCGGCTGATGATGCCGCTCGGTTTTGCCGGCCTCATCAGCGGCATGATGACCCTGGTGGCGACGCCGCCCAACATGGTGGTCAACAGCGAGCTGATGCGCCACGACATCCACGGCTTCGGCTTCTTTGGTTTCACCCCCATGGGGGTCATCATCCTGGGGATGGGGATCCTCTACATGCTGCTGATGCGCACCTCTCTGGTACGTAGCGAGGAGGAGGGCAAGCACAAGCAGAGTGGGCGCAGCACCATGCGCGATCTCATTCGTGACTATCGGCTGGCCGGGCGGGCGCGCCGGCTGGCGTTGCGGCCCGATTCCCCCCTGATCGGCCAGACCTTGGACGAGCTGCAACTGAGGGCCCGCTACGGGGCCAATGTCATCGGGGTGGAGCGCTGGCGCAAGTTCCGGCGGGTGATGGTGACCGTCTCCGGCGTCACCGAGTTCCAGGCCAAGGATGTGCTGCTCATCGACATGTCCGACCCCGATGCGGACGTGCGGGAGTTCTGCAGCGAGGCGCGGCTCGAACCCATGATCCTGCGCGGGGAGTATTTTTCCGATCAGGCGCGGGAGGTGGGCATGGCGGAGGTGTCGCTCATCCCCGAATCCCGTCTGCTCGGCAAGAGCATCCGCGAGGTGGCGTTTCGCTCCCACTACGGCCTCAACGTGGTGGGGATCCGCCGCGCCGGCGAGGCGCTTGGCGGCAAGCTGGTAGACGAGGCGCTGCAGATGGGGGATACCCTGCTGGTGGTGGGCAACTGGAGCCTGATCCGCCTGCTGCAGACCCACAGCCGCGACTTCCTCTTGCTGGGGCTGCCGGCCGAAGTGGACGAGATGGCGCCGGCCCGCAGTCAGGCCATTCACGCCCTGATCGCGCTCGGGGTCATGATAGTGCTGATGGTGACCGATCCCGTGCCCAACGTGATAGCGGCGCTGATCGCCTGCCTGCTGATGGGCAAGTTTCGCTGCATCGACATGGAGAGCGCCTACAAGTCCATCCACTGGCCGACCCTGATCCTCATCGTCGGCATGCTGCCCTTTGCGCTCGCGCTGCAAAAGACCGGCGGGGTGGATCTCATCGTCGGCGCACTGATCTCGGCGGTGGGGGAAATGGGGCCGCGGGTGATGCTGGCCAGTCTGTTCGCCCTGTGCGCCGTCATCGGGCTGTTCATCTCCAACACCGCGACGGCGGTACTGATGGCCCCGATCGCGCTCGGCACGGCCCAACAGATGGGGGTCTCGCCCTATCCGTTTGCCATGACCATCGCCATCGCCGCCTCGGCGGCCTTCATGACGCCGGTCTCCTCGCCGGTCAACACCCTGGTGCTGGGCCCAGGCAACTACAAGTTCGTGGACTTCGTGCGCATCGGCGTGCCCTTTACGGCGCTGGTGATGGTGGTGAGCGTCATCGCCATCCCCTGGTTCTTCCCGTTCTGACGACGCACATGACATGGCGGCCTGCGGGCCGCCTTTTTATTGCCCGCAGTAATCTGACATGAAAAGGACGGCATAAAACGGGAGCGGGGCATGAGCGTCGTCGCAGAGGAGAGCACAAGGCCCAGCCGCTGATACATGGGAGGGGTTGTAGAGGTGCAATGGCATGGAGAGGGGAAGAGAAAAGTGGCAAACGCCGGATACAAAAAAACCAGCCTGAGCTGGTCTGTTTGGTACTGCTTTCGATGGTGCGGAAGGAGAGACTCGAACTCTCACGCCTAGGGCGCCAGAACCTAAATCTGGTGCGTCTACCAATTTCGCCACTTCCGCAAGAGTAATGGTGGCTATGACGGGATTCGAACCTGTGACCCCCGCATTATGAGTGCGATGCTCTAACCAACTGAGCTACATAGCCGTCTTGTGCACGACTTTCGTCGAATACAAGTAAAAATGGCTGGGGTACTAGGATTCGAACCTAGGGATGGCGAGATCAAAACCCGCTGCCTTACCGCTTGGCGATACCCCAACAGTGTTCTTTGCAATCAGATGATTGCAGGAACGTTCTTCAAAATGGTGGCTATGACGGGATTCGAACCTGTGACCCCCGCATTATGAGTGCGATGCTCTAACCAACTGAGCTACATAGCCGTTTGTTGTCAACCACTGGGTGGAAGAGAACAGAATAATGGCTGGGGTACTAGGATTCGAACCTAGGGATGGCGAGATCAAAACCCGCTGCCTTACCGCTTGGCGATACCCCAACAGCAATGTCTGACAGA